>CAYTKB010000259.1:0-1502 GCA_964438265.1 uncultured Acetomicrobium sp. | reverse complement strand
AAAGCTACGAGCGGTATGTCCAAACTGGATAGGGCTCTCTTCGTGGCCTCTACATTTCTGTCCCCCACCGATAAGATGCTGCTGCCCTTGCCGCCCAAGGCGAACATCTGAGCGCCTCCCGCCATTTTAGCCTTCAATCTGCCCTTAGAAGCTCCCATTTGGAGCAGCTCGTTAACGAGCGCACAAACCGCTGTATCAGCGAACTTCCCCGGTTTAGGGGTGTTTTCTCCCCTGCTTTCCGGCAACATTATGTGAGCCATCCCCGCCACCTTGGCCACCTCATCATAAATCGCAATTCCTATGCACGAACCCAACCCCAAGGATATCAGCGTAGCCGGGTGCTTGGCTGCCACCAAGTCGGCCATGCCTACGTGCAAGACAGTAGACAAGCCTAAAACACCCCCAGCTTCTTGAGAAGGGTCTCGAGCGAATCCGGGTCCGGCACAAGGAGAACAGTGCCTCTTACCTCGCTATCCTCGCCTATGACATTTAGGGTGGTCTTGGACATCAAGGCCACATCGCCAGTCATGCCATAGAGGGCGGCCACCACATCCATTATTGATCCCAACATGTCATGGGCAACTGCTGGAACCGTAGACGGCAAGGGGCTTCCAACGAGGAGGCTTATGGCGCTCAAAAATGCGCCGATGATTATATTGCCGACCTCTGCGTTCACGCTGTCCCTGATCTCCTCCTTCATCGCGTCATCCAAGCTCCCCAAATCCTGGGAGATCAAGATCTCGGACAGTCTAAACGCCTCTCCTTCTTCCATGAGAAAAATGACATTGCCCGAAAACTCTCCTTCGCACCGGATGAGGACCGCACAGACGGGCATTTCCGGCGCGCCGTACTTCTCGGCAACCTCGTAAACCGGTATCAACTCCGCCTTCGGAACCTCCATGGTGACAGACCTTTTCAGGAGCTTGGAGAGGGCAGTCGCCGCGTTCCCGGCTCCTATATTGACGACCTCTTTCAGCGCATCCAGCTGCAGGCTACTGAGGTGCTCCCATTCGAGCTTCATACGTCACCGCCCTCTCGGGTCTGCTGCCAAGGGAAGCCACGTCCAATATCAACGCCACGTTGCCATCGCCCAATATCGTAGCACCAGCGATCCCATGGACCTTGGAAAGGAGCTTTCCGAGCGGCTTTATCACAATCTCCTGTTGACCGATCAGCTCATCGACGATAAGTCCTCTCCTCTTCCCCTCTACCCTGACTACCACCACGGGAAACTCGTCCGCCTCCAGTCGAGAATGAGCCCTCAAGAGCCCAGCCAGACTCTGAAGCGATAAGATCTCTCCCCTTACGGTAACTACAGGTGTGCCATGAACGCTTCTGATATCGTTTTTACTCACCAAAAGGGTCTCTTCCACGTCCTCAAGCGGTATAGCGTATACCTCGTCTCCCACGCTGACGAGCAAGGCGAGCACTATGGCGAGCGTCAACGGTAGGCGGATGACGACTCGCGTGCCTCGATCCAACTTGGAGTGCACCGCGAATTG
>CAYTKB010000258.1:0-1510 GCA_964438265.1 uncultured Acetomicrobium sp. | reverse complement strand
CAGTAGAGCTTCCGGGGTATGGCCCGATTCCGCCCGTTACAGACTTTGTGCCGGAAATGAAGGGCCTGGTTCCCTTTGGCGGTTGGTGGGGTATCGCCGCGCCTAAAGGCGTCTCGGATGAAGTGCTGCAAAAGTTGGATGAGGCTTACAAAGCGGCCGTTAACAGCGAAGGCTTTAAAAAATTATGCGAGTCGCAGGTTATGGACTGGGTCGGCTACGATAGGGCTCAGTCCGAAGAGCTGGCGGCCAAAGACACCTCGCTCGTGTCGTGGATACTCTGGGAAGTTGGAGTGGCCAAGAAAAATCCGGCCGACTTGGGAATCCCCAAGCCCGAAGGGCTTAGTTTAAGCAAGTAGTGAAATAGCTATGGGGGGATATCCCCCATAGCTATTTTTGGCAATTTTCCTCTTTAAGAAGGAGACGATTGACCCATGGAGAGCAAAAGAGCTTCGAATATAGATGTGAAGATAAGTCTTGTTTTTGCAGCGTTTGCTGCACTTGCCTTGGAAGAGTCATTGCGCATGCCAGTTTACGACGACATTTATACGGCGCCCGGCCTGTTCCCGGCTTTTCTTTCTTTTTGCATTGTTGTGATGTGTTTGGCGTTGTTTTTTATGGGAAGGCGTAGATCGAAGTTACAAGGGGAAGATAAGACTTTTACCTCTGGAGACGCCTCAGTCATAGCTATAGAAAGAAAGCGCTTGTTTTTAGCAATAGGGATTATTATATTATATTGTTTTGTATTATTAGGTAGTATTAACTATACGCTTGCCACTTTTCTATTTCTTAGTTTTATGATGTTGTTTTTTAAAGCCACAAAATTGCACTGGATCTTAATCATATCGGCGTTTGCCTCTTTTGCAATTTCTTATCTTTTCGGGAAAATATTCTTGATTCCATTGCCCTAAAGGAGAGGTATAAACATGGACGGCTTATCAATTGTATTCCAAGAAATAACGAGGTTGCTCACCGAGCCTTACATGTTATTTACTATGGTATGGGCCACGTTTCTCGGCATAGTTGTAGGGGTTTTGCCCGGCCTTACTGCGACTATGACCATAGCTCTTTTAAGCGGCCTCACCTACGGCGTTGAGCCTCGGGTGGCTATCCCCATCTTGATATCCGTGTATTGCGGGGCAATTTATGGAGGAAGCCAATCGGCAATACTTGTGAATATTCCCGGCACCCCGTCGGCTGCTGCTACGACTCTGGACGGTTACCCTTTGGCCAGGAAGGGGGAAGCCGGTCCTGCTATAGGGCTTGCCACGACTGCCTCTTTTATAGGAGGGGTCTTGGGTGTCTTGGCCGTGGCTGTTGCCACGCCCCTTTTGGCTCAGGTGGCGCTGGAATTCGGCTCTTGGGAGTATTTCCTGTTGGCCGTCTTTGGCATAGTTATTTCTGGAAACCTCACTGCTGAAGATCTGCCTATAAAGGGATGGATCTCCGGCTTCATCGGGCTATTACTTTCCATGGTAGGGCTCGAGGGGATCCATGCCTTCCCGCGCTTTTC
>CAYTKB010000257.1:0-1519 GCA_964438265.1 uncultured Acetomicrobium sp. | reverse complement strand
TCTTGTGGGTTGGGGATCGGCGTTGATCGCAATAGAGATATATGTTAAAATTCATCTTAAAGTTTACTTTAAGAATAGGATTTGTGGTGGTGACGGGATCATGGAGAAAGTGGTAGGCGTAAATAAGATAAGGCCCAAACTGGGAGAGTATCTAAAGGAGGCAGAGAAGGGTGAGGCGCTGATCATCTCTTCGCGTTCAGAGCCTAAGGGGGTTCTCCTCAGTTATGCCAGATATAACGAGCTGAAGGCCTTGGCAGAGAAGGCTAAAATGACGGAAGTCTCTCGGATACTGAACCAATTTAGAGAGAGAGCAGAGAAATCTGGCCTTTCCGAAGCAGATGTGCAAAAAGAGGTAGAAAAAGTGCGGAATGCGCGCAGTAATCGATACTAACGTCTTAATTTCAGGTCTTATTGGAAAAACAAGCTCTCCCGCTAAGATAGTCGATGCTTGGGTCGCTCGCAAATTTCAACCTGTGGTGAGTGAAAAAGTCATCGAAGAATATAGCGCCGTTTTGACGAGGGAGAAATTTTCGAGCTTGGGCACTGTAGAAGAAAGGCTTAATTTATTGAATATGCTTCTTTCTTTCGAGCACGTAGTGTTGGCAAGCTCCCAGGAAAAAATAAATGTAATACAAGATGACCCTCAAGATAATATTTTTCTTGAGTGTGCCGTGGCAGGAAGGTGCGAACTTCTCGTATCTGGAGATCGTCACCTGCTTCAGTTGAAAAGCTACAAGAATATTAAGATAACGACAGCCATAGATTTTATGCTCGCTCTGGGAGTCTGATCTTTACTTTTTGCCTTTCTTTGCCGGTTTCGGTGAAATCGGCACTACATAAGGGATGGCTACACCAGTGAAGGGGATCCGCCCCCCAAAAAGGAGTGACGGAGGTGACCTTAAAGATGAAGATCGTTTATGACCCAACTGTGGATGCCTTGACGATCCGCCTTATAGAGGAGCCGATGGAATGCGAAGTGATCCACCTTAGCGACCAGGTAGCAGTGGACATTGGTCCAGGTGAACGCATCGTGGCTATTGAGGTTTTGGATGCAAGCGAGTTAGTTCCGAGCCTCAAAGAGAGAACGATCTCGCTGGAGAACCTTGTGGCCTCCTATCAAGCGTAACCCCTGCAGGGCCCGGGGTCATGCAGGGCCCGGGTCAGATGCTGTATTGCCTGTCAAGGGGTTAAGGGGATTTTGTCCCTCGTACATTTGTCTGTTACAACCTGCCCCGAGCATGAGCTGTTCGCACTCGGTACGGTTCCACCCCTCTTAACGTGTTCATTTGCGTTTGTCGCTTCTTTCTGACGTGCCCCCCTTGTGCCTTTCCTCGGCTTCATCCTTCTTGGCACATCTATCTATTATGAACCCCAAGGGTCAGATCTTTGCTTTTGGTGTTTCTTGGCCTCCCTTAATTTTTGTTCTCTTTCACGCTCACTCCCACATCCACATTCACTTCCACATCTCACATATTCGGCAAATTTTATGCAAAAATGGGAATGTAAAGCTCATATCTTT
>CAYTKB010000256.1:0-1566 GCA_964438265.1 uncultured Acetomicrobium sp. | reverse complement strand
CATATAGGTTCACATCAAAGTCTTCCTTAAGCAAACGCGCCAATTCCCTGCCCATCTCAAACCGAAGCGCGTCCACCCACACATAAGCGATCTTCTCGCGACCAAGCGAGGCCTTCACGTGTTTTTCAAAGACTTCTCGTTGGCATAAAACGCCCTTGTCGGGCGCACTTTTTTGGAGCTGAGCCAGAAAGCGCTGCGCCATCTCGGAGCCCACCTTTGCATAACGCTGCCTGGCTTTAATCACCAGCTTTTCAGTGTTGTCATGGTCCTCGCCATCTGCTTCGTAGTTATACCAGCAGCTTTCCATGTGGCGATGGCGGGTATCGAGCAAACACCAAGGCTCGGTGCTTTCGGCATACTCTTTAATCATTCCGATAAACGAATCTGGGGCTTTTTTAAGCGCCTGCTCCACGCGGTCTGCCTCCAACATGACTTCAGCGGCCGAGACAATGAGCGCCCAGCGGGCTTGAAGGTAAGGCTTCACATCACACCAGAAACCAGCCCTGCGCGATTCGGCCAGCGTGAGGATTTCACCATCAGCCTCCTCCAGGAGCCGGTTTTCGGCATAACGCAACAGAGCTTTTTCGATGACTGGGAAGGATTCGAACTTTTCGATTGCCCTTGGATCGAACTCCAAGGTAGCCAGACCAAATTCCTGCTCGACCTGTTGAGCAGCAGCAACGTAGCTTTCTCGCGTATCCCGGCGCAGACGCCAAGCCCTGGTCAAGGCCTTGCATGCGTCAATAGTTGTTGGCGCAGTGGCGACCGGAACAGAAGATAGTTCTGACGGAACAGCATCGCCAAGAGCGGAAACAAGGTCAGTCATAAGGACATAACGGGCAAAACGCTGGCGGAGATCAGTCAGTTCTATGTCACTAAGTGCGTCAAAGCCAAAATCCCGCCGCAAAAGCTCTATAAGCTCATCTCTTGCCCCCTTCTCGATGATACTCTCGTCAAAGCGGTCGCTATCGAGGAAGCAGAGTGCGATCTCCTGCGGGTCGCCAGTGCCGAAGATAAGAGCAATTACACCCTTGGATATTTCACCGCCCTTATCGGCCAGGGCGTCAAGGTCGACCAAGGTTAGCTTGCCTGCTTCAATTTGCTTCTCCACCTGGATAGCAGCCTCTACACCCAAAACATCCTTGAGTGCATTCCGCGCTACAACAGCCAAGCGAGTATTGCGCGACGGCGGCTGTTGCCCCGGTTGCATGACCACGCCCGCTGCTTCAAGCTCAATGAGCGCGTGATGCGTTTCCCCTTGAGCCATAGGGACATAGACCACTAAACGAGGAGGTTCCTCGCCATCCATGAGTTTCCTCTGGTCGATTTCCCAGCGGAGACGGACAAAGCTTCCCTCATAGCGGAGGATCGTGGTATCAGGCAGATCTAAACCGTCAATCACTTCGGAATAGGCGGCGTCTGGATCATACCACACGACGAGGCCATTATCATCGACTTGTTTTGCGATCAAATTAATTAGATGTTTTGTAACAATGCCACGGCCCATCTCTTCACCTTCTTCCTCGAGGCCTTGGAGATTCCACTTCACAAAGGTCTTCCCGCCCG
>CAYTKB010000255.1:0-1577 GCA_964438265.1 uncultured Acetomicrobium sp. | reverse complement strand
AGCACATTTAAAAAGACATCAACTACATGCGGGTCAAACTTCTTTTCACTTTCTCTTGCCACGGCAGATATGGCCTCTTCCTTGGTAAGACCTTTTATAAAGACATTGTCGCAATACTCATGAACTGGCGCTAAGATCCTGGCTAAAAGAGGGATCTCCTCGCCCTTGATGCCACTTGGGAAGCCCTTGCCGTCCCACCGCTCGTGGTGGCGCAATATCCCTTCCGCTATAGGGGCAAGCTCGGGCAAATTTAAAGCTATGCGATAACCTATCTCTACGTGCTCAGCATATCGCCTAAATTCTTCGTCAGCCAACCTTCCTGTATTTGCATTTTCTATTATCTCTGGCATTGCGACAAAACCTATGTCGTGAAATAAGGCGAGGAGATAAAGTCTTTCTAAGTCTTTTGTCTTCAGCTGCATCGCTTTCCCCACTTTTTGAGAAAGCGCAAGGAGAAGCCTCGCGTTATCCAAGTTATATCCAGGACTTGAGCGACGCCAGTTATAGAAGAAGTCTAAGACATTTTTTTTGAGGGAAGAAGAACTTCCGATCTTGACGCGGTACATTTCTTTTTCCGCCTCCGAAAAGACGACCTCTATCCCCTGAGAGGGGTCCTCTTTCGTAGCAACGCCGAAACTTGCACTCACCGCTATAGGGCCGAAAGATAGGTTTTCAAGCGCATCCTCGATGCGGCGCACGATATCCCTGGCAGTCTCGTTGTTGGTCTTGGGCAGGAGGACGGCAAATTCATCCCCTCCCAGGCGGGCTGTGATGTCTTCCTGCCGCACACATCCCTTCAAAGCTTGAGCGAAGCTTGTAAGGAGCCTGTCGCCTTCGACATGTCCAAACGTGTCGTTTACGAGCTTGAGTCCGTCCACGTCGGCAAAGATAAAGCTCAAAGGGAGCTGCCTTTCCACATCGAGGCGGTGCAGCTCCTCCATGAAGAAGGCGCGGTTATAAAGGCCCGTTAAGGGGTCGTGAAAGCTGGCGTAGCGTAAGTTCTCCAGGGCTTTCTTGCGCTCTTCCCTGAGGCGCAGCACCTCGATGCCGAATGATAGATCGCCGGCCAACTCCTCCATGAGGGCGATTTCTTCGCTAACAAATTCTCCCCTCCCCGCATCGCCACAGGTGGCAAGGATGTACTCGCATTTTCCCTTCACTTTTATCGGCACAGCCAAGAGACGACATCTGTCTTTAGAATCAGGATACAGACTGCAGCGACTGCACTCCTCCTCTGCCCCTTTTGCTTCGACGCTTTTGCCGGTTCCGAGGACCTCACGAAGGGCCCCACAAGGGCAATACGCCTCAATTTGAAACTGGGGGCAGGATTCAGGTGATAGGAAGAGGACCTGACGATATCCGCCCACTTCGACCATAACGCGCTTCACGGCTTCCAAGAGCTCTTCCTCGGACTCCGCGCGCATGACTCCCTGGATGCAATCCTTGTGCATTCTAAGGGCTCTGTTGATCCATTCGATCTCCCTCGATCTCGTCTCGCACTCCATCAGGAATCCCTCCCAAAACACGAAGCAAATCCCCTGCCTCTTCTATCGCAAGATAAGCTCCTTACCGTTGAG
>CAYTKB010000254.1:0-1607 GCA_964438265.1 uncultured Acetomicrobium sp. | reverse complement strand
GCAGCTCGGCATACTCCAGATGGCCCTACCAGTCACCTCCATTACGGCCAGCTTTGAAGGGAGTTTTCACGTGGTCGAGATGCCCTACCTCTTTACCACCCGTGAGGCTGCCTTCGAAGCTTTAGATGGCCAACTCGGCGAGGAACTCGATAGGCGATTGTTGTCCAAGGGAATGATGAATTTGGGCTACTTTGAAAACGGCTTCAGGCACATCACCAACAATCGCTGTCCGATCCAAAACATGGACGACTTGAAGGGCCTTAAGATTCGCACCATGGAGACCCCTATCCATGTGGCATTTTTCAAGAAGGTCGGAGCTAACCCTACGCCGATGAGCTTCGGTGAACTTTATACCGCATTGCAGCAGGGAACCGTGGATGGACAAGAAAACCCTGTCGTCCTCATATACGACTCCAGGTTCTATGAAGTCCAAAAGTATTGTTCGCTCACGGGCCACGTCTTCTCAGTCGTTCACATCTTGGCGAATCGCTCCTTCATTGAAAATCTTCCAGACGATCTTGAGGAGTTGGTTAAAGAGGGAGCTCGCCGTTTTGTGATGAAACATCGCGAGGTTATGCCTCAGGAAGAGAACAAGTTTCTTGCTGAGCTTAAAAACAAAGGCATGATCATAAATGAGCTAACACCAGAGAGCAAACAGCCGCTCGTCGAAGCTGCTCGTGCCGTTTACGATCAATTCAAAGGCGAAATTGGATCAGACATCATCGAGCTCGCCGAAAGGAGCGCCAGATAATTTAGGTTAAGCATGTGGCATAATTGGTTAGTTCGTGCAGAGGAATATTTTCTCGTCGGCAGCATGGCCGTAAATGTGGCCTTGGTATTCCTCCAAGTAGTGATGCGCTATGTTTTTCAAAATTCGCTCTCCTGGAGTGAAGAGTTGGCCCGATATATATTCTTATGGCAATGCTGGATCGGTGCGAGCTATGCTGCCAGCAGAGGTAGCCATCTGCGCGTGGAGGTGTTGGTCAGTCGCTTTACTGGCAAGAGACGGCTCGCATTCGAGATATTTATAGCGCTGGTCTGGTTCGGATTTGGCGCATTCCTGGCCTATTACGGCGCGCGCCTTACATTATTCTTGTTCAATAGCGGTCAAAGATCTGCAGCCATGAGGATTCCCATGGGCTGGGCCTACGCTTCAGTTTTAGTCGGGTGTACCTTGATGACTGTCCACCTTCTTGAGGAATTGTTGAGACTGTTAAGTCAACGTAAGGAAGGAAAACCTTCGTAACATGGAAGCGATTCTTCTATTCGGTTTGCTGATCTTGTTTATGTCGCTGGGCATTCCCATAGGTGTGACCATAGGACTCGTCACTGCCATCTGTTTGGGCCTTACCACCGACATTCCCATGGTTTTGATAGCTCAGAAATCCGTCACCGGCTTGGATTCCTTTCCCCTCCTCGCTATTCCGTTCTTCATCCTGGCCGGTGCTCTGATGTTGCAAGGTGGCATATCGAAACGCCTCGTAAACTTGGCGGAGAGCTTGGTCGGCTTCATAACTGGAGGCTTAGCCATGGTTACGGTATTAGCCTGTATGTTTTTCGCCGCAATTTCGGGTTCAGGGCCGGCTACGGTCTCCGCTATCGGCTCC
>CAYTKB010000253.1:0-1689 GCA_964438265.1 uncultured Acetomicrobium sp. | reverse complement strand
TAGAATTATTTGTTATTGTTAAATATTCATCCCATAAATCTGATATTTCTTCATCTTCAATCCTTAATAATAAAAAATTTTACTAAGTTAATTTTAACTTTTTTTTCATCAAAGCCAATCCTGTGAACTGCTTCTCTATAAAACCCCCTTGCATTAATTTCAATATTGCATATATTCTTTATTGCAATTCTTACCATATAAACAAGGAGAGTGTACATCAATGAATTGTGAAGCTTTAGTTACTAAAACCTGGCCTATTTTTGAAAAAGTATGTCGGCACAGTGGGGTGAGCCCTTGCGAGATGCCCGAGATCGAGCCTGTCTTCTGGGAAACCCTCTACCAACTCTACCAGCACCAGGAAGAGATGCGCTCCATCGAAGCCTACAGCTACCGTTCTCTCCAGCATGCCCTCTTTCGCTTCCTCAAAACCCGTCAACGTCAACGTTCCAAGGAAGTGAGGCTGGAAGCATGCACTCCGTTATACTAAAAATCGACCTGCAACACGCCATGCAAAACCTATCCACCAAAGAGCGCCTGGTGCTCCATGGGCTCTTCACCCTCAACCACACCGAAGAAAGCCTGGGGGATCGCCTCCAGGTGTCCCGTCGTCGCATACGAAACCTGAAACAAGACGGCCTAGCCAAGCTCAAAGCCCATTTCGTGCCCAAGGGAAATCCAAAATCACTCTTTGTTGAGTGAAAGGAGGTGCCACATGACCATAGTAAACAAGACCGGTTATGTCACCATGACACTTAGTGGACCTAACGACACCACGTTGAGCGTAAGACTCAACAACGTAAAGCCTACTGCCGTAGACGCCGACGTCTATGCCGTAGCCACCGCCGTCGCAGATTTGCTGGCTTATCCCCTCGAATCCAGCCTCCGCGTTCAGCGCGCTGAAATGACCGAATAAGCCCAAACCATCACTGAAAGGAGTGAACACTTATGGCTGATACTTTTAGAGACTACGTAAAAATGAGCTTCATCAACGCCAGCGGAAAGACTGCCAACATCCAGTTGCGCTATCCCAAGGCCGACCTTACTACGCTGGAGCTGGAAACCGCAATGGACCTGATCCTCGACAAAAACATCTTCACCAGCACCGGAGGCGACCTCGTCTCCATCGCTGATGGAGGCATCGTCGAAAACAGCTTCACCGACCTCATAGAATAAGATAGAAAGTAGGTCCCAATGAATTTAGATGCCTTTATCTATCACCACAGCGAGTTGTTTTCCGATAGCCTGGACGAAAGCAAAATCCGATCCCGCATCGACAGCCTCTCCTACCTCGAATGGCAAGAACTCCTCACCGATGCTTCCCGTCGTTGTCGCAAGGAAATGAGCCAGGTGCTCTGCGAAGAGATCCTCGGTTATGCCTGCGAAGTCTATCCCGAAAAGAAACAGAAACGAGGCTGAACACCATGGAAGAGCTACTCACCGCCATCGGAAACTTCGGATTCCCTATTGTCACCACCATCTATCTCCTGATACGCATGGAAGGTAAAATGGATAAACTCACCGAATCCATCCGATCGCTGTCCCAGGCTTTGGAAAGACCGCTCCGAGATTAACAAAGGGGCAAGAAATTCAAAAAGGGGGGCGAAGAACCATAACGGTTCTTCGCCCCCCTTTTTTTGCTTTATTGATCAAAAAATTTGGAATCTTACAAAATGCTACTTCCGCCAGATC
>CAYTKB010000252.1:663-1719 GCA_964438265.1 uncultured Acetomicrobium sp. | reverse complement strand
ATGATGGCTCCCGCTCCGGTGAGCGATTCATAATCTACGGATAAGTCTAAGTGCTGCTCGCTCAGGCATCCGCCCGATGGACCGCCTATCTGCACAGCCTTGAAGCCCTTGTCTCCGAGAATGCCGCCGCCGAGTTCGAAGATGATCTCCCTCATGGTGATCCCCATAGGCACTTCGATGAGCCCAGTGTGCTTCACCTTGCCTGTGAGGGCGAACACCTTCGTGCCCTTAGACTTTGCAGTGCCTAACGCTGCATACCAATCGCTGCCGTTCAGCACGATAGGCGGCACATTGGCCCAGGTCTCCACGTTGTTTATGTTCGTGGGTTTGCCCCACAAACCGCTGTTGGCCGGAAACGGCGGCCTAGGCCTCGGCATGCCGCGCCTTCCTTCAATTGATGCCATAAGGGCCGTTTCTTCGCCGCATACAAAAGCCCCTGCGCCCTCTTTTATGTGAAGGTGGAACGAAAAACCAGAGCCCATTATGTCATCGCCGAGCAGGCCGTATTCCTCTGCTTGGGCTATAGCCGTCTTCAGGCGCTTTATCGCTAAGGGATATTCAGCCCGGCAATAGATATAACCCTCGTCAGAACCGATGGCGTATGCGCCTATAAGCATTCCCTCTATGACGGAGTGCGGGTCACCCTCTAAGACTGACCTGTCCATAAATGCCCCAGGGTCACCCTCGTCGGCGTTGCAGATGATATATTTCTTATCCCCTCTCGCCTTGTGGGCGAACTCCCATTTAAGACCCGTGGGGAATCCAGCACCGCCACGGCCACGAAGGCCTGACTTTTTTACCTCTTCTATAACCTCTTCCGGCTTCATAGAGGTAAGGACTTTAGCGAGCGCTTGATACCCATCGCGAGAGATATATTCTTCTATGCGATCAGGGTCTATGAAACCACAGTTGCGTAACACTATACGATGCTGCTTCTTGTAAAACGGAATGTCTTTATAGTGCGGGACTTTGAGCATTTCCTCAGGCATGGTATAGAGGAGCCTTTTGACCAAACGCCCTTTATAGAGATGCTCTTCCACTATCTCAGGCACATCC
>CAYTKB010000252.1:0-653 GCA_964438265.1 uncultured Acetomicrobium sp. | reverse complement strand
TCACGCCGCAGTAAAACGCCCCTTCAGGATAAACTACGACGATTGGCCCCATCTCGCACATGCCATGGCAACCGGTCTCCACCAACATGATTTCTTTGTCGAGACCTTTTTTTGCGAGTTCCTCGCGAAAGGCTTTGAAGACCTCGCCCGAACCGCTCGCAGTGCAGCCAGTTCCGCGGCAGACTAATACATGAGCTCGATATATAGGCATCGCTTCACTTCCCCCTCAGTCAGTTCTCCCTATAACCTTATCAGCAACCACATTGCCGTTTATGAGATGCTCCGCTATGATACGCGGCACATCTTCAGGCGATACGTTGCCATAAGTGATGCGCGGCTCTCCAGGTCGGATTACATCTACCAACGGCTCAAACTGGCACATGCCTATACAACCAGTGGTCTCCACCGCCACATCTTTTATTCCCCTCTTCTCTAACTCAGCCAATATAGCGGTCATAACCTCGCGGGCCCCGGCAGCAATGCCGCAAGTGCCCATACCTACGATGATGTGAGTTCTGCCGCCAGATCGTGCTGCCGTCAGATCTTTTGCGCTCTCTCTTATCTTGCGCAGATCTTCAAGATTTCTTATCTTGGGCATACTGATCACTTCCTCCTAAACGAAGTATTGATAAATTTTCATCAATCCAACCCTT
>CAYTKB010000251.1:0-1744 GCA_964438265.1 uncultured Acetomicrobium sp. | reverse complement strand
TCGCCTCTAAAGATCTTGAAGCTAAGGCCGTGATCGAGGGTGGATCTAACGATTGGGAACGATACTACGTGACAGCGAACGCCACTGGTGAGAAGGTAAATGTCGGCCTATGGTTCGTCAATAGAAAGGAAGGTAAAACCCCTCTAAAGAAGGTGCACAGCAGCATAACGAACGAAGTGGTTTTTGACGAAAGCCTCAAATACGACGAAGATGCCGGAGGAGTGCGTTTGGACTTTGGCAACCTGAGCATACGAGCTGATTGGGGCAAGTATGAAGCGGAGTGGGAAAATTCCTACGATAATTATTACCTTTATGATTTTATCAAAAGCACACTAAACCGCCAAGAGGACGAATATCGCCGTTTCCACGTTACATATGCCGAGGGAGGTTTCAGGGGCAGCGCTTACTACTACAAAACACAAAAAGATGTTAACGCTATGTGGGAAGGAGAATACGATGACGAAGCATGGGGTGCAGAAATCTACAAAAGAGAGCTTTGGGGTGCCACCCCAGCAGTCTGGGGGGTGAGTTTTCGTCGGGAGGAAAGTGTGACCATAGAAGACACAACAATAGAGGGAGAGCGAGAAAACGCGGCACCTTTCTTTGAACTCTCCGTGCCCCTGGGTGAAGTTGTCGCAAACTTGGGAATGCGATACGAGCACTGGAATGTTTACAAAGCAGAGGACCAAGATGAATTCACACCAAAACTCTCTTTTAGCTACCAGACGGCAGGTGGCCAGATGTGGTATTTATCGGCAGGGAGGTTTTTTGCCATGCCGAGCCTTTATGAAATCTTCGCACCTTATGGAGGGAACAAAAATCTATCCCCAGAAAAGGGATGGAGTTACGAGGTCGGTCTCAAGTCTCCCTACCATGAATCTCCATGGAGTCTCGATTTCTTCTATTTGACGATGGACAATAAAATCAAGTGGGATGATAAGGGAACTACCGATTGGAGCGATGACATGTACAATAACATAGCAGAATTTCGTGCCCATGGATTAGAATTCCAAAGAATCAGGCGGCTCTCTGACGAGTGGACTTTGATCCCAACCATTACGTGGACTAAAGCAGAAGAAAAAGAAACGACCACATCTCCTTGGGAAAAGAGCGGCATGCCCCAGTGGGACATTGCGAGCCGTTTTGTTTACGAGAAGGGACCATGGAGCGGGGAACTATCTATTCATTTCCTTGGAAGTCGTGAAGCTGACAGGGAAAAATACGAAGCCGATGACGACTGCTTCACCATAGACGCACGCATCTCGTGGGAAAAAGGAAACGACAGGATATCATTGGTGGCCTATAATCTCATTGATGAGGAATACTTTATAGACATTTCAGGAAGTGACATGTTTTGGGGTCCTGAGCGAAGGCTCTACTTGACGTGGGAGCATAGATTTTAGCCCGAGGGGGGCCAGGAGGTCACATCCTGGCCCCTAAGTTTACGCCTTTCCTACGGGGTGGGCGCCTTCAGCTATAATGGCTCTTGGCCATCGATATAGAAGCCATCGGAGGTGCACACGTTTTTACTATGGAACATGAGATTGCCCTTCGCGTAGAAGGCGTTACTAAGTGCTTTGGAGACAGATGCGCCGTGGACAACGTCGCTATAGCCGTGCCGCGGGGGGAGACGCTCGGAATACTGGGGGCCAACGGCGCCGGGAAAACCACGCTGCTTCTCATGCTCTTGGGGGCTGTGAGGCCGACAAAGGGGCACATCTATGTCTTCGGGTTGAACCTGGAG
>CAYTKB010000250.1:0-1745 GCA_964438265.1 uncultured Acetomicrobium sp. | reverse complement strand
CAAGGCACGGCGCAAGAGTTCGACGAGCTCCTCTTTTTTCAGCGGTCTCAGCTCTAAGACGATCGCACGGGAAAGCAGCGTCTTGTTTATTTCGAAGTACGGGTTTTCTACCGTAGTCCCAAGGAGTATCAGGTCGCCGCGCTCGACGGCCGGAAGCAGCACATTTTGCTGTTGTTTGTTGAAGTGGTAGATCTCATCCACAAAGGCCAAAGGGGTCTTGCCGCCTCGAATCTCTTTTTCCTCTTTAGCAGCATCTACCAACTCTCGAAGTTGGCTTACCTTGGCCGTGACGGCATTTATCTCCAGCAGCTTTCTGCCCGTAACCGAAGCCATAAGGCGCACTAACGTAGTCTTTCCGCTGCCAGGAGGGCCATAGAGGATTGCGCTCGGCACTTCGCCCGCTTCGAGGAGCCGCCTCAAGGGACGCCCGGCGCCGAGAAGATGCTCCTGGCCGAGGAATTCATCCAAGGTGCGCGGCCGCATGCGATCGGCCAGCGGTCTCTCCCAGTTCTCTTTCGGAGATGCTCTTGCTCTCTTCTTTTGAGGTTCTTCTTCCCACAACTTGCGCTGTTCTATCATTGCACCAAAACTCCCAGGCTTTCCTCCAAAAACTCCGGATCCGCCGGCAATAAAAACCCGTCGCTCCCCTCTACTACCTTGGTCATGGGGAAACGACTCCTCAGGAAGCGCTCAAGAATTTTAGGAAGAGGTTGCCACAAATCTACCACCTCAAAATAAGGGTCGTTTAGCCAATGAGACGCTTCGAGGCGCAAGTCTTCTGGCACGGCGATGATTCCGACGCCAAGCGCAGCCGCCGTGACAGCCCATGAACAGGGCTTTCGGACGTCGCGGGGGATCTGAACCGTCAAACGAAAGCACTTCTTCAACCACTCTTTTCCCTTCTTCACTTCAAGCGGGCGATATTCCCACGGCGTCAAGGGCTCGGGCTCCTTCAGGGATCTCACAAAATCCGCAAGGGTGGGATATGCTACCTCGATCCAATCGAGCCACCCCTCCTCCATGCGTTGCACGAGGACGGACCTCATTCCAGCTCGTCTCGCCCCGATTAAGTCGTACAGGAAGTCTCCAACGACTACCGTGCAAGAGGGCTCTACCCCCATAAGCCCCGATGCCTTCCAAAAGGCCTCCGGCGCAGGTTTTACCGGAACTTTTTCATCCCTCGTTATGACCACAGGAGGCAGAGCAATGCCAGCGCATTTCGCCGCAATTTCGACAGAAGCCTTGGAGTTGCGCGATACGATGCCCCAAGGAACGTTTCTCTCCTCAAGCCAAGACAAGAGCTCTAAAGAACCCGATACGGGTTGAGCCTTGCGAGACCCATCCGTTTCGATCTCCTCGAGGCAACGCCCAACCTCTGCGCGAACCTCTTGAGGCAGCGACTGCATCACTTCGAGAAGCATCACCCGTTTCCCGCCAAAAAAGCGCTTGTAAATGGGAGAAAAATCGAGCTTCGTTTCGACCACTACGCCGTCCCAGTCCAGAATGAAGGCGCGAGAAAAAGCCGGATGCCAAAAAGGCGGTGATATGCTCAATAGATTGTCCTCCCCTTTAAGCTTTTTCGCATATAGTGTAGCATCTATCTCTCCGCGCTTCCACCGCGAGCTTCCTCCGCTGCAAGATGATCAAAGCCGAGTAGCCTGCTCGTGATTGAGACATGTGGCCGTCGTTTATACTCAGCATGCCCGGATAGTGAAGGCGCAAGACGGGGTTTAAACAGAGGGTTC
>CAYTKB010000249.1:0-1749 GCA_964438265.1 uncultured Acetomicrobium sp. | reverse complement strand
TCGGGGCGAAAGGATTTGAACCTTCGACCCCCTGCTCCCAAAGCAGGTGCGCTAAACCAGACTGCGCTACGCCCCGACTCCTTATGCTTGGTGGAGCTGGGGGGACTCGAACCCCCGACCTTTTCCGTGCGAAGGAAACGCGCTCCCTCTGCGCTACAGCCCCATCTGCTTTCGCGCAATCATTGTATTTGTAGGGCCTGGCTTTGTCAAGGTGACAGGGGCTTTATGTCAGCAATAGCAATCTTACGCTCAATGGTTTTGTGTGAGTTAAAAAACAGCGTATTATTTTTGTTATTTTGAAGCAACCCTCTGTATGTCAAAGTAATGCGCTTTATCCCTCTACACTGTAGTTTGGCGCCTCTTTGGTTATAATCACGTCGTGAGGATGGCTCTCTTTGACAGATGCTGCTGTGATCTTTATAAAACACCCCTTCTTTTGGAGTTCTGCTATATCTTTTGACCCCGTGTATCCCATTCCTGAGCGCAAGCCGCCGACCAGTTGATATACAACGGCAGAAAGGGCACCCTTGAAAGGCGTTAATCCCTCTACACCTTCGGCGACAAGCTTTTCCTCTGTCATCACGCCTTCTTGAAAATAGCGATCCTTGCTGCGTCCTTCTCTCATCGCTGCAATAGATCCCATACCTCGATAACTCTTGAAAGACCTTCCGCGATAGATGACCTCTTCTCCTGGGCTTTCCTCTGTGCCGGCAAAGAGAGAGCCTATCATGACCGTATCTGCTCCAGCTGCTAAGGCTTTCGTGATATCGCCGGAATAGCGAATGCCCCCATCGGCTATGACGCAACGGCCGCGTTTTTTCGCCACGGAAGAAACTTCCATAATTGCCGTTAGTTGAGGAACACCAGCACCAGCTATAATGCGAGTGGTACAAATGGAACCAGGCCCTATGCCAACTTTGACTGCGTCAGCTCCTGCATCTATTAATGCATTTGCTGCGTCAGCAGTTGCGATATTGCCCCCCACTACTGGCATGTCGCCACATCGCTTTTTCAGCGACCTTACCGCATCCAATACGCGTTTGGAATGGGCGTGGGCTGTATCTACGACTAAGATGTCCACTCCGGCCTTTATCAAAGCCTCCGCGCGTTCATATAAGTCTTCACCGACGCCAACGGCGGCCCCAACCCGGAGGCGTCCCCGCTCGTCCTTACAGGCGTTTGGAAACTCTCGAGCCTTCTGAATATCTTTTATCGTTATAAGGCCCTTCAGGTGTCCCTCTTTATCGACGAGAGGAAGTTTTTCTACCTTGTGCTTCTTTAATATTTCCTTGGCCTCTTCCAGCGTTGTTCCTACGGACGCCGTGATCAGCCCTTCCTTTGTCATCACAGCTGCGATGGGTTGGGCGTAATTTGTGACGAAGCGCAGATCCCGATTGGTGATAATGCCCACGAGTTTCTTTTGGTCGTTCACTATCGGCACGCCGGATATGTGATAATGCTCCATGAGTTTTACGGCTTCGCCGACAGAATCCTCCGGGTGTAGATAAAATGGGTCGACGATCACGCCGGCCTCGGAGCGTTTTACCTTGTCTACCTCTCCCGCCTGTTCCTCCGGAGAGTTATTGCGGTGAATGATCCCAATACCTCCTTCACGGGCCAAGGCTATGGCAAGGCGTGCCTCTGTAACGGTATCCATAGCAGCACTACAGATGGGCACGTTGACTTGTATTTGCGGCGTGACGAAACTTCTAACATCCACATTCACCGGAAGGACTTCGCTATAATTGG
>CAYTKB010000248.1:0-1758 GCA_964438265.1 uncultured Acetomicrobium sp. | reverse complement strand
ATTGTGGCCACGGAGCTACTTTTGGCCACGCCTGCAGTGAGAAACTGCATCAGGGAGGCCAAGGTGGGACAAACGAAGACGCTTATACAGACGGGGAGATCCTCGGGCATGCACACAATGGACCAGGATCTGGCGAGGCTGGTAAGAGACGATGTGATATCCTACGAGGCGGCCAGGGTTTATGCCCATGACACGAAAGACCTGGAACGCCTCGTGTTCGAGATCGCTGCAAACTGGCCGGAGGGGCGAGGATAGAAAAGATGCTCTTTTATTACCGTGCAAAGAACATGGAAGGCGGCGCAGTCGAAGGGAAACTCCAGGCCCAGACAATAGAATATGTGGTCCAGCAGCTGCACCAGCAGAAGCTGATCCCGGTACACATCCACGAGGATGAGGCGAAGGAGAGAAAATCCCCGTTATGGAAACACCTAAAGCTCCTTTCTACTGTAAGCCTGCGGGACAAGGCTGTCTTTTTCCGCCAGCTCTCCACGATGACCAAAGCCGGCGTGCCCTTGGGGAGTGCCCTGGAAGTGCTCTCTCAACAGACCGCAAACGCCCCTTTGGGGAGTACTCTAGTCGAGGTGAAAGGACTCATTGACGGGGGGCATTCGTTCCATGAGGCCCTCAGCATGGGAAAAATCTTCTCTCCCCTAATGGTGGCTATGATAAAGGCGGGAGAAGAAGGAGGCGTACTGGACGAGAGCTTGGGAAGGCTTGCTTCGTTCTTAGAATGGCAGGACACGCTGCACAAGAAGATTGTTTCGTCCCTCACGTATCCGGCCTTTGTGCTGTGCTTTGCCCTCTTTGTGGCTTACTTTATGATTGCGTTCATAGTGCCCCGTTTTGCCCTTGTCCTTAGGGGATTGGGTGTGCCGCTTCCTGTAATTACGAGGGTTTTGTTTTCGGTGTCGCTTTGGCTGCAGGAGTACTGGTATGTGCCGGCCTTCGCCGTTTTGGGTGTAGGTGCAGCGCTCTATTTTGTGAGCAAGAGCGCCTCTGTGCGTCCTGTCCTCGACAAAATAAAGCTCAGACTCCCAATCGCCGGCGACATCCTCCACAAGATAGCTCTCACCAGGGGCCTGCGCACGCTCTCTTCCCTCGTCGAGGCGGGGGTGCCGATCCTTCAGGCTTTAGATATGACGGCTGGGGTGACGGGAAACGCCCTCTTTTCGAGCGCCTTCAAAGCCTTGAGCGAGGCGGCGCGCCGCGGAGGGTCTTTGGGGGAAGAAGCTTCTCGGGTTAAAACGTTCCCGATCATGGCATCGCACATGATCTCTGTGGGGGAGCAGACGGGTCGCTTGGAGGAGATGCTCGAAAAAGCGGCAGACTTAGTGGAGGTCGAGCTCGACGAGAAAGTGAAGCGCCTGACCTTCATCTTGGAACCGGTCCTTTTGATATTCGTAGGTGGCGCGGTGGGCATTATAGTGCTTTCCATATACCTGCCCATCGTGACGACGATACGGGCTATGATGTAGCGCCTGCGGTGAAGGAGGTGATGATAAAGCAGCAGCGAAGGTTTAAGGGCGTGGCGTATGGATTTGGCGACCATAATCTCCAAACTATGAGGAGGACGAAGGTGAAAAGGACTAATGTTGCGAGGAAGGCTTTTACGTTGGTGGAACTGCTCATCGTTATGGTCATCATCGGGATATTGGCCAGCACTTTGATGCTCACGATGGGCGGGGGCAGAGGCAAGGCCGAGGCCACAAAGATAGTCAGCGACCTTAGGAATTTGAAGGCCGCTGCCCTCATGTATTA
>CAYTKB010000247.1:0-1778 GCA_964438265.1 uncultured Acetomicrobium sp. | reverse complement strand
AGGGTGTAGGAGATTATGCCCCAGGCGATACCTTCTGCGATGGAATACGTAAAGGGCATCGTAAAGATGGCGATTGCTGCGGGAACCATCTCCGTGATGTCGTCAAAGTTTAACCCTTTTAGTGCTTGCATCATAAAGACGCCCACCATGATAAGGGCTGGTGAGGTCGCAGCCGTAGGCACGATCCGCGCTATGGGGGAGAAGAAAAGGGCACCCAAGAAAAGGAGCGCCACTACACATGACACGAGCCCCGTGCGTCCGCCTTCTTCAACGCCAGAAGCGCTTTCCACGTAGGTCGTCACCGTGCTCGTCCCAAGGCAAGCACCTACGGCGGTAGCTACAGCATCGGCCATGAGCGCTTTGTTTGCGCGTGGCAGGTTTCCGTCTTTGTCTAAAAAGCCGGCACGGGCCGAAACTCCGATGAGCGTTCCTAAGGTGTCAAAGAGATCGACGAAGAGAAAGGTTATCACGACTCCTATCATAGCCACATTCACTAAGCCTTTGAGGTCGAATTTAAATAAGATCGGAGACAAACTCGGCGGGGTCGATACTATGCCTTGAGGTGGAGAGGCAACGCCGAGCGGTATGGCGGCCAAGGTTACAGCTAAAATCCCCCACAGAAGCGCCCCTTTAACTTTATACGCGTGAAGCACAGCCATAAGGAGGAGCCCACATAGAGAAAGTATAGGAGCGGGTTTTGCAAGGCTACCTAAGCTTACTAAGGTAGCTGGGTTGTCAACCACAATTCCAGCCCCAACGAGGCCGATGAGCGCTATAAAAAGGCCTATTCCGGCGCTTACGGCGAGCTTCAAGTTGTAGGGCACGGCGTTAATAATAGCCTCACGGATGCGCGAAGCCGTAAGCAGGATAAAGAGTATGCCGTCTAAGAGCACAGCCGCTAAAGCTGTCTGCCAACTTACCTTCATACCTATTACTACGGTGAAAGCAAAGAAAGCATTTAAGCCCATCCCAGGCGCAAGAGCGAAGGGATAGTTTGCGTACAGCCCCATGATCAGTGTCCCTGCGGCAGAAGCCAAGCATGTAGCCGTCATCACGGCGCCAAAATCCATACCTGCTTCACTTAAAATCGCTGGGTTTACGAAGATGATATAAGCCATAGTCATAAACGTGGTGATACCCGCTATGATTTCAGTACGCAAGCTGCTTTTACGTTCGCTGATTTCAAAATGCCTGTCGAGCCATTCCCCCAAGGGTAAACACCTCCAAGTTTTTTGTTTGCGATGCCGACCTAAATTATGATCGTAGAGATTTTATAGTGCAACCCTCGTGATGACATCGCACCCATAACACCTATTAAAAAGGCCAGACATCCTTAAAGTACAGAAGATAATGTCTTAAAAAGAGGGGGGTTAGGAGGCTCTCATGAAGGCGGCAATGGAATGGGCAAGAACATGCGGGCTCTATAATCTTTAGTGTGGAAATTTGATGTAAAAAATATAATGGTGGCAAGAGCCAACCAAACCCATTAAGAAAGGAGGCTCTTACCACCATGGCCAATGGCTATAAATATAGTATCACCAATATGCCCGGACTGAAAGGCTTCAGGGTATCGGATATACGTGAGGAAGAGGGCGAAGCCAAAGAAATGCTCAAAGGGCATGTATGTTATTTTAGAGAACCTACGGAAATTAACCGCTTATAACACATGTCTTTGAATGCCGTTTCTCAGGCGCTCTTTAGATGTTTTTAGGTCTTTTGAGCCAGTTTTTGTCCGAAATCGATGGCCTTTTTGAAGCTCAGGTTTATGGTCAGAACCG
>CAYTKB010000246.1:0-1799 GCA_964438265.1 uncultured Acetomicrobium sp. | reverse complement strand
TGGCCGAAGGCGGGGCAACGGACATTTTCAAGCTCTTGGTGCCCTGGAATATGGCTGGCGTGACAGCTTTGCTGTGGCGCGTATTCACGGCCTATATTCCGGTGCTTTTAGGAGCATTAGCAGCCATATACTTTTTAGGCAAGGGGGTCAATGGCGAAATTGAGAGGCCTTACGAGGGGTAGGCGCTCAAGCGAGATTCGGGCATGGGCTTTTAAGATGAGGGGCGGCATATGGACGGCGTTGTTTTGCACTATCCTCTTTTTGGCCGAGCCCAATCTTTCTGCTCTGCCTGCCATGCTGGTTCTGGTGGCGGCCGGTCAAGCGGTGCGCTTTTGGGCGGCCGGTTGCATAAAGCGCTATCGCGGGGAGGAAGCCAAAGCAGAAATCCTGGTAACCTGGGGTCCCTATGCCATCGTTCGAAACCCCCTCTATTTGGGCAACGGCCTAATAGGATTGGGTTGGAGCCTGTTGGCCGGTCCGCGGGCTACCGCGTTATTTGTGACGTCTTACCTAATTCTGTATGTCTTTCTCATCATCCCTCACGAAGAGACCGTCCTCGAGCGATGTTTCCGCGAGGAGTTTCACCGTTACAAGGAGCGCGTGGGTAGGCTCATTCCAAAGATACCTTTTGAGTTAAAGGAAATCGCCGGTCCGTTTCAATGGAGTGTCCTTTGGGAGAGCGAGCGGCACTCGCTTCTTGTCACGATATTGGGCACATCGCTTCTGTTATCCAGGGGGTTGTGGTGATGGCGATTGTTTGGCAATATGCTACGGGAAAGGAAACGGTTCACAGGGCAACGCTGTCCGCACCGCTCGGCCTTTGGGAGGCCCTTTGGTGTGATAGGGGATTGTTTATGATGTATAGCAGATTTCATGGGGAAGAGGTCGAGAGAGAGGGCGCGTTACCCGCTTGGCTTGCTCGTGCTTGGGAATCCTATTGGAACGGTGAGGCCTTTGAGGTGCCGCTCTGTGCCGTGCCTCCCCTTTCGGAGTTCGCCCGCAGCGTTTATGAAGTCGTGGCTCAGATCCCCTTTGGTTGTGTACTATCCTACGGCTGTGTCGCGGCGTCGATCGGAAGGCCCAATGCAGCCAGAGGCGTTGGAAGCGCCCTACGCCGCAACAGGTGGTCTCTCTTTGTACCGTGTCATCGCGTAATCGGCGCCGATGGCTCGCTCAAAGGGTACGGCGGTAAAGAAGGTTTGGCACTGAAGGCGGCTTTGCTCCGATTTGAAGGCGCTAAGATAGAGCACCCTTGAGCAACCTTTCCCAGTTGCCGTGCAAGACGGCCTCGGCTTCTGCCTTCGAGTAGCCGGCTTCGAGTAAGCCCCTTTCGAGGAAGGAGACCTCCTCCAACGAAAGCGTGCCGCGGCTATTTGCGTGGTAGTCTATATCGAGTCCGAGTGCCACGTGTTCTATGCCTACGAGGTCGGTCGCGTAACTGATATGCCTTATGAGGTCTTCCGCGGAGGCTTCGCCGTTTTCTTTTAGGAACTTCTTTACTGCGCTCAACCCTATCAGCCCATTTCTTTCGGCCACGGCCTTCAGTTGGTCGTCGGTAAAATTTCGCCTGTGGCGGCAGAGAGCATATACGTTGCCATGACTTATCAGGACAGTCCTCTCGAAACTTTCGACGATGTCCCAAAAGCTTTTGGGGGATGCGTGGGCCGCATCCACGACGATGCCCAGCTCTTCCATTATTTTTAAGGCTTTTTTGCCGAGCGTAGTTACGCCGTAATCTTTGTCAGAGCCGCAGCCCGAAGCGAGCGTGTTGTCATCGTTCCACGTGAGAGATGCCATGC
>CAYTKB010000245.1:0-1802 GCA_964438265.1 uncultured Acetomicrobium sp. | reverse complement strand
TTTTACGCGCTCAGCGGCCTCGCCCGCAGCCAAGAAATCCAGCGGTTTAACTTCGAACTCCAACAGAATGGGCTCGCCCAAAATATTAAGACCGCCTTTGGAGGATTTTGCAAGGAAGAACGCCGGCTACATAAAGCAGTCCACAAGATTCGAACATACTCTTACACGAGAGCAGCAAGGGAATTTTCATATTTTTTGCGAGAGAAAGGGCTTCGGTGCCCGGACATTTTCCTCTGACGAAGACCACCCCCGGCATATCCATCATGCTGGCCGTCCTGACGATCTGGACATTGGTAAGCCCGGTGAGCAATAACGACCCAGGAGTGGCAAAGGCCAGCACGTCGCTCATCAAGTCGGAGGCAAATGCATACTCCACCTCCACTTCGTCCAAAAGCTCTTCGCCCCATAAGACCTCCGCATCTAAGATGTTCCTCACATTTCTTAGGTTCACTTAAAAACCTCCTCAGGCGCAGCGAGCTAATATCAAATTATGTAATGCTACATCATAATGTATAATTACCTGCTGATGCTCAAATCGCAAACTTTGTAACTACAGTAACGAACTTGGACGGACATGTCAATAGCCAGCGGCCCCCCAAATCTGCAGGTTTTCCTTGGAACGCAGACAAGACCACTGGAGATAGGTTTAAGTGTAGCTCTCTTGCTTCATAGCGCTTATAATGTTTTGTGTTTTAGAATGGGAGGTGGTGCTTTTGGCTTTAATGCGTTATCATGAAGATATAGGCGAATCGCTGAGGGATATGATGGAACATAACCCGGCCTTTCGCTCTATTGCTTACTTCTCTATGGAAATAGGTTTGGAAAATGACATTCCTACCTATTCAGGAGGTTTAGGCATTTTAGCCGGCGATATCCTGAGAAGCGCAGCGGATTTAGGTCTGCCCATGGTGGGAGTTACCCTGCTTTACAGACAAGGCTATTTTCATCAAATCATCGATGAAAATGGTTGGCAGTTGAGCAAACCGCAAGAGTGGAACCCCGAGGATAAGCTGGAACTTCTGCCGAACGAAGTGGTGGTGAATATAGAAGGGCGGCCCGTGCGCGTGCGCACTTGGTGCTACGAGGTTATGGGTAGTTCAGGCTACCATGTCCCTGTGTATCTATTGGATACCGACTTCGACGGCAACGCTCAAGAAGACCGAAAGCTCACCGGAGTATTGTACGGCGGCGATCTCAAATATCGCCTCTGCCAGGAGATGATCCTCGGCATAGGCGGCTTGAGGATGCTCAGAGAGTTGGGCTACAGTAATATACGAACCTTTCATCTCAACGAAGGCCATGCAGGGTTTTTGACTTTAGAGCTGATCAGAGAGCTTGGCTTTGAAGACTACGACAGGATCCGCGAACAGCTGGTCTTTACCACCCACACCCCCGTCCCAGCCGGCATAGACCGCTTCCCCTACGAGTTAATCGAAAGGGTGATGAGCCACACCTTCGCGCAATATCTGAGGCACATGGTGGGGCCTGATGGCATGTCGATGGTAGATATAGGGCTGCGCTACAGTCACCTCAAAAATGCCGTCTCAAAAAAACATGCCGAGGTGAGCCGAAATCTGTTCAACGATGACAGCATAATCCCTATAAGCAACGGCGTCCATTCGTATATGTGGACATGCTCTGGATTTAAAAAGCTCTTCGATGAGCACATACCGGGCTGGGCAAACGATCCCGGCCGACTTATCTTGGCTCTAAAACTGCCCGATGAGGATGTGTGGAGAGCTCATCAGGCGGCTAAGATGCGACTCTTGGCGCGCATTTTGGAAGACAAAGGAGAAGAATTG
>CAYTKB010000244.1:0-1814 GCA_964438265.1 uncultured Acetomicrobium sp. | reverse complement strand
ATCGTTTCCCTATTCGTTCCGGCTAAGCCTGCTTCGGCGATCGACCTTGGGGATATCATAGGCGTTGTCGGAGGTGGTTTGATAGTCGGCGCCCTAGCCGACGAGATAAATGACTTCATCAACACGGTCACGTTGAATAAGGGCGCCAAGAATGAAGACACGACGAAGGTAGTCCCGATAGTTTCTTTGGGCCAGGGGGCCCGCATCGGGGCCGCCCAAGTCTCAGGGCCCAAGGACGCAGTGGAAAAGACGAAGGCCGTAGCTCAGCTTGAGGTGAGATTTAAAGACCGCTTCAGAATCGAAATATTGATCCCCGTCGACTCGGCTAATCCAATTAAGAGCTTCCGCAGGGTCCAAAAGGTGGGTCTATCCGCCCTTGTAGATTACAAGCTATAGGGTCTGGATATGCGGCGACGCCTCGCTCTCTCGTTGATGTTGGTGCTTTTTTCCGCTGCGACTCTCCTTGCCCAGAGCGGAGATGGTGAGGAAGTGAGCGAGATCCTCGATAAGTGGACCGCCTTTCATTGGACGCCGGATTGTCTCATATGGGCTGTCCACTATCCGGATGAAATTGTCGATCCATGGGTGGCTTTGGAGGCTTCGCGTCGCGGCCTCTCTTCAGAAGAAGCTGCCCGATACAGGGCTAACTTCATCCGCGATTTGCGCCTCGATTCATCGGAGCCGTTTCTTGTGACCATATATCACTTCGGCGTCAAGCCATTGGAATTTGCACCGTTCTCCGAACGCTTAGCGCTCCTGCTGCCGTCGGGAGAGCGAATTAAGCCCTTTTTTTACGAACCTCAATTCGACGGACCGATAAGCGGCGTAGTCCAGGGATTGGTCTTCTTCCCCAAGCAAGAGCGAGAGGATTTTGAATTGGTCGTAGCGGGCTTAGAGAAAGAGGAAAGGCGTTTTTCCTTTAAAGGACGTACTGCCCCTGAAGAGGTGCCCACCGCTAAACCCGTGATAGTTCAGCTGCCGCCGCTGAAGGAGCTGCCCAAAGAGGAAGCGCAGGGGAAGCCTCATGCTCCTGAAGCACCGAAAAAGGCTGCCCCGGAACCCAGTCCGAAGCCTGAGACGCCCCCTCCTGACGAGCCGCCGGTCTGGATAGTCCCTCCGAGTGCTCCCGTTCCGCTAAAAAAAGAGCAACCATCGCCGCCCCAGACGCAACCTTTGACACCGGAGAAAAAGGAGTTGTCGACAGAACTTCCTTCCAAGGAGGAGGTCGTAAAGCGCTTCTTAGATGCCTGGGCTGCGGGAGATGCCAAAAGTATGTATTCCCTTCTCGACGAGGAGTCTCAAAGGCGGTATCCTTTGAAAGTCTTTGAGGAGCGCGTCATGGACAATAGCCTGCGATGGGCATTGAAGGACGGCTATACGACGGAATGGCTGGCTGAAGATAAGGTTAGGGTTATAGCTGTGCAAAAGCTTTTAGTGATGCGCCTTTTAAGGAGATTGGATCTCTCCCTCGTTCGCCACGAGGAGGAATGGAAGATTGCGTGGTAACGCTCTACGATGGTTGATACCCTTAGCGCTTTTGGGCCTTTTGGCGGTGCTTTTAGCGCGAGACCTTTCCCTTCCATATCGTGCAGTGCAGGAAAAAGCTGGAAGCGGGAGGGTATTAGAAGGCGTCAACTTGAGACGCTCCGACGCCGCTGGAGAGTGGACGATCAAGTCGAGCGTGGTGAAGGAGGAGGGCGACTTTTACGTGGCCGAGCCGCTTGAAGTGTTGCTCAAAACCGATGATCAGGTATGGCAGGTTTTTTCCCGGTCGGGGAGGATTGCCAAAGATGAAATGGCCGAAAGTTTCATAT
>CAYTKB010000243.1:0-1841 GCA_964438265.1 uncultured Acetomicrobium sp. | reverse complement strand
GTTAGGACGTAGATCGAATCAAGCGACATTCTTTAGTGAGGCCGTAAAGGAACGACTCCCCAAAAATCACTTCTTAAAAGTTAACGACCTCATAGATTGGTCTCCTATAGAAAAGAGATTAGAACGTCTATATGATCCTTCAAACGGACGTCCTGGCTATCCACCTCTTGTTATGTTTAAAGCCCTCCTCTTAGAGCAGTGGTTTAACCTCTCCGACAGAGGCTTAGCAAGACAATAGCAGACAGGCTCTCATTTCAAAGCTTCTTGGGTTTATCCATTGTAGATCCGGTGCCTGACGATACTACGTTCACACGCTTTAGGCAGAAGCTTCAAGAAAAAGGAATGTTAGAAGAGCTATTTTCCATCCTGGATTCAGAGTTTGACCTGCTGGGCCTTTTGGTGAAGAAGGGTTCATTCATAGACGCCACGATAATACAAGCCCAGAGGAAGCCCCCTTCCAAAGAAAAAGATGACGAAGACGAAAAGAAAGAACGAGGGTCCGATTCTGCCCAAATTCATTCATCTGCCGAGGAGAAAGATCGCTTTCCCCACGACGAAAGTGCAATGGTAGAAGCGAAAGACAATGCCCTTAAAGTCACCAAAAACGGCAAGGTCTACTATGCGACAGACCCTGATGCGAGGTGGACAGGACAAAGCGCGGCCATCCTTATTACGGCTACAAGATGCACGTCAATTCAGATGAAAGCGGGATAGTAAGGGGTATGGAGATAACTCCTGCAAACGTACACGACTCAAGAAAGCTCAAAAATCTGGTTTCTAAAGAAAAAGAAGCTATATATGCCGATAAGGCCTACGACAGCGAAGGGGCAAGAAGTTGGTGTGAAGAAAACGGCATAAAGTGTTGCATCCTACACAAGGGGAAAAGGAACAAACCTTTAACCGAAGAAGAAGTAGAAGAAAATAAGACCTGGTCAGCTAAACGCTTCCGTGTAGAGCAGGTATTTGGGATAGCAAAAAGGTGTTACAACTTGGACCGTTTATCCTACGTAGGGTTATTGCCGAATAAGGTAAAGGCTTTTATGACCGTCATAGCCATGAACATAAAAAGGGCTTTTAACATCATTCAAACGCACAGGAACGCCATCTCTTCATGCGGCTCGGCATGACTTTAAGGGATTACTGTGTCTTTTTTCAAGGTCCAGAAGCAAAAACCATAAGAAAAATGGCATTTGAAGAGCATAAATAGCGAGAAAATGATTAAAAACTGACCTCAGACCGAAGCTCTTTAATATCTTAAAGTCCATAAAGCTGAGGTGGACATAGAATAACCGATGTTAAGTGAGTTTTTCAGCAGACTCCCTATGTCTTACAGCACTTTAGCACAAGTTCGCTATCACGTATTAAGACAAAACACAAGGCAGCAGTTTACCACAGGGTGATTTTTAAACCAACCTCAATGCCTTCAGGTGGAGCTTTTTAAAAATATCCTTCAGGCCATAAGGTTAGGCTTTTACTTTTTGCCTTTCTTGGGCTATCCCAACTTCCCTGCCTTCCTACATCTTACCTCTTACATTTCATGTTTCTTCTTAACCTTCATGGAAGGAGCCCGCCGAGAGTCTTTTAGGATTCAAGTATCTTTAAAACCTCTGACTTAGATTTGGCGTCCAGTATGGCTTCTAAAGCTGCGTCGAGTTTTGCTTCGTCGTTCATCGAATGTATCTTTTCTTCTTCCCAAGGCGTTAAGCCAAATTTGCGGTGAAGCTGTTTTATTAGAGCTTTTTGCTTGCCCTCGACTTCGCCTTCTATTTTGCCTTCCATCTTGCCACGCTTTATCAGTCTCTCAGCCAGTGATGGCATCACTTCTTCACCTCCGAGCTTCT
>CAYTKB010000242.1:0-1913 GCA_964438265.1 uncultured Acetomicrobium sp. | reverse complement strand
GCTTCGGCGGCTTAGTGGCCGTGAGCGACTTTTCCTTGGATATTAAAAAAGGCGAGATAGTGGGGCTAATAGGCCCAAACGGGGCCGGCAAGACGACCATATTCAACATGATAACTGGCCAATATACTCCAGATTCTGGGCGCATATTCTTTGACGGCAGCGATATAACCGGATGGCGTCCGAATCTCATCGCCAAAGTGGGGATAGCGCGCACCTTCCAGAACATCCGCCTCTTTGGAGAGCTGTCCGTGTTGGACAACGTCCTGGTCTCAGAGCACTTAGGGATCAAATCCTCCCTATTGACTGCCGCCCTCGGGCTTCCCAAGTATCTCTCTGAGGAAAAGGAAGCGAGATCGCGGGCCATGGCGCTTTTGAGGCTGGTCGGCTTGGCGGATCTTTACGATGTGCAGGCAGGGGCGCTGCCTTACGGTCAGCAGAGGCAACTGGAGATCGCCAGGGCCTTGGCCACCCATCCGAAGCTGCTGCTCTTGGACGAGCCTGCTGCAGGCATGAACCCGGAGGAGACCAAGAGGCTCATGGCCTTCATACGAGAGTTGCGCGATCGATTTTCTCTGACTATCTTCCTGATTGAACATCACATGGAAGTGGTGATGGGCATATGCGAGCGGATAAGGGTCCTGGATTACGGCGTGTCGATCGCAGAGGGCACACCTAAGGAAATACAGACCAATCCGCGGGTTATCGCGGCTTACTTGGGGGAGGAAGAGGGATGATGCTCGCGATAGAGAACCTTCACGTCTACTACGGGGGCATTCATGCCCTTAAAGGGATTTCCATGGAGGTGCCGGAGGGCTCCATCGTTACCCTCATAGGGGCCAATGGGGCCGGTAAGAGCACGACGCTTCGGGCTATAACGGGTCTGGTTAGACCTCGGCAGGGTTCGGTAAAGCTGAAAGGAAGGGACATAAGCAGGCTTCCCACACATCAAATTGTGCAGTCCGGCGTGGCTATGGTGCCGGAGGGGAGGAAAATCTTTCGAAACCTCACCGTCAGAGAGAACCTGATGATGGGCGCTTACTATCGCAGTGATGCATCTGCCGTGCAAAGGGATTTTGAATACGTCATCAGTCTTTTCCCGAGGCTCGAAGAGCGTTTATCCCAAAAGGGCGGAACTCTTTCAGGTGGAGAGCAACAGATGCTCGCCATTGGCAGGGCTCTCATGTCGGGACCGTCGCTTTTGTGCCTCGATGAACCATCGCTCGGCCTTGCGCCGCTCCTCGTGCGTGAAGTCTTTAAGGCCCTGGAGAGTGTTCATGATGAGAGGCGCACCATCTTACTGATAGAGCAGAATGCGAGGGCAGCTCTAAAGTTAGCCGACTATGCCTATGTCCTAGAGACCGGCGTCATAAAGATGCAGGGAAAAGCGAGCGATCTCTTGGAGAACGAAGATGTCCGCAAGGCTTACTTAGGCGGTTAGCGAAGGGGGGATAGGCCGTGAAAGACCTGTGCGGCAAGAAGCTCATACTCTTGGGAGATAGCGACGGCGTTGCTTCCTCTCTCATGGAAGAGTGTTTTGCCGGTGAGGGAGAGGTCGCTTTTTCTGCGACGGAGTGCTTTCTCTGACGCGGCCTTTTGGCCATGGACTGGCAGGTGCAGTCGAAGGTGAAGGAGATCGTATCCGCCTGCGGCGCCGAAAACGTCGCGGTGGTTTTGGGCGTCTGTGATCCTGAGGCGGCTGAAACTTATGCGGAGACTGTGACTGCGGGCGATCCTACTTTTGTCGGTCCCTTGGCCGGGGTCCCGTTGGGACTCACCGTCTGTCACATCCTGGAACCAGAGGTTATGGAGAGAATTGAACCACTCCTGAGAGAGAAGCTCGAGGTGCTAAAGGGGAGCGAAAGCGCAAGGAGCGCGGCAGATTGCAGAAGTCGTCTGTTTTTGGGCATCTCGAT
>CAYTKB010000241.1:0-1946 GCA_964438265.1 uncultured Acetomicrobium sp. | reverse complement strand
CGACGCTCTTCCGATCTCATGCAGAGGCATATGCGGCCGGTGAAATGAAACATGGCCCCATAGCGCTCCTTGAGCCCAAGGTGCCTGTGGTTGTGATTGCGCCCAGGGACAGCCTTTATGAAAAAACGCTCTCCAACATTCAGGAGGCCAAAGCGAGGCGTGCACCCATCATAGCCGTCGGTTTTGACGATGATGAACGGCTGGCGCAGGAGGCAAACTATGTACTTTCCGTTCCGTGGACCCTTGAGGAGTTTTCTCCCTTTGTGACGGTGGTTCCCCTTCAACTTTTTGCCTATCACATGGCAAAGAAGCGAGGTTGTGAAATTGACACCCCTCGCAACCTGGCAAAAAGTGTGACAGTAGAATAAAAAGGGAGACAGATAGCTTGTCCTCCTAAAAAGGCGATGAGCAATAACTAAAAACAAAGCCAACGGCAACAACGGCGCTGCTGCGACCCACAACGGCGCCATTGTTGCCGTAATTATAACGACCGATAAGAGCATAGAAACCAATAAGAACCAGAAAGCGCACTTTACGATGCAGGTACTTCGCCGGGTACTCCATAGGCTCAAGAACACAGCCGAAGCGACGAGAATCACAGGAATAAACAGGACAAACGTCAAAGATCTTTTCTTATTGGGTCAAGTGCTTTAAGCATTCGGGGCAAGTGCCGTAGAGATAAATCTGGATTTGATCTACTTGGAAGTTTGCGCGTTGTAATATATCCCCCACGGTTCGTTCGCTGAGGGGAATGTCGTGTATCCTGCCACAGTGGGTACAGTGATAGTGAGCATGGGTCTCAGGATTTGGGTCGAAGTGAACGCGCTTGTTGTCAACGGTGAGGATCTGTATCAGTTCCGCTTGGGCCAAAAGCTGTGTCGTGCTGTATATGGTTGCGAAGGAGATGGTGGGAAACTCTCCTTTTAGCTCCTGATACACGCACTCCGCAGATGGATGGTCCTTCCTTCCTTGAAGGAGGCGAAGGATCGCCAAGCGTTGAGATGTGATCTTTGCCCCTTGTCTTTTTAAGGCGCTTACAGCCTCTTCTATAGTCCACACAGCAACCACCCCTTACCGAGAAATCTGACTTGTATTCATTATAAGCATTTATCCAACCGTGACAATAGGAGGTGGTTTTGGATTGCCTCAATCGTTCATCTTTGCTGCAGGGCTATGTGCGACACTGATCCTTTGCACCATACTGCTTGGCTAAAATAGCTTACTTTAACTTAAAACACATATTTGAATCTAAAACATCTCGAGATAGATTTGTAGCAAACTAAAAATAGTGTTGCCTGTAGTTTTTAATCTTTGTCTTTTTTTGCCTTGTCTTTGGCGCGACCGTGTCGCTCGTAGCCGTAAGAACCGTATTTGCGGCTTTGTCCTTGCAGTGCCGAAAGTTCCTTTTCAAAAGCTTTTAGAAGGTGACGCTTCTTGTCCACCTCTTCGCTCATAGACTCGGTTGAAATGTCGCGCTCTATCCATCCGAGCTCTATCAGGGCTCTCACATCTACTAAATCTTCATCGATGGCTTCGGCGAGTTCCTTTGCGTTCAGTCTCTCGTATGGATAATCTCTCAGATAGTCCAGTGCTTTTTTGTATACATTATCAAGCCTCTTCAGGCAGGCTGGACATATCATGGGTCCTGCCGTGATAAAAGGCTTACCGCACAACTTGCATTCTGCCATCCCCACCTCATTCACCCCCTGGCCACACTCTTCCAAAGTGGATTATAACACGCTTTCATTTGCCCAGTTTTACTAGCAATTCTATGCCCGAAACGGATTTGCTGCCTCGATATTGTTCTCTTTGCCCTATGTACAAGCTCTTAAAGACCATCTATATTCTTACGACTTGAGCTTGACTCCCAAGTATGCAGGCTATATATTTATCCTGTATCTCGATATCCTGAAACCCTAACACGACAGCCAAAAATCCATAAGGAG
>CAYTKB010000240.1:0-1965 GCA_964438265.1 uncultured Acetomicrobium sp. | reverse complement strand
TAGCGACCCATAATTACGCCACCGCGCCAAACTTTAGAACTTTAAACAAAGCCCCACTGCCATTAGCCTTTTCTAAAAGCCCAATAGCTTCGGAAGCCACATCGATATCGGTTCTACATATGTCACGACGAGCAGAACCGCGATTTCCGCCCCTATAAATTTCATAGCATTTTTGGATATGACCTCGAGCGACAGCCCCGTTATACCACAGCTGACGAAGAGACACACGCCCACCGGCGGGGTAGCCATGCCTATGGCCAAGTTTAAAACCATGATGAAGCCAAAATGCAGCGGATCTACGCCTAACTCATGCGCTATGGGCGCGAGTATCGGGGCAAGCAGAATGATAGCTGCTCCCGACTCCATAAACATGCCCACGATGAGAAGAAAGACGTTTACAAGCAAGAGGAACAAGAGAGGATTATCCGTCACAGAAAGGAAAATGTTAGCCAGGCGCAGGGGTATCATGTTAGCCGCTATGACCCAAGCGAAGACGTTGGCCGTTGATATGATGAACAATACAGTAGCTGTCGTTATGCCGCTATCGAGCAAAATGCGAGGCAAATCGCGCCACCTTATCTCGCGGAAGACAAATTTGCCGACAAAAAAGGAATAGACCACAGCTACGGCGGCGGCCTCCGTGGGCGTAAAAATCCCTCCCAATATACCGCCCAAGATTATGAGCGGGGCGAGGAGCGCCCAAAAAGACCCATAAAGGCTCTTGAGCATCCTGCCAAAGGAGAAGTGTCCTTCCTTCGGGTAGTTTCTTTTTAGCGATTCCCTGTAAACGATGAGCATCAGAGCGAGGCCGAGCATTACCCCTGGGATGAAGCCGGCGGCGAAGAGCCCTCCTACGGACACCCCGACCGATACGCCATATATGACCATGATGATGCTGGGCGGAATTATGGGACCTATCGTCGCTGCTGATGCCGTCAGGGCTGCCGAAAAGGGACGATCGTATCCGGCTTTCTCCATGGCGGGTATCATTATGGAACCTATGGCCGACGCATCCGCCACGGATGAGCCGCTTATGCCGGCCATGAACATGTTGGCCACCACGTTGGCGTGGCCCAACCCGCCCCTAATGTGACCCACAAGGCTGTTAGCAAAGTTGATCAATCGGATCGTAGTGCCGCCTCTATTCATGAGGTCGCCGGCCAATATGAAAAACGGCACCGCCATGAGCGGAAACGAGTCTATCCCCGTAAACATGCGCTGCGCCACCACTTCTAAGGGGATGCCCATGAAGATGAGCGTTATAAACCCCGTGGCGCCCAAGACGACAGCGAGTGGTATGCCCAATACGAGCGTTACGACGAAGGAGATGAGAATGACCCACGTCATTGATCTTCACACTCCGGGTTCAAACCGGCCGCGCGGGAGGCTTCTCCGTCATTCCTCCCGCGCCCGAACAGCAAGATCTGGAGGAGCATATAAAAGCACCCTATCGGCACCGCTCTATAGGGAAAGATCATGGGAAGGCCGAGGGCTGGCGATATCTGTGTCCTCAGGCTCAACGTAAATTTTGCGCCGTAATATATCATGGCGCAAAAGAAAGCCGCCATGATACATCTGGCCAAGGTATCCGCGATGAGGCGCAGGCGCCGAGGGAGGATGTCAAGGATCATAGTCACTCCTATATGCCTTCCTCTCCCCATGGCCAACCCCGCTCCCATAAAGGTCACCCACACCATCATATAGCGCGCCACCTCTTCCGTCCAAGTGAGCGGAGAGTGCATCGCGAAACGGAAAAACACTGCCACAAAGGTGATGACGCTCATAATCCCCATGAGCGAGATCACACAGAGGGTCGCAAATCTGTCCAAAGAACGGAGGAGCCTGCTCAAAATCTTACTTCACCCTCGAAGCAAGGTTTTCTTCAGCTTCCTCGACGGCCTTCATGATCTTTTCCACCCACTCCTCTCCCGCTTGCTCTTTAACATAGGGAAGCACTGCGGATTG
>CAYTKB010000239.1:0-1993 GCA_964438265.1 uncultured Acetomicrobium sp. | reverse complement strand
AACTCGTCGAACTCTTGTGCCGCGCCTTGACGGATGTCGAAAGGGGCCTCGGCAAATTGGGAATAGAGGCGGAGGATGAAGCGATAGCTCGCATAGCCGAGCTTTCCTCAGGCGATGCCAGGCAAGCCCTAAATCGCTTGGAGGCTCTGGCGATGGCGGCATCTAAAAATGGACGGAAAATTACCACAGCCGATGTCGAAGCCCTCTCTCCCAAGGCTTTGCAGCGCTATGACAGGGCTGCCGATGAGCATTACGCTGTAATATCAGCTTTCATAAAGAGCGTGCGCGGCTCAGACCCGGACGCAGCGGTGTATTGGCTCGCCCGCATGCTCGCATCGGGCGAAGACGTGCGCTTTATAGCGAGGAGATTGCTGATATTGGCTGCCGAAGACGTGGGGCTGGCCGATCCGCTGGCGATAGCTGTAGCTGCTTCAGCGGCCTATGCCGTGGACTGGGTTGGTTTGCCGGAGGGACGGATAATCCTCTCCGAGGCCACAATTTACCTGGCCAGCGCTCCGAAGAGCAATAGTGCCTACAAAGCCATAGACGCGGCCATGTCTGCGGTAGAAGGAGGAGATTTGATGGAAGTCCCTCCGCATCTTCATGCCACTTCTCCGGATTACAAATACCCTCACGACGACCCGCGGCATTGGATCCCTCAAAACTACCTGCCCGAGCCCAGGCATTTCTATCACCCCGGTTCGTTGGGAAAAGAAGCGGAGATGCGCGATCGGCTGCGGCAATTTTGGCGGCGCTACCGCGACGATATCTCGAGCCAGGAGAAATCTTAGAACAGTCTTAAGAGAGAGTATCCCAAGAGGCCTATTGCCTCCCTTATGGTCAAAAACGAGAGCTCCAAATCCGATGCGGAGGGCAAAAAATCTACGGCCTCGAGTGGGCATTGATCCGCGAGATATCCGACAGGATAAGGATATATGGCAATGCCCTCCATTTTCCTCGTGGCCATCCAGAGGGCCCGCCTCATATGATAAGCACTCGTTACCAATACTGCGTTGCGATATCCCATCTCTTTCAATCTATCGCTGGCTATCTCCACGTTTTCCCATGTGGTGCGGGACTTATTTTCCACGATCGTCGGTACCCTCGGCCTCCATAGCGCGACCTTGCGGGCCATCGCCTCCGCCTCGGATATTCCGCCTCCTCTGGGCAACCCTCCTGACAACATAAGCGGCCATCCGTGGCGCGACGCCACTTCCCAAGCTCCGACCAGCCTCTGAAGTCCGTGGGGACTCAGGTCAAATTGATCAGGAGTCGGACCGCGCCACATCCCCCCGCTGAGGACCACGACTGCAGCGTTTTCTTCGTCTTCGGGAAGACTCGGCTTTATTCCTTGCTCCCAGGGGGCCGCTATGTATCGTGCCCCCACCCCCGTGCTCATGACGTAAAGAGCTGTGGCGCAGAGGAGCAAAAGGCTTCCTGCAACCGGGCGGCGCGGCCTTCTGAAGAGTGCCGCCCCCAGGACGAAAAGCAGTAATATGATTACGCCTGGCGGCGTTATGGCGGTGCCCATAAGCTTGTAGGCAAAAAATCCAATGCTCAATTTTTCCGAGCCTTCTTTCAGCCGAGCGCATTATATAGGCTATCCGCTATTCTTTTTAAAGTGATCCACCAGAAGATCTCGAAGCCGTTCCAAATGGCTGCGCATTGCCGCCTTGGCCCGTTCCTCGTCGCGCTCAAGTATGGCGTCGATAATTTCCACGTGTTCCGAGGCCAAGCTCTTCAGCGGCAAACCCGCTATGGAATGACGACGGTATAGCTGGAGCAGGTCGTAGAGATTATTGAATATGGTCATAAGAAAACGATTGTCCGCAGCCTCGCAGAGCGTTGAATGAAACTCAGTGTCCAGTCTTACGAACTCCATCGGATCGTCGCTTGAGAAGGAGGAAAAAGTCTCTCTGAAGCGTTTTAACTCTTCGAGCGGCGTCTTGGAGCAAAGGCGCTCTATTGCCAACAGCTCCAGCGCGAGGCGCAC
>CAYTKB010000238.1:0-1996 GCA_964438265.1 uncultured Acetomicrobium sp. | reverse complement strand
GTAAGCCCACTTATAGGCGCAGGTCCGAGCTTTATCTTTACTGACATATAGCCGACGAAGATGCCTCGCCATTACTGGCGAGGCCTTGAGATTCGCCCAACTCCTAACGAATTGGGAAGAATGAGATGCGGCGAATCTCCAAGCGCACAAGTCTAAATGTCAGATCGCCCAAGAAGCCTTGGGCGATCTGACAAATCAGCCTACTTAATCTCTACTTCAGCACCAGCCTCTTCGAGCTTCTTCTTGGCCTCTTCGGCCTCTTCCTTCGAGACACCTTCTTTGACAGGCTTGGGCGCGTTGTCTACCAACTCTTTGGCCTCTTTCAACCCGAGGCTCGTGAGCTCCCTTACGACCTTTATGGTCGCTATCTTGTTAGAGCCTGCCGCTTTGAGGATCACGTCAAACTCGGTCTTTTCTTCCTCAGCTGGCGCTCCTGTGGCAGCAGCTACACCCGTGGCGCCGACCATTGGCATGGCAGCTACCGGAGCAGCAGCAGATACGCCAAAGCGCTCTTCAAGCTCCTTTACGAGCTCCGAAAGCTCCAAAACCGTCATTTCTTCGATAGCCTTAATGATCTCTTCTTTATTCATTGCAAATTACCCTCCTGATCGGAAATTTTTAAGCCGTAGCGGCCTTTTCTTTTTGCACCTTAATTTGATTCAAACACGTAACCAACATTCTGGCTGAGCCAGAAAGCACGTTGACTAGCCCGTAAAGCGGAGAGCCGATGGCTCCAAGAAGTTGTCCCAAAAGCACCTCTCGCGGCGGGAGAGCGCTGAGAGCTTCCACCTCAGCTGCGCTCAGGACCTTCTTCTCCAAGACTCCTCCTTTGATAGATAGGGCCTCATTCCCCTTCTGTTTAGAAAACTCCAGGAGAGCTTTCGCAACCGTTACGGGATCTCCATGGGCCACAGTATAAACGTTAGGACCTGCAGTCATATCTTCGACGACGGGGAGACCCGCTTCTTTCATGGCGATGCGCATGAGGGTGTTCTTGGCCACCTTCATCTCTCCCCCAGCTTCACGGAGCTTGGCACGAACTTCTGTCATCTGTGAGACTGTTAAACTCCTATATTCGCTCACGAAGACCGCCGAGGCGTCCGAGAGCAACTCTTTCAGGCGCGCTACCTGCTCCACGTTAGTCTGCGATGGCATGTTTTCACCTCCTACTCGTAGATTGCGTTCCAAGCCGCACAAAAGACTAAAAGCCCGATTACAAAGGCGGCAAAATTAAAAGGCCCCTGAACCCGCATGAGGTCCAAGAGCCCAAAGACACCAAAAATCCCCGAAAACATTGGTGTGCCGTTAGAGCTTGCGGACCTCGGTGGGCGGATATTTAAGCCCCGTTTCGGGCACCCACTGTCTGGAGTCCAAATCTATATTTAATTTACTGTTCTGTTAACTCCTTTTGAGCGGTGAAAGGGTCGACGCGAATGCCGATACCCATGGTAGTACTCAAGGTAATGCTTCGCACATATTGTCCCTTTACAGCCGACGGGCGCGCTCTTAAAACGGCCCGCAGCAACGCCTTTGCGTTGTCGAAGAGCGCATCCTCGGAAAAGCTCGCTTTCCCAATGGCATTATGAATTATCCCAAATTTATCCACTCTGAACTCGACTCTCCCAGCCTTGATCTCCCTTACGGCATCGGCGACGTCGAGCGTTACAGTGCCAGCTTTGCTGCTGGGCATGAGGCCTCTGGGGCCCAAGATGCGTCCGACCCTTCCCATGACGCGCATCATGTCTGGCGTTGCGATGACAACATCGAAGTCCAGCCATCCCCCTTCGATCTTCTGCACCATATCCTCGCCACCCACATAATCTGCCCCAGCCTCTTGAGCTTCCTTCATCTTTTCTCCAGAGGCTATGACGAGGACCCGCTTGGTAGCGCCCGTGCCGTGGGGGAGAATTATGCTCCCTCGCACTTGCTGTTCGGCGTGGCGAGGGTCCACACCCAAACGGATGTGCATCTCCACACTCTCGTCGAACTTGGCCGT
>CAYTKB010000237.1:0-2000 GCA_964438265.1 uncultured Acetomicrobium sp. | reverse complement strand
CCAGCACTTCCAGGGAGGGGTGAAGATCAGAGAGCGCGCCAATTCTTCGCTTTTGGGGCTTTACGCCGCTGGTGAGTGTGCTGGAGGACAGCATGGAGCCAACCGCCCTGGAGGGCATTCCCTTTTAGATTGCCAGGTCTTTGGCAGGATAGCTGGCGAAGTAGCCGCTGCGGAATCGCAGAGGGCCAAGAAGTCTCCTGCGGCTAGCGACGCGTCGTTGCGCGAACTTGCAGAGCAGCTCGAAAATTTAAAAGGCGGCAAGGGACTGCCGGCATCTCAAGTCCAGCGTGAGATTAAAAAGATAATGTCTCGCTCTGCTTCTGTTTTTAGAACCGAGCGGCGCCTTGGCGAGGCCTTAAGAGAACTTGATGCATTAAAGCGCGAAAAAGTAGCGCAGGACGAAGCGGGACTTGCCTTCGCCGCAGAGACGGTTTTGATGTTTCCGTTGGCAGAAATGATTTTAAGGGCATCTATCACAAGGAACGAGAGCCGCGGCCCCCACCTGCGCTTTGCCTCAGAGGAAGATATAACTCCCATCCCGCGCGACGACAAGGCCTGGCGCAAATATATTGTCATACGGCGGACCGGCGAGGGAGAGATGGAGATGGAGATAGAGATGGAGATAGAGACGAGAGACCCCATCATCACCGGCAACAGCGCTCTTTTGGAGAGGCAGAGGTGCCATGGCCGTCCGTGAACCCTTTAACTTCAAGTCGTTGGAGGAGTTAAAAGCGAAGGCGTCGCTTTTGGGCGCGGAGGTGCATTTCAGCGACGACCTGTCGAGCCTGGCACAGCCGTTGCGCTTGAAGGGGCGCAATGTCCCCAACAGGCTCGCCGTTTTGCCCATGGAAGGGCGCGATGCCACCGCCGACGGCAGGCCCACGGCGCTCACCTTCAGACGATACGAACGATATGCCCGTGGCGGAGCGGGCCTTATATGGCTTGAGGCCGTTGCCATACATCCAACGAGCAAGAGCACGGATCGCCAGCTCTGTCTTTCCACCGAAAATCGAAGAGATTTCGTTCGTCTGCTGAACGAGATGCGAAACGCCGCTGCCGATGAGTTTGGGCACGTCCCCCTGTGCATCCTCCAGCTTCACGATGCCGGCCGATACAGAAAGGCTAAAGGCACAAAACCTGCGCTGGTCGTCGGCAACCCGTATCTGGATCCGAGGGTTGGCATCCCTACCGATGCCCCCCTCCTTTCCGATGGGGAGATAGAGGTCATGAAGGGCTTATATGCCGATGCCGCCTCTTTGGCGCAGGAGGCCGGTTTCGACGGCGTCGACATAAAAAGCTGCCATCGCTATTTGGTCTCCGACATGCTTTCCGCCTTCCTGCGGGAGGGGCCTTACGGCGGGTCGTTTGAGGGGCGCACGCGCTTTCTCCTCGACGTCGTTAAGAAGATCAGAGCCGCAGCGGGCAACGACTTTCTGCTGGCCGTGCGCCTCAACCTCTATGACGGCATTCCGTATCCTCATGGTTGGGGCGTAGACAGAGAAAATCCTCGCGTCCCCGATTTAACCGAGCCCTTGGAGATCGTGCGTCGCTTGAAGGGTGCCGGAGTAGATTTGATCTGTGCTTCCAGCGGAACGCCATATTACAATCCCCACGTCGGGCGCCCTTACGAGCGCCCACCTGCAGGGGCGCTTCCGCCGGACGAGCATCCATTGGAGGGCGTATCGCGCGCTCTTAGCTTGGTCGAGCACCTGCAGACGCATTTCCCCGATCTTCCAGTCGTTGGATTTGCCTACACGTGGCTCAGAAACTATGCCCACTTTGCAGCCGCATCGAACGTCTCGAGGAGAGCGGTTTCATTAGCTGGCTTTGGCCGCATGGCCTTCGCATATCCCGATTTCGCCCGAGACATCTTAGAAAGAGGACATCTTGACGAGAAAAAGGTCTGCATCTGTTGCAGCCTTTGCAGCGAGGCCATGGCCCAGGGTAGGAACACCGGCTGCTTTGTGCGAGACAAAGATGCATACATACTGCATCGGTAA
>CAYTKB010000236.1:0-2025 GCA_964438265.1 uncultured Acetomicrobium sp. | reverse complement strand
CCCCGGATAAAACGCAAACAGCGAAGATAACAGTTGCAACGGCCCAGCCGATGAGCGAATGGGTGACGGTGCGGTGGCCGAACGCTCGTTCAAGTCGGCTTGATATGGGATAGAAAATCTTGCCGATGACGGACCTCGGATGATCAATATCCGGAATGATTGAGCCGATAACGGAAACGAGAATTATTGTCCAGTGAAGACCCCATTGAACGCCGAAGAACGCCAGAATGACCAGTGTCAAAAATATTCCGAACGCACTATGTGTCGGTGCTAACATATTTCACCTTGTCCTCAAAAATCTTATTCCGCCCACCAAAGCGGCCATGCCGAGGACCGCGAGGATATATCCCTCGATGCTTTGCACGCCGAGATTGATGAACCGCGAGCTTGTCGCAATGCTCCAGAGTACGATAATAACGGCTGTCCAATCCCTATATCGGACACCGGCCTCGTGATAGACCTCGCGCGCGTCTTCTTTCTTTACCACGGGCAGGTTTTTGACCTGGCCGACCATTTCGACTATCGCAAGAGGCAGGCCGTTTGAAATGGATAAAATCCTTGTCTCGAGAAGCTCGTAGTCGGCTATCGTTAGGCCGCTTGTGAGGTGCTTGATCAGTTCTTTCGAGGATTCTTTATCAAGCGGCGGAAGATCAATGCGCCGGAATTTCCACCAAAGCTCTTTTAATCGGGTGGGCGTTTCATCGGCTGCCGCCAGGATCGTGAAGCTGTCGAAAAGCCCCAAAATGGTTTCTACATCGGAAGACTTCAAGCTGTCAAGAGAATCGATGATAAGAATGTCCTTTTTGTCCTTTCCCTTAATCGTATTTGTTAGAAGTTCGACGATCTCTTTTGCGCTTGATCGAGTCTTTGACGGTAAACGCTGCGACCAGTCGGGGCAATATTTCTCGCAGAGCTTTTGAAGGAATTGTTTGATAGGGGTGGGGGAGTCGATGAAGATAATCCCCTCAGCGCTCACCCCCGGCCCCTGCCTGGCCGGCAGGCAGGCCTCTTCCTGAGGGAGAGGGGAATTCGTTGGTACAGAGAGTTCTTGCTCGGTTACTTTGAGTAAATGAGTTTTGCCTATGCCGGGAGCGCCGATGATGAGAGTTGAAAGCCCTTTGGACAGGTTGTCCCTTATTTCCGACAGCACATCGGCTCTGCCTATGGTTATTTCCTCTTTGCCGACGGGGGCGGATGGCGGCGCGATGATGCGGGCTGTTTTATGCTTGGGGCGCAGGAGCTTTGAAATGCTTTTCACTATAGGCAGCCTTGTATCGAGTTTTTCGAGCTCTCCGGAAGCGATGTCTCCTTCTTTTTCGAGTTTGGCGGCTTTAAGATAGCGGTGGATGGATTTTGGGTCGGTAAGACCTAAAATAGCGGCGGCGTTGTCTATCGAAGTCTCGCTGGCGAGAAGGCGCACGCCGAAGGTGTTGCGCAGTAGCTGCGCGTTCACATGCTGTTGTATGCCGGCCTCCAGACCGTATTTGCGCAGCAGCTTGTCGATGCCGCGGGAAGATATGCGCTTTGGCGCTCCCTTTAGCGTGACGAAAAGGGCATCTGAATTGTTGTCGAGCCGCTCGCGGGACCAGGCGGAGAGCGCGTCGAAAAGCACGCTGCTGATGGGGATGTCCCTGGCGCGCTGTCCGCCTACATGGAGGATCTTGTTCTCCCAGTCGATGGAGTCGATGTTGAGGTCGGGAAGTTCGGTGAAGCGGAGTCCGGCGCAGAGAAACACCTGAATTATGGCGTTGTCCCTCGCGTTGGACGATGCCGCAAGCAGAAGCGCTTTTGTCTCGTCTTCGGACAGATATTCAAGGGCGTCCAGGGGTTCCACGATCCTCACCCCCCTCTAACTATATATCGTCAATTTAGGAGCTAAAATTGCAGTAAAATGGTGTGAGGTTTTACCGGCGATAGGGCGAGAAATGGGAGGGATGGGGTGAGGGAAGGGGGTCGAAAAATCAAGTTTTTTGCCCTCTTCGCGGAAGGGGTTTGGGGAGGGAGCGAAGAGGGCGGTAATTCACA
>CAYTKB010000235.1:0-2044 GCA_964438265.1 uncultured Acetomicrobium sp. | reverse complement strand
AAGTCTATAGGTGGCGCTCGGCATCACGCAACCTGAACCTTCAGGTGCTCCCCAACCCTCTTGAAGAGTTCCACCCATCGATCGGCCTCCTCGCCGCTCAAATGCTCTTTTGCGGTAGGATAAACTTCCTTCGTCAGGAGGAAGTATATGTTTTGAGCCTTCCATGGGTATATAGACAACGATAATTCATACAACAGCTGAAGCGTGCCGTCGATCTCTTCCAACAGCTCTACATCGAAAGGCTCCTCTTTCAGCTTTAACAGCAGTGCGTCGGCACAGCGGGAAGCAGCAACGCTGACCGCCCCCTCGTCCAGAGGCACATCCCATCGCTTGACGTCTTCCACGGTGCGCCTTAACGCCTCGAGGTCCGGCGCCCCTTCGCCCAAAAGCCTTAAGATGTCAGCGTTTAATACTACCTCCGCAACGGCCTCGAGTGGCTTCGGGAAGGCGATTCCCATCTCTTTGAGGAAGTTCATTACGGTGTAGTTGTCCTCGAGAATTCTACGAAATGCCACGTTAGTGATATCGTCCAACGACTCTCCGAGTATGCGATCCAAAACCTTCCTCTGTTGATCTTTGAACAGGTGTTTCAATGTATAGTTGTGGTCGCCGAAGTAATCGTCCATGAGCCGCACGAGCAGCGAGACATCGCCCACACCGAGCGCCTCTTTCATCTTTGCCGTCAGCGCGTCGAACTCGCCGTTGCCAGCCTGCTCTCTTAACCCCCCCAAGACGTTCTGATCGCCCATATGGAGGGCAGCGAAGGCCACCTTCTTCTCGTCGAACGTAACTTTCGAGGTAAAGAGCGCCCTCCCCGTGCCGAGGGTGAGCTTCCCGGCCTTGACCTTGTCGAAGCAGTCGCACTGCACTGTGTAGCAGTAGACATCCACGTCTTCCGGCTCCTCCTCGAAGAGAGACGATATGGCAAAATGGGCCCCCACACGGAGCATGTCCACCTGAGACGGGCAGACGAACCGCTCATAAGCATTCCTGCCATTCCCTACTTCCTTGATGTTGCTCGGCGCCTTTTCTAAGATCGAAAGGTAGCCGTCTTCAAGCGAAGCGCCCGAGACGCAAGCGGCGAGCTGTATACTTCGTGAGGCGTATTTCATCACCTGGACGCTCTCGATGCCGGAAATCTCATCGAAAAACCAGCCACAGCTCGTATACATAAGCATGGCGTGGCGCTCCATCTCCAAGAGTTTCAGAGCTTTAACGGTCTCCGCATCCGAAAGTTCCCTGCCGGCCTGTTCCGTCAAGAACGAAACCACGTTCTCTTTTGACCTGTCTAAGATCACGCGGATATACTCATCCCTCGCTCTCCACGGATCCAAAAAAAGCCCCTTTCCCTGATCCTCGTAGATGGCGGCGAGTTCGTCTCTGAGCCAGTCTGCAGCCTCCCTAAGGGGCTTCCTCCACTCTTGTTGCCAACCAGGATGGAGGCCGCTGTTGCAGCCGCAGTTTTCCTTCCACCGTCCGACGCCGTGGATGCAACTCCACGACGAACCCTCCACGATCTCCACCTCGTGGGTCGGGGGGTATTTTTCGAGGTATTCCCCGTACACCGTCACCTTGGCCAATCCCTTCGACTCGAGGTAATCCAGGCAATACGCCAGCGCCATATCGCCGAAGCGGTGATGATGTCCATAAGTCTCGCCGTCCGTGGCTATGTGCACGAGCTGAGCTCCGTCGCTCTTATCTGAAAAAGCCCCCGCGAGGCGGCCGGCCATGGCTTCGCCGTTGTTGAGGAGGCCTCCGAAGGCTATATCACTCGATATGGGACCATCGTAGAAGAAGATCGCGATCGCCTTGCCTGAGGGGAGCTTGCAGAGGTATGGGCGCTTTGGGTTTATCTTCCCGCCGCTCACGTCGCGCCACTCTGCCTCGCCAATTTTGCGACATTTCGCGGCCTGATGCGGGGCGAGTATTGTAAATTTTATACCACAGTCGGCCAAAGCCTCGAGCGTCTTTATATCCACCGCCGTCTCCGGAAGCCACATCCCCTCCGGCTTTCTGCCGAAGGCGCTTTCGAAGTCGCGCACGC
>CAYTKB010000234.1:0-2044 GCA_964438265.1 uncultured Acetomicrobium sp. | reverse complement strand
GAAATCCTTGCAAAAGGGGACGATCGTGCTGGCTACCGTGGAAGGAGATCTGCACGACATAGGCAAAAACCTCGTCGCCTTGGTCTTGAGGAGTCACGGCTATGACGTGATCGACCTGGGCAAGGATGTGCCTCTCGACGCGATTTTAAAATGCGCTACGGATGAGAGAGCCGATATAATCGGCTTATCTTCGTTGATGACTACCACGACCAAGGAGATGGCGCGGGCCATCTCTGCCGTGAGGGAGAAGAAGCTTCCTTTCCGCGTCATAGTAGGGGGTGCTGCCGTGACGGAGGAATTTGCCAGGCATATCGGGGCGGACGGTTACGCGTCCGATGCCGTCGGGGCTGTTAAACTTGTGGAGGCCCTCTTGGGCAATGTCGGAAGGAGGGAAGGGAAGTGAAAATAAAAGACCTTTTTTCCGGGGGAAGGCCTGTCGTTTCCTTTGAGATATTTCCACCGAAGCGAGATCTTCCCATAGATGGCATATATGCCACCATAGAAGAGTTGAAGTCGCTGCAGCCTGACTTCATAAGCGTTACCTATGGGGCCGGAGGTTCGACGAAAGAGAGGACCGTCGAAATTGCGTCATCCATCCGAAACGTCTATGGCATAAGGGCGCTGGCCCATCTCACCTGCGTGGGCACGTCGAAGGAGGAGGCCGATTCGATCTTAAAAGAGCTCCTTTCATGCGGCATAACCGATGTCTTGGCCCTCCGAGGTGATCCGCCGGCCGGCATGGATATAAATTCCGTTCCGAGGCATTTCCGATATGCTGCTGATCTAGTGGCGCACATAAGACACGTCTACGGCGATGCCTTTTCGATAGGGGGGGCAGCCTATCCAGAGGGGCATGTCGAATGCGATGATATGGAAATAGGTCTCCTTCATTTGAAAGCCAAGGTAGAGATGGGTGTCGACTTCCTGATCACGCAGCTGTTCTTTGAAAATGAGGATTTTTTCAGGTTCTTGGAGAAGGCGAGGAGCATTGGTATAAAGGTTCCCATATCGGCCGGTATTATGCCGGTGGTCAACAAGAAACAGATAGAACGCATTGTAACGTTGTGCGGTGCTTCTATACCACCCAAGCTGGCGCGCATCCTTTCCAGATATACTGATGCTCCTGAGGCCCTGGAGGATGCGGGTGTGGCCTATGCCGTAGACCAGATAGTGGATCTGCTTTCGAGCGGTGCGGATGGGATTCACATATACACGATGAACCGTCCGTGGGTGGCGCGCAGGATAATAGAAAATATAGCCAGACTCTTGATGGAGTTAAAAAAACCAAAGGAAAGGGCCAAAGTGTCGTGAAGGACGCGATAGATTGTCATGTTCACGTTTATCCGCCTGAGGTCATAAGGGATTGGGAGCGTATAGCTCAGAAGGAACCCTACTTTAAGGCGCTCGCCTCTGGAAAAATTCACCGCTGGGCGACGGCGGAAGATGTACTGCTTCAGATGGAGGCAGACGGCATAAGCGAGAGCTGGATCTTTGGTTTCGCCTTTTCGGACTTGGGGCTGTGCAGACTTTGTAACGATTACGTCATCGAATCGGTAAGGACCTCTTCAGGCAAATTGAGGGGGCTTGCCGTGGTGCCTCCCTTGACCCCCGGGAGTGCGCGAGAGGTCGAGCGATGCTGCGAAGAGGGACTTGTAGGCGTCGGCGAGCTATTTCCCTTGGGTCAGGGCTTTGACATTTCGGACAAACGCCAAACGTGGCGCTTGGCTGGGATATGCCACGAAATGGGGCTCTTTCTCCTTGTCCATGTGGCTGAGCCCGTGGGCCATGACTATCCAGGCAAGGGAAACATGGGGCCCAAAGAGGCCTTTAGCTTTTGTTTCAACCACCCTGAGGTGACCGTCCTCTTTGCCCACTGGGGTGGAGGGCTTTGGCTTTATGAGCTGATGCCGGAGGTGAAGTTGGCCTTGAGCAATGCCTATTACGATACTGCGGCGACGCCCTTTTTGTACGGGGCCAAAGCCTTTGACGCTGTAGCGAGCGCAGGCATCCTCGATAAAATCCTTTACGGAAGCGATTATCCCAT
>CAYTKB010000233.1:0-2068 GCA_964438265.1 uncultured Acetomicrobium sp. | reverse complement strand
GACTTGGGGCTGAGATCATAGACTTAAAGGGAAAGACGCTCCTTCCGGGTTTCATAGACTCTCACGCTCATCTCGATGAAGTTGGACTCTCCCTCCGCTCCGTCGACTTGAGAGGCACGAAGAGCCTCGAGGAGCTCAAGGGAAAACTCGACACCTTCGCACGGGATGATGACTCGCCGTGGATATTAGGATATGGATGGGACCAGGAGTTATTCGAAGAGCACAGGTGGCCCACAAGATACGATCTGGATGCCGTAGAGAAGAAGCGACCTGTCATACTGTCCAGGGTATGCCTCCATGCGGCAGTCATCAACACGCCAGCCCTAAAAGAGTTAGGATTGGATCCTTCCTCGCCAAATGTCTTGAAGGATGAAGACGGGTCTCCTTCCGGCGTGATCGTAGAGGAGGCCTTAAATATCGCCAAGGAGAAGTTCAGGAGGTCTCTCACCATCGAAGACTGGAAGAACTACTTGCGAGCTGGCGCATTTCATGCCGCCGCGCGCGGTGTAACCACCCTCGGCTTCGTAAGCTGCTGCGCAAGGGAGCTGGCGGCGTTGACCGAGTTAGGCGAAGGGCTCCCTCTGAGGATCAGGGCCTACCTCAACCCCGAAAGAGACATTTTGAAGGCTTTAAAGGACCTAGGCATAAGGCGAGGCTTTGGGGGCGACCTGCTCAAGATTCAAGGCATAAAGATATTGGCGGACGGTTCCCTCGGAGCCCGAACGGCACGGCTTTCGGATCCCTACGAGGACGACCCCGAGACCTTCGGCCAGTATAACGTCAAAAGAGACGAGCTCTTTTCGCTCGCGGCGGAGGCCGACGAAGCCAAATTGCAGCTCGCCATCCACGGCATAGGCGATGCCACCATAGACATGATCCTCGACGCATACGAGGCGCTGGGACACAGCGATCTAAGGCACAGGATCGAACACGCCTCTTTATCGAGACCTGACCAAATCGAGCGAATGGCGCAAGTCGGCATCGCCGTAACAGTTCAGCCCCACTTCGTCCTCACAGACTGGTGGCTCTTAGAAAGGGTCGGCCAACGAAGGGCCAGATGGGTTTATCCCTTTAGAAGCATAATGAAAGCTGGAGTGCCGGTGGGCTTCGGTACGGATTCGCCAGTCGAGCCGATCGATCCCTTTGAAACCCTATATGCGGCCGTCACGAGGGGGAAATTTGAAGCTCCCTCAGTGTATGAAACATCCAAAGGAGAAGCGCTAACCGTAGAAGAATCGCTTTACTGCTATACCTTCGGCTCAGCTTACGTTATGGGCGAAGAAAAGCTCTTGGGAAGCCTGGAGGAGGGGAAAATCGCCGATTTCGTAGTGGTGGAAGACGATCCCCTGACCGTAGATGAACACAACCTGCGCACCGTAAAGACAGCAGAGACTTACTTGGGTGGAAGAAGGGTATTTTGAGTCGTCAGGTTTTTCGCCATAAAAGATCTCGGGCAGAGCTACACGAAGCAAGCGCCAATATAGCGTGCAACTTAGCTGGCGCCGATGCAGTTTGCCTCTGGCGCGGAGGAGTGTATGTCAACGGTGCAGCGGTTTTAATCTCGAGCTTGTTTATCAGAAACGTCTCGAATGCCTCGGTAGAACCCTCCTCGAGAGCAGATGCCTGTTTAAGCATAACTGCGCTTTGGCCGATTGCGGGTGAGTTTTTCATAGATTCCTCATTACACTGTTAGCATTATAACACTGTCGAATGAGCATTAACATTGGAGAGAAAAACACAAAAAGCAAAGACCCATCTGACCCTGGGATTACTCGAAGAAGCGATACGATCCGGCGCCGCTTCTTTTGGCTCTGTACATAGCGATATCGGCATAGCGGACGAGCTCATCGAAGCTCGTTCCATCTTTCGGATAAAGGCTGACTCCCACACTCAGGGACAGATAAATATCGATGCCCCTCACCCTCAGGGGGGCCTCAAACGCCGAGATGATCTCCGATATCGCGCGCTTGACTTGCTCGACGTCTCTTATATTCGGCAAGACCAAGACAAATTCATCACCACCGAATCGACCCACTACCCCATCTTGTGTCTTTTGACCAAGGCGTCT
>CAYTKB010000232.1:0-2079 GCA_964438265.1 uncultured Acetomicrobium sp. | reverse complement strand
ATCCCCTAAAATCTCACCAATCCGCTTCACCTCTTCAATCAACGCAGGAAGGATCGTGTGCTGAAGGGTGTTTATCTTAATATGCGTGCGGCGCAGTTCGGCTTCCAGGGCTTTGAGCTTGGCTTGCAGGTTTATAAATTGCCAAAGCAACCCCTCCACTTTGTTTAAGGCCTCCAACAAGTCTTCTACGTATAGGGAGGTTAAGATGGGGTTAAAGACGGCTTCGCCCTTTCTCTTCGATTCATCGACCGCCTCGATAAATTCCGGATATTTGCAGCCGGCAATGGCGTGGTCGCGTTCGCGCAGCTTGAGCATCTTTACCCCGACCTCGAGCAATTTTATCGCCGCATCCCCCTCGAAGAGCCTGACTAGCGAATAAGCGAGATAGACCTGCCTGTAACTTTCGCTGAAGGCAGATCGCATGGTTTTATAAGCCCTGCGATCTGCCTCGATGGCTCTCATTATAGCGTCTCTTTTCTTCTCCAGCAGTCGCTTGCTGTGCTCTACTGTAGATATGCGGCGCTTGAGGTCTATGAGTTGGCTTCGCGTAGGGGGGGAATTATTCAACTGCTTTACCTCCACGTCTCTGCGTCGCCTCAGTGGGAAGGCGGTATAGTTCAGTGGATGGCAGCGTTTCGAGACATTGCCAGGCGACGTTTATCGATTCCTCCAGAGGACGATACGTCTCACCTTGGTTTATAAATTCCCCCTCAAAACGATCGCCGAAGGAAAGATACTCCTTCTCAAGGGCTGTTAACCCCTCCTCGCCCACGATCATCTTAAGCCTGCGCAGCTCCCTTGACCTCGCATAGGCAGCGTAAAGGGAATCTGCCATGGCCCCGTGTATTGGATCAGTCTTGCCTTTTCCGATCCCCTTGCCCATCAATCTACTGAGGCTCGGAAGGACATCAATCGGGGGAAATACACTTCGCTCGTGAAGCCCCCTGTCCAGCACAATTTGCCCCTCCGTTATGTAGCCTGAAAGGTCGACTACGGGATGCGTCATGTCATCATCTGGCATAGTGAGTATCGGCAGTTGTGTTATGCTACCTTCATTTCCTCTGATACACCCCGCTCTCTCATAAATGCTGGCGAGATCTGAGTACATGTATCCAGGATATCCTCTTCTTCCTGGAGCCTCTTCGCGCGCGGCGCTGACCTCTCTCAATGCCTCGCAATAGTACAGCATGTCAGTGAGTATCACGAGGACGTCATACCCCTTTTCTAAGGCCAAGTGTTCAGCTACGGTGAGCGCTAAGCGGGGCGTCAAGAGCCTTTCCACCGGAGAGTCGCTCGCCAGATTGATGAAGAACACGCCGTGATAAAGAGCCCCGGTACCGCGGAATGCGTTCAGAAAATAAGATGCCTCTCTCCATGTAACGCCCATGGCGGCGAAGATCACCACAAAGCGCGACTCCTCTCCTGGAACGCGTGCTTGCCGGGCGATCTGGACAGCGATCCGAGAGGCTGGAAGGCCTGCTCCAGAGAATATGGGAAGTTTCTGCCCCTTGATCAAAGTGTTCATGAGGTCGATAGCGGATATGCCGGTCTCCAGATAGGCATGTGGGGCCAGCCTCCTGACCGGGTTTATTGGGAGTCCAGTCACAGGAAGCTCTCCCTCAGCGCAATTTTCAACAGGAGGGCCGCCATCGATCGGCTCTCCATGGCCGTTCAAGATCCTCCCGATGAGGGAAAGCCCCACGGGCATGCGAAAGATGTCCCTCTCGATCCACACTACGCTCTTGCCCGGGTCTATATCGATGTTCGATTCGAAGAGCTGAATGAGGCAAATATCACCATCGACCTGCAGAATCTGGCCTATTCGCGCATCTCGGCCGGTTTCCACGGTAACGAGCTCACCGAAACCGGCCCCCTTTACCTTGTTTACGAAGACAAGGGGGCCGGATATTCTATCGATTGCCCTGGAACCTTCTCGAAAGAGTCTCATCGCTCAATGTCTCCTAAACGTATCGAGTCGATCCATTGCTTTGCCTCCGCTTCAAAATCCTCAACTGGGAGCGAGCGCAACCTTAAGAGTTCCTGTTTAATCGGCAGCGCTTCGATTTGCTCGTAAATCAC
>CAYTKB010000231.1:0-2109 GCA_964438265.1 uncultured Acetomicrobium sp. | reverse complement strand
CGAGGTCATCTGCCCTGAAGCCTATGTGCTCGTAGTCCAGCGATGCGAAACCGTGAGTGGCCGAGTTGAGTCTGTCGTAAAAGTCTCCTATGAACTCTGCGAGCGGCAAGTCATAGATTAGCCGCACTCGGTTTTGGGTTATGTATGACATAATCACAAATTGGCCTCTCCTATTCTGGCACAGCTGCATAACCCTTCCTACGCAATCGGAGTTGACGAAAAGCGTGAGGCGTATATACGGTTCTCTGATCTCCTTGATCTTACCGCTCTCTGGAAAATCGGAGGGGCGATGAACCTCCAGGATCGTCCCATCGGACAAGACGATCTGGTAGACCACATTAGGGGACGTGGCTACGAGCTCCACGCCGAACTCTCGACTCAGGCGCTCCTTAGTGATATCCATGTGAAGGAGGCCCAGAAAACCGCAGCGGAAGCCGAAGCCAAGGGCGGCTGACGTCTCAGGCTCGAACGTAAGGGAAGCGTCGTTTAGCTGCAACTTTTCGAGGGACTCTCTGAGCTTGCCGTAATCATCGCTGTCTAACGGGTAAAAACCGCAAAAGACCACCGGTTTGATCTTTTCGTATCCTGGCAATGGGGTTTCTGCAGGATGAAGTGCGTCGGTTATCGTGTCGCCTACCCTCGCTTCCACGAGCGACTTCACGTTGGCGATCACGTAACCCACATCTCCCGGCCCCAACTCATCGACGGGCACGAGATGGGGATGAAAGGTGCCCACCTCTTCCACTTGGTAACTGCGCTCGGTGGCCATGAATTTTATCGCCTGTCCCACCCTCAGCGTCCCGTTGAAAAGGCGCACGTAACATACAACCCCTCTATAATTGTCGTATATGGAGTCAAATATCAACGCTTGAAGGGGGGCATCAACGCTGCCGCCAGGCGGCGGGATCTGCTTCACTATACGTTCCAGGATCTCCTCGATGCCGATGCCTTCCTTGGCGGAGGCGAGGATGGCATCGCTCGCATCGATGCCTATAATATCTTCGATCTCCCTTTTCACTTCCTCCGCCCTCGCATGAGGGAGGTCTATCTTATTTATGACAGGGATTATTTCAAGGCCCTGAGATACGGCCAAATAGGCATTAGCAACGGTCCTTGCTTGCACTCCTTGCGAGGCATCCACCACCAGCAAGGCCCCTTCGCAGGCAGCCAAGGAACGGGAGACTTCGTAGCTGAAGTCAACATGACCAGGCGTGTCTATCAAGTTGAGCACGTATTTGCGGCCGTCGCGGGCAGAATATCGCATCTGCACGGGAGAAAGCTTTACGGTTAGCCCTCTTTCTCTCTCGAGATCCATGGAATCGAGCATCTGGTTTCGTCTCTTGTTGAAATCTACGGAGTTTGTAAACTCCAAAAACCTATCGGCCAAGGTTGACTTGCCGTGGTCTACATGAGCTATGATACAAAAGTTGCGTAGCTCTTCGCTTTTGCTCATCCTTTTCACCTCTATTGAGTTCTCCCGTTAGATTTTACCAGGCCTTCGGCCGTAACGCCCTTAAAGGAGGTCGATCTGCTGATGAAAACGAAGGGAAAAGCCATCCTCCTCTTTTCGGGAGGGTTGGACTCCATACTAGCAGCGGAGTTGCTCAAGAGGATCGGCGTAGAGGTCTATTGTGTAACCTTCGTCACCCCATTTTTCTCGCCGGAAACAGCCCTCATCATGGCGAGAACCTACGGTTATCCCATAGAGATTATACCTCTGCCCGAAAAGAGATATATGCCACTCCTCTTTGACCCTCCGCATGGCTTCGGAAGACACAGAAATCCCTGCATCGATTGTCATGCCCTCATGATCGAGATGGCAGGAAAGCTAATGGAGGAGCGCGCATTCGATTTCTTGGCGACAGGAGAGGTGCTGGACGAGCGCCCAAAGTCACAAAACTTAGAAGCGTTGACGAAGGTGGATAAAGCTTCAGGCTACGCCGGTATGGTCCTGCGGCCGCTTTCAGCTAAACTGCTCCCACCCACAGTGCCCGAGATCTCAGGGTGGATAGAGCGCAATCAACTGCTCGCCATAAGGGGACGAAGCAGAAAAGAACAGCTGAGGCTCGCTAAAGCATGGGGCATATCGTTCTATCCTACTCCGGCTGG
>CAYTKB010000230.1:0-2117 GCA_964438265.1 uncultured Acetomicrobium sp. | reverse complement strand
CACCCGGACGCCAATGCCGAAGGGTATGTCGCTTATCCAAACGTGAACGTGATCCGCGAGATGGCAGACATGATGGTGGCAAGCCGAGCTTACGAAGCGAATCTCGCCGTCGTGGAAACGACCCAGAGCATGTGGAATAGCGCGCTCGAGGTGCTGCGAGCCTAACAGACCTTATTCGGCAAGGTCACCCCTCGCTTCCCGGAGTAAAATATAGTTAAAAAGTCCTACTCAAACCGAGAGAAATTGAGGCTAAGGGAGGACGAGAGTGCTTGCCCTCAGATTATACTTTAGCCGTTAAGCTCAACCATGAGGGGGCTCGATTAAAAGATGAAAGAGGTCAGGGTGGATTTATCGCAATTTCATTTCAATGATGATGCAAGGTTGGTCGGAGCCGGGAGCGATTCGAAAAGAGAAAAGGGTTTCGAAAAGTTGCTCAAGGACAGCCTGCAGAAGGTGAACGATCTTCAGTTCACTGCCGATGAGGGGATCGAAAAGTTGGCTACCGGAAGTGCGGAGGACATCTCCCAGGTGGTCATCGCAGTGCAGGAGGCTGAGGTCGCGTTGCGCCTTTTGGTGGAAATCAGGAATAAGCTGGTAGATGCCTATCAACAACTTGCCCGCATGCCGGTATAGAATTTCCGTTCCATTGCTGATATAGTAAGCATCATGGAGAGGCTTAAGGAGCTTTTTGCACGGCTAAAAGCCACATGGGCGTCGCTTTCCCCGTGGCAGCGCTATTCTATCATGGGGGCTGGGGCGCTAATTTTTGTTCTTTTGATTTTATTGATCGCAACCGGCAGAGGCAAATATGAGCCGCTATTTGCCGGTCTCGAGGTGGAAGACCAGGCGGCTATACTTTCCTATCTGCGCGAACACAATGTCCCGTATAAGCTCGATTCCGCTGCCAACGCCGTACTTGTGCCTGAGGATATGGTTTACGAGATGCGCCTTTCCCTGGCGCAACAAGGGTTGCCCAGAGGTGGCGTGGTGGGTTTTGAGATCTTTGACCAGGCGAAGATGGGCATGACGGACTTTCAGCAGCGCGTCTCCTATATAAGGGCTCTCGAGGGGGAGCTATCTCGGACCATAGGGCGCATGGAGGCGATCGAATTCGCGAGGGTGACCATAGTCATCCCAGAGCAGCGCCTCTTCCTGAAGGAACAGGAGCCATCCAGCGCTTCCGTCCTTGTGGGCGTAAAGAGGGGAAGCAAGGTTGGCCCAGAACAGGTGAAGGCCATCGTGCATCTGGTGGCCCACAGCGTACAGGGGCTGCACCCCGAAAATATCACCGTAGTGGATACCGCCGGCAATATGCTGTCGGAACTGATCGACTCGGATACCTTCGTCTACGTTGACGATGCCGGTCGAGCCGTTTCGTCAGTCCAGAGAGAGTTGGAGCGCCGCCAAGAGATTGAACTGGAACGCAAGGTTAAGCAGATGTTGGAGCAGGTCTTCGGGCCAGGAAAAGCTGTGGTCCGCGTGAGGGTGGATTTGGATTTCAACAAAAGGCGAGACTCCGTCACGGAATATATTCCCGGGGCTGGCGGGAGAGGTGTGGTCCGAAGCGAGCAGGCTTCGGAGGAAAGCTACGTCGGTCCGGGCACACCGCCCGGGGGCGCGCCAGGGACCACTACCAACATCCCAGGTTACGTGGTAACCGCTCAGCAAGTAGGGCCGAGCGAGTACAACAAGAGCGATACTATAAAGAATTATGAGATCACGACCCGCGAACAGGAGCAGGTTTACACGCCTGGCTCCGTCAAGAGGCTTTCTGCCTCGGTGTTGATCGATGGCGAAGTTGCGGAGGAATCGTTGGGAGAGTTGCGTTCCACCGTAGCCGCGGCTATAGGTTTCGATGAAGGGCGCGGGGATCAGCTCGTCGTCCAGGCGATGAACTTTTCCACTTCTTGGATGGATGCGATCATGGCGCAACTCCAGAGGGAGCGCCGCGAGCGAATGATATTTTTCATCCTCCTGATCGCCGCCATCGCTTTGCTCGGAATTGCGACCTTTTTCTGGTGGAGGCGCAGGGCGGCAAAACCGAAAGCCGCTCCTGAGCGAAAAGAAGGCGCTCCGTCGCTTCGTGAACTCATAGAGAGACCGGAGCTGATGCAGGT
>CAYTKB010000229.1:0-2120 GCA_964438265.1 uncultured Acetomicrobium sp. | reverse complement strand
TGCACCAGGTTGAACTCGTAATCGTTAAGATCCGCACTGATACTGGAATCGAGGCATCCGGCTATGCCTACACCATAGGCAGAGGCGGCGCTGCCATAAAAGCGCTGATCGATCAAGAGCTCATACCCCTCCTCTTGAACGAAGATCCCAGATACGTAGAAAACTTGTGGGAAAAGATGTGGTGGCAACTCCACTGGGTCGGCAGAGGCGGAGTTGCCACTTTTGCTATAAGTGCCGTAGACATGGCGCTTTGGGATGCGATAGCGAAGGCCGCAAACCAACCCTTAGGTGCCGTTTTGGGCCTGCATAGGGACAGGGTGCCGGTCTACGGTAGCGGCGTAGACTTGAATTTGACGCTGGATGAACTCCTCGAAGAGGTGGGGAGTTTTGTTGAGCGTGGTTTTAGAGCAGTAAAAATAAAGGTGGGCAAAGACGACCAGCAAGAGGACATAGAAAGGGTTAACGCTGTTAGAAAGCTCCTTGATAGCATGAGAGGAAAGGGGCACATCGCGCTTATGGTGGACGCCAACATGAGATGGGATGTCCCAAAGGCCATCACGATGGGAAGGGAGTTTGAGAAGCTCGGCGTGTTGTGGCTTGAAGAGCCGCTCGTCCCCGACGACGTGGAAGGCCACGTCAAAGTGGCAGAGGCCCTTTCTATGGCTGTGGCGGCTGGCGAGAACTTGCATTCCAAATACGAGTTTAAGCGCTACATTTCGGTAGGCGCCCTCGATATAGTCCAACCCGATGCCGTAACGGTAGGCGGCGTAACGGAATGGCTCAAGGTGGCGGCCATCGCTGAAGCGTGGGATCTGCCTGTGGCCACCCATTTCGCTGACGAGATCCACGTACACCTGCTCTGCGCTATACCGAACGCCATGTATCTTGAGCACCACGCATACAGGCTCGACGACTACCTGATAAATCCACTCGTCTTGAAGGATGGATATGCCATCATGCCAGATGCGCCTGGCCACGGCGTCTACTTCGACGAAACCAAACTCGCTCCACATGTAGTAAACTAATATAGTTTATGGTTATAAATCTTAGTTAATGGGGAGGGGTGGGAAACATGAAAAGATCAAAAGTAGCGAGCGTAATATTCATTGTCGCACTGGTTCTGATTCTATCAACAGAAGGCATAGGTTTGTGTCAGCAGAAGACGTATCACTGGAGAATAGGGTTTAATACCGTTGAAGGTTCTGTGCGTGATGTGGCAGCAAAAGAGTTTAGGAGGATAGTATCCGAGAGGACGAATGGGCAGGTTAAAGTGGATATCTTCCCAGGCGAGATTCTTGGAACCGAGCAAGAGATGATAGAGGCTGTCATGGTAGGCGCTCTTGATATTCAACTATCTGGCGGAGGTTCTATGCAAAATCTCATTCCGGAATTTGCTGCATCCGCGCTTCCGTTCGTGGTCCACAATTTCGAAGAGGCATATGCTTTGCTCGATGGGCCTTGGGGTGACAAACTGAAAGCGTTAGCGGAAGAGCGCAATTTAAAGATATTATCGTTCTGCGATTTAGGATTTGCACAAATAACCAATAGCAAACGTCCTATTTATACGCCAGATGATTTAAAAGGCATCAAAATGCGCAGTCCTAACGAACCGGTTTCCATAGAAACCTTTAAAGCCCTGGGAGCTGCTGTATCTACGCTGCCTTTTAGTGAAGTTTATCTTGCTTTGGCACAAAAAGTAGTCGATGGACAATTTAACCCACTTGACGCGATATGGGATTCTAAATTTTATGAAGTTCAAGATTACTTAGCTATAATTAATATATTCTACTATAATGTTAATTTTATGATGAACAAAGCCTTGTGGGACAGTCTATCTGATGATCTTCAGAATATAGTTCAAGAAGCTGCATATGCTGCCAGAGATATCTCTCGCGAGTTTTCGCAGGCTAAGCATACAGAAATGTTAGAAAAACTTAGGCCACACTTCAAGGAAATTACCTATCCAGATCCAGTTCTATTTCAACAAAAGATTGCATCTCTATACCAAGGTGTATTTACAAATATTGTTCCAAAATATGCTATAGATAGCGTTATAAAATTTACAGAAGATTATAGGAAGAGTAAATAACAGTTATTTCGCACGGTCGGATGTGAGTTGT
>CAYTKB010000228.1:0-2142 GCA_964438265.1 uncultured Acetomicrobium sp. | reverse complement strand
GTCGCTTCGCGAACTCATAGAGAGGCCTGAGCTGATGCAGGTCCGCGGTGAGGCTGCTGTGATAGAGGAGCAGTTGAAAGAATACGCCAAACAGAGACCTGAGGAGATCGCAGAGTTGGTTCAGAATTGGCTTCTGGAGGATGTATAATTGCCCTTGGCAGATATTATGTTAAACAATTGTCAGCACGTTCTGTTCGTTAACTAAGGAAGGGGCCTTTGTGTTATGGCCAAAAAAGGGAAAGACCTCAAAGGGCGGGAGAAAGCGGCTATTTTCCTCATAGCCCTAGGTCCGGAATTAGCCGCCCAAGTGTACAAAAACCTCGACGAGTCCACGATTGAGATGCTAACGATAGAGATTGCGAGTATCAGAAGGGTGGATCCCGAACTCAAGACCGAAGTATTGAAGGAAGCGCAAGAGATACTAATGGCGCGGGAATACATCAGCCAGGGAGGCGTCGAGTATGCTCGGGCCCTGCTCGAGGAGGCTTTGGGTCCCGATCGGGCCCAAGAAATCCTGAGGAGGGTCACGGCGAGCCTGCAGGTCAGGCCCTTCGATTTTGTGCGCCACAGCGATCCGCAACAGCTTTTGGGATTCATACAAGGCGAGCATCCCCAGGTCATAGCCCTCATACTTTCCTACCTCGAACCGGAACAGGCTGCGCAAGTCTTGAGCGGCCTTTCTCCAAGTGTTCAGGCCGAGGTAGCCCGTCGCATAGCCAAAATGGATCGCATCGCCCCTGATGTCTTGAGGGAAGTGGAGAGAGTTTTAGAGCGTAAGCTCTCTACCGTGGCTGGGCAGGATTTCACCCTCGCCGGCGGCCTGGATAGCATCGTCGAGATAATAAACCGCGTCGACCGCGGCACGGAGAAGAACATAATGGAAGGCCTGGAGGAACGAGATCCCGAGCTGGCCGAGGAGATAAAGAAACGCCTCTTCGTCTTCGAGGATATATTGTCCTTGGACGACCGCTCGCTGCAGCGGGCTTTGCGAGAGGTGGACATGAAAGATTTGGCTTTGGCGCTTAAAGGTGCATCCGAAGAATTGCGCCAAAAGTTTTTCAAGAATATGTCTCATCGTGCTGCCGAGATGCTCAGGGAGGACATGGAATATATGGGGCCGGTGCGCGTGAGAGACGTAGAAGAGGCGCAACAGAAGGTCGTAAACGTGGTCAGGGCGCTCGAGGAGGCCGGAGAGATCGTAATATCCCGCGGCGGGGAGGAGGAGCTCATTGTCTGACCATCTCTCCCCTAAGCTGTTGAAAGCCGTAAGGTTGATCCCTCAGGCTGTCAAGGTAACCTCGTTGAATGGGCAACAGGCGGATCTTTGCCCTGCCGAAAGGGTCAGCGAGGAGAAAAAGGAAGAAGAGGTGACCCTGAGAAAAACCGTAGAGCAGCTCAGGCGGGAGAACGCCGCCTTGAGGGCGGAGCTCGATGGGGAGAGAAAGAGGCTCGAAGCCGAACGGCGGGATATGACGCTCAAGATGTCCCAGGAGGCGGAAAAACTGAGAGAAAAGGCGCTCAGAGAGGGATATGAAGAGGGGTATCGCCGAGGGGCCGAACAAGGCAAGATTGAAGCTATAGAGGCAGTTCGCGAGGAAAATATAAAGAAAATCTCTTCCCTGGTGGGCTTGCTCGAATCGATACACGAGGAGCTGAAAAATTCTCTCGATGTGCTGCTCATCGCCAACGAGGCGAAGCTGGTGCGCTTGTGGGAAAAGATCCTGTCGCGCTTGCTCTTTCAGAGAACTTCCCTGGACGAAGGAGTAGTGCTGAGGGTCTTGAGGGAAATACTGGCTCGCGCGAGCGATAAGGAGCGCATACTGGTTTATCTTGCCCCGTCGGATCTGACTTACGTGGAGTCTCACAGCGACGAACTTGCCGAGCTTTTGAGGGGCGTCAAGCACCTCGAGTTTATACCCGACGACAATGTGGAAAAGGGCAGCTGTGTGGTCGAGACCAACTTGGGCGTTTACGACGCCAGATGGAGAACCCAGCTCGAGCAGATAAGCCAAGAGTTGGATAAGGTGTTGCTGGAGGGTCGCGCCTTCAATGGGTCCTGAGGCTTTGTGGGAGGCAATAGAATCTCACCTCGATGCGGTCGACTTGATCAAGGTCAACGGCAAGGTCGCCAAAGTGGTGGGG
>CAYTKB010000227.1:1956-2264 GCA_964438265.1 uncultured Acetomicrobium sp. | reverse complement strand
ACGCCAACTCACTCCTTGCCCCTAAAGTCCATCCTACAAGGCGCAGGTCGCGTCGTCCTAGAATTGCCTTTCATCCCTATGACCTTGACTTTTCGGGCCATCAGATTAAACTTACGCGCAGCGTGAGATTATATAGATATACCAACGGGCGTTGGTATGTTAGGTTCACGCTTAACGGGAAAAGACGGATGCTCTCCACAGGAGAGACCGACAAGACCCATGCTCTATTAAAATTTGGAGAGATTGTCAAGGCGGCTGAGCGTGCCGATGCTCTTGGTTTCCAAGCCAAGTCTGTCTCAACGTTCAGA
>CAYTKB010000227.1:0-1946 GCA_964438265.1 uncultured Acetomicrobium sp. | reverse complement strand
AGAGAGCTGGCCGAGGAGTATATCGTCTATGCCGAGGTTAATAAGGCCACCTCTACATTCAAGGGAGATAAGCGCAGGCTGCCCAAGCTCCTTGCGGTGTTCGGTGCCCTTGAGCTGACCGATATGACACAACGCAGGATAGAACTCTTCATAGAGGCACGAGGAAAAGAGGTCAAGCCTGCAACTGTCAACCGTGATCTAGCCCTCATTAAGCACATGCTATCGAAGGCCGTTGATTGGGGATACCTCAAATCCAACCCTGTCAAGCGGGTAAGGTTCCTTAAGGAGCCGCCAGGGCGGACGCGCTATCTTAACGAGAACGAACGCGAGCGTTTACTTGACGCCTGCAAGCACAGCGAAAGCGAAATGCTCTATCCGATAGTTCTAACCGCTCTACTGACCGGAATGCGTAAGGGTGAACTGTTAGCGCTTACATGGGATGACGTTAATCTTACAGAAGCTCGTATAACGGTAAGGCGCTCAAAGAATAACGAAACGAGACACATCCCGATACACGCAAGCTTGCTTGAAGTGCTATCCGAACTGCATACCCGTTATCCATTCTCGCAGTATGTATTCTCGAAACCGGACGGCAGGCCTTACGGCAACTGGCGGAGAGCCTTCGACACCGCGTGCAGGCACGCAGGCATAACGAACTTCCGGTTCCACGATCTGCGCCATACCTTCGGGAGTTACCTCGGTATGGAGGGATTTAACGCCTACACGATAATGCAGCTAATGGGACACAAGACGTTAGCCATGAGTGCAAGGTACACCCATATATCGGAGACGCAGCTTAGGGCCGCGATAGACAAGATTGGTGAAAAATGGTGGAGACCTTCCCACCAAGAACTTGACAATCTCCATAAGTGACGTAGATGCGATTCGGCGGCGTAGCTCAGTTGGTAGAGCAGCGGAATCATAATCCGCGTGTCGGGGGTTCGATCCCCTCCGCCGCCATGTTAATCCGCTCAAAAAAAGAAGCCCTGCTTCTTTTTTTGAGCGCTAAAAGGATATTTAATGACTGTAGCAATAGGTTCCGATCACAGGGGCTATGAACTCAAAATGGCCCTTATCAAATGGTTGAACGAAAATCATGAGATCATAGATGCAGGGACTGACTCCGTGGGGAGCGTGGATTATCCTGATTTTGCCTTAAAAGTAGCAAGACTCGTAAGCGAGGGAGAAGCCCAATTGGGAATATTGATATGCGGAACAGGCATCGGGATGTCCATCGCAGCAAATAAAATCCACGGCGTCCGTGCCGCGCGCGTGTGTACGGTCAAGGATGCGGAGATGTGCAAGCGCCACAACGATGCCAACGTCCTCTGCATGGGGGCGGACACCGGGATTGGCGAAAAGCTCGCGAGGGAGATGATCGAGGTTTGGATTGGAGCTTCGTTTGAGGGCGGACGCCACCAGCGCCGAGTAGATAAGATCAGGGATTTTGAAGCCAACGAGGGGCAATAGGTGTCTTCTATTAACACGGAGAAATGGAATGAGGAGTGCGTTTTCAACATTCTATTGGAGATTACTCCACCGCTGATTTCACAAGTGACATTAAGATTATCCGAATCTCCAACACCCGGTGTGAATAACTTTTCCAAAACGGTGGAAAACACTCCAACAACCACAGGAGCGTAACTTGAAGAAATCCCGAGAAGAAAAGCATGAAATCTTATCCACACCCCAGAGTGCAGACCGCGCGCTTTTACGAAGCTTACGAGAAGCCAAGGAAAAACTTGACAGTGAGATTGGAAAAGTCATCGTCGGACAGCGTCAGGTTATCGAGCGCATTCTCATTTCACTTCTCTGCGAGGGTCATTCTCTGCTCATCGGCGTACCCGGACTGGCCAAGACGTTGATGGTCAATACCCTCTCGCGGGTGCTGGGACTTCGCTTCAACCGCATCCAGTTCACCCCTGACCTCATGCCTGCCGACATCA
>CAYTKB010000226.1:0-2321 GCA_964438265.1 uncultured Acetomicrobium sp. | reverse complement strand
TAAGAAAGGCGCAGCGCCACAGCATAAATGAGGAAGATGACGGAGATAGCCCGCCATCGCAGCTCTTCGTGCCTTTCTCCATCGGGGGGAAATATGAAGAAGGCATTGCCGACATAATTTACTGCCGCGGCAGCGAATATCCCACCCATAACGGCCGCAAGCGGTGGCCACCCCCATGCTTCATTCAGCGTAGCCAGCACTCCTCCGCGCAGGAATAACGATGCCAGCGCCAAGAGAAGGAAGCGCACATAGCCTGCAAACGAGGTCGGATGGGGCCTCTCTTTAGCGAAGGACCATCTGGCGTTGCAGACGAAGTTAAATAATGTAGAGGAGAAAAAGCTCAGCACATGAGCTTGCCCTATGGCCAACCCCATGCTCGCCAAGAGCGAAAATACGGAGAGGTCCACAATCATGGCCAAAAGTCCCACAACGCCGAAGCGAAAGCCGCTTTTAGCCGACACATTAGCTCCCGCCAATGCGGCCAACCGGCAGAGGTAAGCCCACCCCATCCTGATGAGGTTTATCTTGGAGCGGCCACTCGCCCTATCCCTGAACGTTATAGGCACCTCGACCACCCTAAGTGAGGGACCGCCGGCGACCAAAAGCTCCATGCACACTTTGAAACAGGTGGCTTCAGGATCGAGCGAACATAGGCGGTCGCGGCGCACTGCGAAAAAGCCTGACATGGGATCTTTCACATCTACAAAGATCCTCGCCACGGCCGTGGCCGCAAAGGACGCTACGCGCCGGTAGAAGGGCCAACCAGGGGTGGAGCCTCCAGGTACGTAGCGGCTCGCGATAGCCATATCATGCGTGCCTTCAAGCAAAGGCTCAACCAGTGCAGGAATGACCTCGGGAGGATGGCTAAGGTCGGCGTCCATGACGACGACGATATCGCCGCGGGCAGCGCGAGCTCCCGCTATTACGGACTTCGCTACACCCCGATCCCCGTTTCTGGCGAGGAGGCGCACAAGATGCGCCTCCCCCCACTTCAAGACGCGCTCGCGCGTGCCGTCGGTAGAGCCGTCGTCCACTACTATCACTTCAAGCCCGTACGGAAGCTCATCGATAAGCGTTACGATGCGCGAAAGAAGATCATCGATATTTCCAGCTTCATTTATGGTAGGAACGACGACCGAGACCTCCGGCATGATTTTCTCTCCCCCGTTTACAAGAATTACACCTATGGAATTATCACGATCTTATGGACGTTTTCTGTACCTACCTGATTCAACCCTTCCTCGAGCTGCTCAAGAGACATGCTCTTGGAGATCAAGTTGGATACCGGCAGGCTCGTCCTGCTAAAGAAATCCAAAGCGTCCTTGAACATCATGGGAGGATACGCCCAGGAGCCGTGAATGTCAACGTCTTTTTGGCAGATATAAAACGGGTGCACCTCGGCCACGCCCGTATCGGTATAATGCCCCACTTCGATGAGCTTTCCTCCGCGTCTGACGAAGGTAAGGGCATCCTCAAATGCTTTGGGATTGCCCGCAGCCTCTATGACCACGTCGGGCCCAACGCCAGATGTGAGTTTCTGCACCTCGGCCAGCCTCTCTTCCAAGGGGCGTTTCCCTTCAATCACCACGTCGGCGCCGAGCTTTTTGGCCATTTCAAGCCTCTTGGGGAAGAAGTCGGTGGCTATCACGAGGCCAGCGCCCATGTAACGCAACGCGGCCACGACAAGCGCCCCTATTGGACCTGCGCCGATGACCATTGCGCTTTTGCCTGCGCCGAACCCCTGGCCGCTGAAAGCTTCGCCCGGATTTAGCGCCCTCTCCACCGCCCTCATGGCTACAGATGTAGGCTCAGTGAGCGATGCAACTTCGTCCGACACGTTGCCAGGGATCTTGAAGGCCCAGGATCTGCCGTCGACAACCACATACTCGGCAAAGCCGCCCAAAAGGTATGGGGGGTTTTCGCAATTAGCGAGGCCATAGACCCTTCGATTGGAGCAAAGCTGCGGTCTGTGTGGCATACTGAGGCAATAAAAACAGCGGCCGCAAGCCTTGGAAGCTGGGGTTACCGCTATCCTATCCCCTACCTTGAGCGGGCCACCTATGACGTTCATCGTGTCGTTAGCCTTGGGCCCCAGCTCCTCCACGACGCCTACGAACTCGTGACCCGGGATGACGGGAAACTTAACCCACGTGGCCTTCCCCGTCATCATATGCTTATCGGTGCCGCATATGCCACAAGCCTTCACCTTGAGAAGCAACCCGTCTTCCGGCGCATGGGGCTTCTCAAATTCTCTGAGCTCCAACTTCCCTGGCTTCTCCATAACCATAGCTTTTACTTTGGCCATTTCACAACGCCCCCTT
>CAYTKB010000225.1:0-2330 GCA_964438265.1 uncultured Acetomicrobium sp. | reverse complement strand
TTTCGTCAATTGTGGGGAAACAATGTGATTTCGAAGACATTATTTTTGAGGAAAAACAGCTCTATTCGTCAGGTGATATATACGCAGGTATTGACATAGTAAGAAAAAGATAATATAAGTAGAAGTAAGAAAATAATAGGGAGCGATAGAAATGGATAAACTCCTAACGCCAAAGGAGGCAGCTGAACTTCTTAGGCTTTCTCCTGTTACAATAAAAAAGTGGCTGTGGCAGGGAAAGCTAAAAGGGGTCAAAATCGGCAGCCTCTGGCGCATACGGGAGCGTGACCTTGTGGCCTTCTTAAAGTCGGATGACCGTGAAGATAGGGAAAAAGAGGCAATGAGCCCAGAAGACTGGGCGGCGATAAAGCGCGGCTTGGAAGACGTAAAAGCTGGTAGGTATGTGACGCTTGAAGAATACGAACAAGGCAAAAGGCCGTGACCTATGAGATCAGACTTTACCGTGAAGCCGTTAAGACCCTTGATCGCATGGATCGAAAGACCGAAGAGCGAATCCGCCAACGGCTGCGGGAGTTGGCCGATAACCCCACAACTCCGCGCCTGAGCAAGCCGTTGAAGGGCGTGGAGGGGTTGCGGTCGTCTCGCGTGGGGGAATGGCGGATACTTTACGTCGTGGATGAGTTAAATACGTCTGTGGCCATATTGGCTGTGCGGCCGCGTGGGCAAGCTTACCGGCGACTATAAGACAGTTATTTGAGTCCAGCCGTCAATTGTGGGGAAACAATGTGATTTCGAAGACATTATTTTTGAGGAAAACCGACCCCTTGATAAGCAAGATTTGCTTTGGGCTATAATTAAAGTATTCGATAAGTGGGAATTTCCCACAAAGGGAGGGTAGGATATACTGGTGCAAAAGAAATATCCGTAAGAATAGACGATAAAGGCCGTATTACTTTGCCTAAGAGCAGGAGAAAAGCTTTGGGGTAGAAGCGGGCGACACATTATTCTTTAAGTATGATCCGCAAAGCAACCAGTTGCGGGTAGTCCCGGCGGTGAGTCCTTTTGATATTTTGGCTGAGCATGCCATTAGAGAGTATAAAGAGGGATACACCAAGACCATAGAAGCATACGCCGAAGAACATAATATTCGCTTAGATGTTAAATGAGCGATCTCTGTGAATTACGCTTGACCAAAAATGCCGAAAAAGACCTAACCAAGTTGCAGGAGTTGGCTGAAGAAGCCACCAGGGGGGATTTTAGCGCTTAAACAAAACCCATATCTAGGTCATAAATTAAAAGGTTCTCTGCTAGGGGTTTGGCCTCTTGAGTTTTCTCTTAAAGGAGCAGCTTATCGGACTGCTTACCCAATACTGGAAGATGAGAAAACGTGCTTAGTATTTATGGTAGGACCCCACGAAGGGTTTTATCAAAGGACAGAGCGTAGGGCAAGAGCCTTAAAAGGTCGCAAAGGTTGACATTCCTTCCTTCTGCCTCATCGTGGGGAAGGCACGTGTTGGTGAGGTTGATTGTTAACCGAAAAAGGAGGGTAATTTTATGCGAAAAAGTTTGGATTGTCTTATTACAAGTGCCTTGATATTCTGTTTATTTATTGCTGTTCCATCTCTAGCAGCAACGAAAGACATCAAGCTAAGCGTAGCTTGCGATTATCTCGCAAGTGTTGGACTAGCTGCGGATGGTTGGAAACACTATTGGGATGATAATTATGGTTGTTGCAGCCCATACAAGGAATTTGGGGCAGGGTTTCCGAAAAATAACATAGCCTATTATGTAAACGGGACGGCTACAACCGTTAAGCAACTGGAATTAGTTGTTAATGTGCACAACCGTGCTGAAGCAAAGAAAGCCCATAATGTTTTGCTAGAATATGCTAAAATATTACTTAAAAAATCTCTTAATGAACCCCTTCCCGATAATATCTGCGACGCAATTACAAACGGGACGAACATGTCATCAAAAATAGGAGATACTGCTGTAATAGAAATTATCCGCGAAGATTGGCCAACAGGAAAGGGCTATGAAATGAAATTTGTCATCAACCTGAATTCATGAGCTTGATATGTATAAGTGCCTCCAGTTTTTACTCTTCATCTGCATTATTGACGCCATCTTGTCAGAACGACTCAAGCAAGACTCTTGCCAATAAAGTCGTGTGACAGCAACACTTACAGTGAACTGCCCCGGGATTGATGATGGCGCGTTTAGCCTTCATGGTGTATACTCCTTTTGGTATCTGGGCAACCATTCCCAAACCCCCTTAAAGAAAATTTCATCCAAAAGGGATTGTCGGAGTGGTTGTCCTTTTCGTCAATTGTGGGGAAACAATGTGATTTCGAAGACATTATTTTTGAGGA
>CAYTKB010000224.1:0-2347 GCA_964438265.1 uncultured Acetomicrobium sp. | reverse complement strand
TCCAAAGTGGACATGAAAGAAGCCTTGATGTTCAAGGGCGCAAGAACCATTTTAGACATTTGTGTGGCTCTTAAACCCGGAGAGCAAGTCGTCATCCTCACAGATATGTATAAGGAAAAGCTGGGCAGCGTTTTAGCTGCAGCGGCCGTCGAGCGAGGCGCAGAGGTCAGCATGATCGTCATGACACCTCGCGAAAGATCTGGGCAGGAACCTCCGAAACCTGTGGCTGAAGCGATGAAGAATGCCGATGTAGTCCTTTTGCCTGTGAGCTATTCGGTCACTCATACCTATGCCGTCAAAGATGCTGCAGCTAACGGCGCCAGGATAGTCGCCCTCACAGAATTCACGGAGGAGATGTTGATCAGTGGGGGCCTTGAGGCTAATTTTCGCGAATTGAAGCCCCTCTGCCAAAAGATCGCCGCGGCATTCAGCACGGGCAACGAGGTCCGCGTCACTTCTCCCAAAGGGACCGATTTGACCATGGATATCCATGGAAGGCGCGGTAACGCCCTCTATTGCATCGTTGAACCTGGTGAGTTTTCTCCCATCCCGAATGTGGAAGCGAACGTCTCTCCTTTGGAGGGCACAACAAACGGCAGGGTCGTCGTCGATGCGAGCGTACCGTATCTCGGAATAGGCGTCATCGATGAGCCGATCTACATCGACGTCGAAAACGGCTTTATCGCGAAGATCGAAGGCGGCAGACAGGCTGAGGTCTTACGGAGGGATCTCGAAAGCCATAACGACAAAAACAGCTTCAACATAGCCGAGCTCGGCGTAGGGTTGAATCCCAAATGCAAGCTCATGGGCATCATGCTCGAAGATGAAGGCGTCCTCGGAACTGCCCACATCGGCATAGGCACGAGCATCACGCTGGGCGGCAACGTAAAGGCCCCTTGCCATTACGATCTATTGTTCTGGGATCCTAAGATCGAAGTGGACGGAAAGCTCATCGTCGATGGCAAAAACATCCTCGTCTGAAGGCTTGGCATATAAAAATAGGTGAAATCAGGCAACGGAGTTTTTTTCGTTGCCTGATGCGACATCAGATACAAGCAATCAACCGTAATTTTTAGGCAAGAAAGCTGTCTTAACTTGTGTGCAGCATAGCGCACAGAATCGAACATTTACGCTCGGCCACAAACCCGTGTCGATTTTTGAACCTTTTTGCGTGATCTCGATGCAGTAGTCGATAGGAGCGCAAGGAGAACATTTTACATGCATAAATGGACAGTTTTCCTTGCGGTATCCCAAGATTGCTGTTATTGCACTTCCGATACCCCTCATCGTAATAGGGCTTTTAAAATTTCCAGCCTGGTCGGCTATTGCGATTTCAGTATTTGGCACCATCGGTATAAGTCGGTGGTTATATGTCAGTAAGAAACTCTAAAAGGGAGGGCCTTTCATGCTATCCATAGAGGAGATAAAAAAAGAGGCTCAAAGCTTGCAAGGAGAGCTCGTTGCCTGGCGAAGACACCTCCACCAGTATCCTGAGGTGGGGCTTGATGTTCCCAAGACTGCAGCCTTTGTTGCAGAGCGGTTGCAGGAATTTGGCCTGGAGGTTAGAACAGGCGTAGGTGGCCACGGCGTCGTAGGTCTTCTTAGAGGTAAAAAACCGGGCAAAACCATAGCCATAAGGGCAGATATGGACGCTTTGCCAATAAGCGAGGAAACCGGTCTTCCATTTTCCTCAAAGATTGAAGGACGTATGCACGCCTGTGGACACGATGCCCACATGGCCATGGCACTTGGTGCAGCCAAACTGCTTTCTCGGCACAGAGAAGAGCTTGCCGGAAACGTCAAGTTCCTGTTCCAACCTGCGGAAGAAGGTCCAGGCGGAGCCAAGCCAATGATCGAGGATGGAGCACTCGAAAATCCCAAAGTTGACGCCATAGTAGGCCTTCATACAGGTTGCATCTGGAAATCTGATAAGCCGGGGGAGGTTTATGTCAGTCATGGCCCTATGATGGCTTGCCTGGACCGGATTGACGTAACGGTAAAAGGCAAGGGGGGACATGGCGCCATGCCCCATCAGGCTGTCGATGCCATTGTCATTGCCTCTTGTGCGATCTCTACGCTTCAGTCCATCATCAGTCGAGAGTTAAGCCCTGTAGAACCTGCGGTTGTCACCATAGGCAAAATCGAGGGTGGAACGGCCTATAATATAATCTCAAGCGATGTACGTTTCTGCGGCACAGTGCGCGCCCTGAAACAGGAACTTAGGGAATTCCTCGACAAAAGAATCCATGAGATCCTAAAAGGGATTGTACAAGGCATGAGAGGTGAACTTGAATATGTCTATACTTATGGTTATCCGCCTCTTATAAATGACGCTGAGTTTACCGAG
>CAYTKB010000223.1:0-2396 GCA_964438265.1 uncultured Acetomicrobium sp. | reverse complement strand
CAAGACCACTTTTGTCGAATTGCATATAGTGAGCTCGGCCAATTTGAAGGGTAGGCTAGTTTTGGTCACTGGCGAGTCTGAGGCTCCAGTTGAAACGGGCGAGCTTGCGGTGATCGGCGCTCTGGAAAGAAAGCCCGATGCTTATTCCCAGGGGTTGAAAGGGATCCTGGTCGAGATAGCCTGCGACGACGAGACTATGAGGACGCTCACGGACGATGATGGAAAGTTCGCATTTTTGGCCATACGGCCGGGGGCGTGGAAATTTAAAGTCTATGATTACAACCTGCCAGCATATCACTATGTCGAAACCCCAGAAATGGATATCGTCCTTCCTCCAGGCGGCGAGCAAGAGATCACTGTGAAGGTCTTGCCGAGAAAGAGGCAAATTAAAATACTCGAAGAAGGAGTCATAAAAAGCAAATAACTCCAGGGTTAAGCATCATAGAAACTTAGGGTCAGTGTAAAACCTCAGGGTGAGATTTTGCTTTTTTGTGTTTTAGCCCCTTAGTTTCCTGCCACTTCCTAAAATTTCAAGAGCGAATGGTGCTAAAAGATGTTTTCAAGCTGCCTCAGGTCAGTGCCGGAGAAAATATATTTAGGTACAAGATCACGGCGCGATAAACAGCTTTTGGCAGTGCGCAGGCCTTCACGCCGTCTCGCCCCAAGTATGGTATGCTTGTATGCGATAAATACACAACGCCTCTAAATCAGCCTTAACGCACAACCTAAACTTTAGACTCACATGTTTAGGAGTCAATAGGGGAGAGGGGAGGACGGAGGAGTAGTGCCATTGCCAGACACATTGATAGGCGGAAATGGCCCCAAGGTCGTCGAAAACACAAAAAGTAAAGACCTCGTGAGTTTTGGGGATGTGGATCTGGTGGTAAAGCCTCCTTTCTTGAGTTGTCGGTCGTTGGGACCTTACCACCATTATATTTTTCCTGTCCGATTCCACGCTAATAGAGCCAGAAGATATTGACCGCCATGGGCATTAAGTGATAAAGAATACAACTGGATAGTAGGCCAATGTCGGTGCACAATGTTTATCCTGTTTTTGGGGCCGGCTTCGAGATAGGTGGTGACAAAAAGCCCGTAAATATGGAAAACAAGAAAAAGGGTTTTGCGCTGCCTCTTGTCTTGACTATAATGCTTGCACTTTCTACCTTGGCGGTGGTGATGATGGAGCTAGCCACAGATCGCTTTTCCATTTATTCTATAGCTTCAGAGCGGGAACGACTTTACAACGCCGCCCAAAGTGGCATTGAATGGGGCAAAGCCCAGCTTTGGGAGAGCCGAAATTCCCTCAACAGCGAGCAAAAGTCCTATACCGGGGAGCTCAGTAGCTTGGCGGCCACCAAGACTTCAGGGGACATGTTGGCCTTCAACCTGAGCGTTTCGATCCCATCCTCCGATATGACAGTCGAGGTAACTATCCTTGACTGCAACTATAACCCCGATTCGGCAGTTTATTCCAGGGATCTGCCGCCGGTCAGGGTCATTTCGGGAGATATTTCAACGTCGTCCAGCACGCCGGATGGCACCTCTGCTGTAACCTCACCCGACGAGTTGACGTTTTTGAGCAGTTCTCTGGAAGGAGAGCACGCTTTCCTCATCCGATCCAAAGCCATAGGCAAAGACGAAAAAGAGCTTATGGTAGAGAGCATGGTGGCGATAAGGTACGGTGAACCTATGAGAATGCATGTGTTCTACTGGCAGATCAAAAATTGACATGGTGAGTTGACGATATGGAACAGAGTCGTGAACGTCACCTGGGTGAGTTGCCGATCAAGACAGAGGTTATTGCCGGAAGAGAGCCGAAGGAGGCGCTTGAGGAGCAGGGCGTCTCAGGCTTGCATCTGTTGGGGATCCCCCTCGAGGATGGGCACATTGCTGAGACGGAGCTCGCCCAGGCGCTCTCTGCGCAGCTGGGACTTCCCCTCGTTTCCCTCTCTCGCCTCCGTCCGACTTCTGAGGCATTGAACCTTCTGCCCGAGGCTGCGGCAAAGAGGCTTGAGGTGGTCCCTTTAAGCGTCATGGGCAACCGCATAGTCGTGGCCACAGCGGAGCCGCTCGACGTCCTCGCCCTGGACGAGGTTAGGATGCTGACGGGCAGGGAGGTGGAGGTGAATATAGCCACGGCCTCGGATATCCACAGGGCGCTCGAATCCGTCTACTCTGTTCAGGGGAGAATAGAGGAGGCTATGGCAGAAATTGTCCAAGTGCCGGCCCGAGAACCCGAAAAAGAAGCAATGGAGACGAAGAAAGAGAGTGCAACCGATGCGCCTGTCATAAGGCTAGTCAACAACATCATAAGGCAAGCGGTGCGGGAGGAGGCTTCGGACATACACATAGAGCCCTTCGAGCAATCCACGAAAGTGCGCTTCCGCGTGGACGGT
>CAYTKB010000222.1:0-2413 GCA_964438265.1 uncultured Acetomicrobium sp. | reverse complement strand
GAACGGCAGGGCGCAAAAACCACCCTGCACTGGTCATAATATCGCTAAAGGTGGACGGGGGCAAGCTTCATTATGTCTTCATTGTATAATGAGGTTTAAGCGCAGATGACGGGCATGGGCCCGAAGCCGAGGGGGACCGGGAAAAGCCATGGGAAGCGTTCTTATATTCGCCGAGCGAAGGGGTGACGACATACACCCCATAACGCACGAGCTGTTGGGCAAGGGAAGAGAACTTGTCGATGCCTTAAATCTCGATGTGCACGCAGCGCTTTTGGGATGCGATCTAAAAGAGGAGTGGGCTCAGGAGTTGATATTCAGAGGTGCCGACATCGTCTTTCTCTTCGATTCGCCGACGCTGGCCCACTTCGACCCCACAACCTACAAAGAAAACCTGGTTAAGCTGATCCGAGAGACGAGACCGGAGATCGTCCTCTTTGGCGCCACGCATTTGGGCAGATCGCTCGCGCCGCGCGTGGCCGCGGCGCTGAGTACGGGGCTCACAGCTGACTGCACGGAACTCGCCCCGAACGACGATGGCTCGCTGATCCAGATCAGGCCAGCCTTCACTGGCAACATCTTAGCCCACATAAAGACCCGCACCAGACCTCAGATGTCCACGGTGCGCTACAGGGTCATGAAGCCTCTCCCCCACGATCGCAACAGGCGCGGGAAAGTCGTACTGATGGAAGCCATCCCATGCCTTCCTCCATCGCACCTGATCCGCGAGGAGATGGGGGAAAATGCCAACCTTCCCGACGCGGAGGTCATAGTTTCTGGAGGGAAGGGACTCAAAAATCCCGGAGACTTCGCCATGCTGAAAGAGTTGGCAGAGCTATTGGGAGGCGTCGTGGGCTCGAGCCGACCTTTGGTGGACCAAGGATGGATCGGCAAAGAGCACCAGGTGGGTTTCAGCGGCAATACCGTGAGGCCAAAGCTATATATAGCATGCGGCATCTCGGGGAGCCCGCAGCATTTGGCCGGCATGCGCGGCTCCGAAACGATCATAGCCATAAATGTGGACCCTTCAGCGCCGATATTTCGCGTGGCCGATTACGGCATCGTGGGCGACCTCTACGAGGTCGTCCCGGCGCTCATAGCGGAGTTAAAGAAGAGGTGATGACGGTGGAGCATATCCTGGAACGGCTAAATGAAATCGTAGGTCCTGATTGGGTAGCGAGTAAACAAGAGCTTATAGAGAGATATCTCGCCGACGAGACCGCCAAAGGCGTTCGTCCCAAAGCTGCGAGCGATGTGGTGGTGGTAAAACCGTCGAACGCCCAAGAGGTATCGCAGATATTGAAGTTGGCCACCAACGCCGAAGTGCCGGTCTTCCCGAGGGGTGGCGGGACCGGCCTGTGCGGCGGCGCCGTCCCCACGAGAAGCGGCATAGTCCTTTCCCTTGAGCGCATGGATAAAATCGTAGAGGTAGATAGGGACAATCTCATGGTCACAGCAGAAGCGGGCGTGACGCTGGGCCAATTAGAAGATGCCGTCGAGGCGTCGGGCCTATTTTTCCCTCCTCACCCGGGCGACGAAGGAGCACAACTCGGTGGCATGATAGCCTGCAACGCAGGCGGCTCCAGAGCAGTGAAATATGGCATCATGAGAAATTACGTAAAGGGATTAGAAGTCGTCGTGCCCACCGGCGAGATCCTGCAACTCGGCGGCAAGCTCCTCAAAGATAACTCCGGTTACGACCTGATGCACCTCATCATAGGAAGCGAAGGCACCTTAGGCGTGATAACGCAGGCTACGCTGAGGCTGTATCCGGCCTTCGCATCCACGGCCACTCTGATAATACCCTTCGAGAGCCGACATGCGGCCGTGGACGTCGTTCCCAAGATGTTGCAGATGGGCATCATCCCGCTCGCCGTCGAATATGTGGAAAAAGACCTCGTCAAGCTATCGGCCCAGGCATTGGGCTTGAATTGGCCCTGCGAGGAGGGCTCTGCTCAGCTTCTGATCACCTTGGCTGGCGAAAACGAAGAAATCGTATACGACCAGTGCGAAAAGATCGCGGAGCTCGCAGGGAATTCTGGCGCAGCTGAGGCGATAATTGCGGAGCGGCGCGAAGAGCAGGGAAACATTTTGAAGGTGAGGAGCGAGATTTACACGGCTCTAAAGCCAAAGACGTTCGATATTATGGACGCAGCTGTTCCGCCGGCCGAGATGGGGCACTTCATGGACGCCATAGACGAGATCGCATCCCGCTTCGGGACAAAGATACCTCTCTACGGGCACGCCGCCGACGGCAACCTCCATGCTCACATTATGGATGACGTACCGCCAAAAGACGCAGACGCCATAAAGCTCGCCATATACAAAGAGGGCGTAAGGCTTGGGGGTAAAATCACTGCGGAGCACGGGGTGGGCAAGATCAGAAACGACCTCCTTCAGCTCTGCCTTCCTCCCA
>CAYTKB010000221.1:0-2449 GCA_964438265.1 uncultured Acetomicrobium sp. | reverse complement strand
ATGACCGAAGGAGGCGCATCCGCAAACGACTTAGAGGCGGTGGAGCGCGTGCGGCTCTATCTGGAGGAACATGGTTACGGCGGGAAGATCACGGTCACCGATAAGACTATTTTTACCGTTAAGGATGCAGCAGACGCCATCGGCGTGGAAGAGGGGAGCATCTTAAAGAGCCTGTTGCTTTTGGTTGATGGCTCTCCAATGCTCGCCTTGCTTTCCGGCTCGAGCCGTTTGAGCTCTCAGAAGGTGAAGAAGCTGTTGGGCGCCAGGCGCGTCCGTATGGCTCCGCCGGACTTCGTCTACAACTATGCCGGTTATAAGATCGGCGGCGTGCCGCCCGTGTGTTACCCGGAAAAGTTGGAGGCCTTGCTCGATGAAAATATACTGAAGCATGACGTAGTTTGGGCCGCTGCGGGAAGCGATCACGCCTTCTTCCCCGTTTCGCCGGAAGAACTGGCGAGGCTCACGGGAGGGCGATGGGCCGATATCTGCAAAGACGATGTGGAATTGGAGGAGGGCGAATGACGATACTTTCTGCTGGGCTCGTCATCGGCGTTGGGTTTTGCTCTGGATTTTTAAACGTGTTGGCTGGGGGCGGAAGCTTGCTTTCCATACCTCTCTTGGTGTTTATGGGTTTAGACGTATCTGTTGCAAACGCTACTAATCGCGTAGGCGTCCTCTTTCAAAATGTAGTGGCGGCGCATCAATTCTATAAAAAATCGCTGGTGACGGTTGAAGATAGCGCCTTTTTTGGCTTGCCGGCCATGGCCGGCGCTTTAGTCGGCACCTTTGGTGCCGTGAATCTCGATGAGCGATACCTGAGTGTCGCAGTGGCCATTTTAATAACTGCAATGGCCATTCTTTTATTGGTAAAACCCGATATGTGGGAACGAGAGCGAGAAGTGCCCGTCTCTAAATGGATCATCGCAGTTTTCATGTTCATCATAGGCATATACGGGGGGTTTGTACAGGCAGGGGTCGGCTTTTTCTTGTTGTGGGCGATAGTGGGAGCCGCCGGCAAGGATTTGCTTCACGCCAACGCGCTAAAGGTAGTGATTGTAGCCTTGTTTACTACCCTGAGCCTTGCTATTTTTCTGTATCATGGCCTGGTGGACTTTTACCTCGGCACGCTCTTAGCTATCGGAAACTTCGTCGGTGGTGCAATGGGCGCCCGTTTTGCCATTTTGAAGGGCAACCGGTGGCTCCGTTGGATATTGTCCATCGTTGTAACGGTAAGTGCCGTTCAAATGCTGATAAATGTGCTAAGATAAGTGCGGTAAATATAACGCTTTCGATCGGACACTTTTTGGTTTTGTCAATTGAGACGATCACGGGAGGTGAAAAAATGGGGAAGCATTGGCTCTTTGAACCCGGTCGCAGACTTACAGAGGAGGGGAGAGGCATGCTCATGAAGTTGGACAGGCTCCAGCAGGACATCTCTACGATGATAGATGACTTTACGAGACACATGGCCGTTCGCTCTCCCGAGGGGGCTCCCGCAGTGAACGTGGACCTGTATCGTGATGATGGTTGTTTAGTGGCGGAGATGGAATTGCCAGGGATCGATCCGCAGAACGTGGAGTTGAAGGTTTACGAAGACCGCATGACTATCAAAGCCGAGCGCATCCAGGAAAAGAAGGTCGAATCCAAGGATTATTACTGCTCGGAGCGTTACTTTGGAAAGATCGCGCGCGTCATTTCGCTCCCCGTCCTGGTTGATCCTGATGGTGCCAAAGCCAGCTTCAAAAACGGCGTCTTGACCGTGAGGATGCCCGAAAAGACGGAAGTTGAAGAGGGAGGCAAAAAGGTCAAGATAGAGTAGCAAAGCGTAAGGCGTGAGATATGAGACGTAATATGTGAAATGCAAGACTTAAAAAAGACGTAAGATGTAAATGGGGTGGGAATAATTCCCACCCCATTTGATTAAGCTGTTGGTAGTGCTCTTTTTGCGTGCCTTAGTTTAAGGACGGGGCCAGACTGCCCTAAACGTCTCTTTGAAGTTGTCGTAAGACTCAAGCACCTTGGCGAGAAAGGGATCCTTCTTGGACTCCTCGGCGTAGTACGCATCGGCTTCCTTCAGAAAGGCGTCCTCAATGGCTTTGGGGAGTGGGAGGATTTGCACGCCGGCGTTACGGAAGTTATCCAGCGCCTTCAGGTCTGCCTGAATAGCCTTGGCATAATATGTGAAAGCCTCTTCTCTCCATGCCGCTTCGATAACGTTCTTCAAGTCGTCAGGAAGCTCCTCCCATTTCTTTTTGTTGAAGAAGAAAGGGTTCCACTCGTAAGGATGGCGCACAGGAGAAAGGTATATGTATTTGCCGGCTTCTTGCAAACCCATCGTCCAGTTGACAGCGGGGCTTGCGACTTCGTAGGCATCGATTACGCCGCGATGCATGGCCTCAAAGACCTCGCCCACCGGCATGAGTGAGCATGCGGCACCCATTCTGTCCAG
>CAYTKB010000220.1:0-2512 GCA_964438265.1 uncultured Acetomicrobium sp. | reverse complement strand
TTATAAAGAAAACTTGAGCTCCCTTGAAGGATTAGAGATGATGCCTGTCAATGAGTGGAGTGAGCCTAACTTTTGGCTAAGCTGTATAACCTCCTCTGGCAAAGTTAGACCCTTGAAGATACTTGAAGTCTTGGAAAAGGAAAACATCGAGTCAAGGCCTATATGGAAGCCCATGCAGATGCAACCCTTTTATAAAGGGTGTGAGTTTTTTGGAAGCGGAGTATCTCAAAAAATCTTCGAAAATGGCCTTTGTCTGCCAAGCGACACAAAGATGACCGACGATGACCTGAACAGAATATGTGAGATCATAAGGGGGGTGTGGAAGTAAGATGTCCGATGGGGCAGACATAAGGCCTCCGTCCTGCAATACTCATAAAAAGGGTGGGCTTTATAGGCGATATTTTAAAAGGCCCTTAGATTTTGCATTGTCGTTAGTGGCCATCATTCTTTCAAGCCCGCTTTCATTGATCATTGCTTTGCTTGTGAGGATAAAACTTGGCAGCCCGGTAATCTTTAAGCAGGAAAGGGCAGGCTTGAATGAGAAGGTATTTACCATTTATAAGTTTCGTACCATGACTAACGAAAAAGATGATAAAGGCGTCTTGTTGCCAGATGAAGTGCGGTTAACGAACTTTGGTAAATTCTTGAGGTCCACATCCCTGGACGAGCTACCAGAACTTTTTAATGTTCTTAAAGGGGATATGTCTATAGTAGGACCGAGGCCGTTGTTAGCGGAATATCTTCCCCTATATAATGCACATCAGAGAAGACGTCATGAAGTAAGGCCTGGTTTGACCGGCTGGGCACTAGTCCATGGTCGTAACGCCATAAGCTGGGAAGAAAAGTTCAACTATGATGTGGAGTATGTTGATAAATTGAGCCTTGCCTTGGATCTGAAGATTATTTTGTTGACTATCAAGAAGGTTTTACAAAGAGAAGGGATTAATCAAGAAGGCAAAGCGACGATGGAATATTTTAGAGGCAATGCGGAAGCACAAGAACGGAGAGAGGCGTTATAACATGAGAGAAGGACTTCTGATAATGGGCGCAAGCGGCCACGGGAAAGTTGTCGCCGACATAGCTTTGAAGATGGATGTGTGGAAATACATAGCTTTCCTGGACCAAGACGAAAGCATTGTATCATCGTTAGGCATAGAAGTGATTGATAAATCAGTTAATGCCTTTAGGTACGCTAAGGATTATGACATATTTGTGGCGATAGGCAATAACATTATGAGAGAAAAAATTATAGTAGAGCTCATAGCTGCTGGAGCAAATGTACCAATATTGATTCATCCAAGAGCCACTTTGGGAAAAGAAGTGGAGGTAGAGGTTGGCACAGTGATAATGGCGGGTGTTGTGATTAATTGCTGTACCAAGATAGGTAAGGGTTGCATTATTAATACAGGAGCCACTATAGACCATGACAACGTTATAGATGACTATGTTCATATATCACCAGGTGCACATTTAGCTGGGGCTGTTAAAGTCGGGAAAAACACATGGATAGGTGCTGGAGGCATAGTAATAAATAACATAAACATAACTGATAATTGTGTGATTGGTGCAGGTGCGGTTGTAATTAATAGTATAAGCGAGCCAGGAATTTATGTCGGCGTACCGGCTAAAAAGATTTGATTTGAAATTAAGTCGAGTCCTTGCTATTAACATAAAGATACACTTATTTGATAGTTTTGCTAATTATAGTGAGTAGTTCTATAGATAATATAGCAAACGAAGACAGATTAGATTTTGCAGAATTTGTCAAGCAAAGTTTTTTAAAGTCAGCGTTTTAACTTGTAGTTTGGAGGTTTGTGATGAAGACCTTTCGAAGAACCTACGTTGCAAAGTTAACAATAGATTTGTTAGTAGGATGTGTTATTTGTGCTTTTTTGGCATTTTATCTGCGCCTTGAGGGAGAAGTATTTTCCTACGTCACACAGATTCCCTCATATATTTTTGTTTCTATTATTTCTCTTTTTGCAGCTGAAGTTATTTATAAGCTTCCTTTACGCTCTTGGCGAAGCACTGGAGTTCCTGATTTAGTGAGTTTATTTGAGGCTATGGTGTTTTTTTGCCTCTTCGTTTCCGGGTTATGTTTTATTGGCAGTAGTTTTTTACGGATCCCACGAAGTATCCCATTCATAAATACTCTTCTTGCAATGTTTACTTTGGGTAGCTTGCGAATGCTTTTTAGGCTTTACCATGAACGATGCGATTATAAAAAGTTTAAACCCTTTGTTGAGCCCAAAGATGTTCTGATTATCGGCGCGGGTGAGGCAGGAACTATGATTGCCCGTGAAATGTTACGTCATGTTGAGGCGGGCTTAAAACCCGTGGGCTTTCTCGACGATGACCATACAAAGATTGGCACTAAGATTATTGGCCTTCCCGTATTTGGTCCCATCGATTCTTTGCCCAAGGAGGTTAAAAGACGCCAGATCCAAGAGGTCTTAATTGCCATACCTTCGGGCAATGGTTGTCTTGTGCGTCGAATCGTTGATTTATCCAG
>CAYTKB010000219.1:0-2512 GCA_964438265.1 uncultured Acetomicrobium sp. | reverse complement strand
GCTCTGGCGATCGGCTATCAGTAGAGCAGATGAAATTATTGCTCAAAGAGAAGGGTCTTAGGCCCTTCTCTTTTCTTGTCGAGAATGTAGGCGAATCGCCTCGCTATGATGAGCAAAACAGGAAAGGAGCATATAGCCGTGAGAGAAGCGCAATGGGATATCCTGATCCAAGGTGGTCTGGTCGTGTTTTCAGACGAAAAGGCGATGCGAAACTGTTCGGTCGGCATCTCGAGAGGTAAAATCATTTCAGTGGGCGACCTCAAAAAGTCGGCACAACGAGTGATCGATGCCACAGGATGCATCGTTTCGCCGGGATTTATCGACATTCACATGCACAACGAAGAGCGGGAAGATCCCTTTACTGTACAACAATCTCTCCTTCTGCAAGGCGTGACGACTGCCCTTGCCGGCAATTGCGGCAGCGGCCTTTTTATTGACGAATATATGGCCATGATAGATGTGCCGTACATGAATCTGGCACTTTTGACCGGACACAACCGCCTTCGAGAAGCCGTAGGTATCACCAATGTTTACAAGGAAGCCGATGGGCGAGAAATAGCCGGTATGTGTCGGCTCCTCGATGTAGAACTTCGGAAGGGTTCCTTTGGGCTCTCCTTTGGGCTCGAATATGCTCCTAATACGTCGAAGCGGGAAATTCGGCAGCTGGCGGAGGTTGTCACTGGCTTCGATCGCAGGCTCATTTCGGTCCATATCCGCTATGACGGCTCAGCGTGCGTCGGCGCTGTGCAAGAGATGATCGACCTGGCGAAGGAAACTGGTCTTCGAGTCCAATTATCGCATCTTGGGAGCATGACCGCTTTTGGCGCCTCGCAAAAGGTTCTCGATATGATTGATCGGGCTCGTCTGGATGGCGTCGATATTCGCTTTGATACCTATCCATACGCTGCATTTTGCACCTTCATCGGATCCCCCGTCTTCGATCCAGGGTTTGAGAAGCGCTGGAATAAGGGGCTGGAAGCCCTTGAAGCCGCTTCTGGTCCCCACAAGGGGCGACGCCTTGACGAACAGCTTTACGCACAACTCAGACTAGAGGAGCCAAGGACACTTATCGTCGCCCACGTGATGGATGAGGATGAGATGCGTATCTGTTTGCGACATCCGCTGGCAGCTCTCGCCTCCGATGCTGTCTTACACGAAAAGAGTGGACATCCTCGTGCGGCTGGAGCCTTTCCGAGAGGGATTCGTTGGCTAAAAGACGATGGTCTGTCTTGGCCTGAAGCGCTTGCGCACGCAACGACCATTCCTGCCGAGGGCATGTGGATAGAGTCTGGGCGTATCGTTGAAGGGGCACCAGCGGATTTTGTTATTTTTGACCCAAGTCGCTTAGCTGATCGAGCGACTTTTGAAGACCCTCTTCTCCCTCCTGATGGAATTGAATACGTCATTGTGGGTGGTCAGGTTGTCGTAGAAAGAGGAGTTATCAAGGAACCCAGGCGTGGGGCGTTCCTTTTGGACCCGCGTCTATGCCATCTATAGAAAAGGTGTGAACGAGATAATGCAAGATTGCGAATACGAGAAAAGTCTCTTTAGGGCGATAGAGATCCTGTCGCCTAAGGCGATAACCCTTAGTGATGACCTTGCCGCGAATCCAGAGCTTGGGAACAGGGAGTTTAAATCAAGCAAGAGACACGTGGAGCTCCTCCAGGAGGCTGGCTTTGAGATCGAATATCCCTTTGACGGTATCAAGACGGCCTTCAGGGCGCGCAAGGGCAAAGGCAATACAAAAGTGGCCCTCTTGGTTGAGTACGATGCCCTTCCAGATATTGGTCATGCCTGCGGTCACAACGTTTCCGGTGCCATGTCTACGCTTGCGGGGTTGTCTTTGGCAACGGTTATCGACGAGCTCAGTGGGGAAATTCAAGTGATCGGCACTCCGGCGGAGGAGACTGCTGGAGCTAAGGTTGCGATGTCGAAGGACGGGATTTTCGATGACCTCGACTTGGCGCTCATGGTTCATTCCAATGGTGGTGCCTCCTTTGTCTGTTATGAGAGCCTTGCTATGGATGCCTTGGAATTTAACTTCACAGGAAGGGCCTCTCATGCTGCTTCTTCACCTTGGGCTGGGAGAAATGCCTTGAACGGCGTGCAGCTTCTCTTTCACGCTATTGACATGCTCAGGCAGCATGTATTGCCTGAGGTTAGGATGCATGGCGTCATTTCCGGTGGAGGTGAGGTGCCGAATATTGTACCTGAACGGGCTGTGGCGAGGTTTTATTTTAGGGCAACGAAGCGATCCATCCTCAATGAAGTTGTTAAGAAAGCTCAAAACTGCGCCAGAGGCGCAGCCCTTGCTACGGAAACAGAAGTCCGATGGAAAAATTTTGAGCCCAGTTTCGATGAGATGATTCCCAACAACCCCGCCGAAGAAGCAATGGAGGAAATTATGCGCAAGTTGGGGGTGGAACTGTCTATAAGCCCAGGCCCACGAGGCTCTTCAGACATCGGCAATGTCAGTCACCGTTGTCCAGCCCTTCAGCCCATGCTCGCCATC
>CAYTKB010000218.1:0-2593 GCA_964438265.1 uncultured Acetomicrobium sp. | reverse complement strand
TCGATATACTGATCCACGGAGAACAGGTGGATGCCTTTTCATTCATATGTCATCGCAGCGCCGCTTATCACAGAGCATTGGCGGTCATCCAAAGACTGAAAGAACTCATCCCTCGTCAACTCTTCGAAGTGGCCATTCAGGCCACTGTGGGGCGTAGGGTCATCGCAAGACAGACCATAAGGCCCATCAAGAAGGACGTGTTGGCGAAGTGCTACGGGGGGGATGTGACGCGAAAGAGAAAATTGCTGGAGAAGCAGAAAGAGGGAAAGAGGCGCATGAAGCAGGTCGGTCATGTCATGATCCCTCAGGAGGCTTTCCTCGCTTTCTTGCAGATGGAAGAGAAATAAAAGGGTGCGGTACTGTCAGAGACATCGCTTTAGAGGCGTTCGACTCTCCCGTTTCTATTTATGTGCATCTGCCATTTTGTGTGAGGAAGTGTCCATATTGCTCTTTCTACAGCTTCAGAGCCTCTGAGGAGGAAATGACCCTTTATCTGGACGCCCTGGAGGCAGAGCTATCCCTCTGGAAAGACCTCTGCGGCAGGCTTCTTGGCGTAAATACGCTATACCTCGGCGGCGGGACGCCTACGGTTTTGCCGCCTCAGCTCTGGGAGCGCCTGGTGGATTTATTGGAGGAGGCATTAGATTTCAAATCTTGCCTTGAGGTTACAACAGAGGCGAATCCTGGCTCTCTCTCCGCAGACCACTTGCGCATATTCAAGGAGTGGCGCATAAATAGGCTTAGTGTGGGCGTCCAGAGCTTCGATGACCATGAACTATCTTGGCTTGTCAGGCCTCACGATAGACGTCAAGCCATAGAGGCTGTAGAAAGGTCCGTATCGGCAGGTTTTGCTGTGAGCGCTGATTTGCTCTTCGGGCTTTATGGGCAGACGCTCAGGAAGTGGCACGAAAGCGTCGCTTTGGCGCTAGCTCTGGGCGTTTCTCACCTTTCTACCTATCAGCTTACCCTTGAGCCTGACACACCTTGGGGATCTTCACCGCCCGAAGGTCTGCCGGACGGATATCCCTTCTACAGGTGGGCGCAATGGTACTTGGAAAAGAAGGGATTCATGCAATACGAGATTGCAAGTTTTTCTCTGCCCGGTAAATGGTGTCGTCACAACCTGGCCTATTGGCATGGAGGCAATGTCTTGGGGTTGGGAGCCGGCGCTTGGAGCTATCTCGAGGGCCTGCGTTTTGGCAATGTAAACTCGTATAGTAGCTATATGGAGAGCATCGCAGAAGGAGCGCTTCCTATAGCATTTTGGGAGAGGCTCGACGACGAGAAGAGGGCAAGAGAAGCTGCAGTATTGGCGTTGCGAACGCGTTGGGGGATCTCTATAGGGAGCTTTGTTCGCAAATACGGCTTGGGCTATACGAAGAAAATACTCGACTCGATGGGGAGTTTCCCGGAAGAGTGCTTGGTAGTCGGAAGGGGGAAGGTTGCTTTGTCCAAGAAAGGGCGCCGCGTGGCCAATGCTTTGTGGGCAGATATCATCTGAGGCCGCGTGCGCTTTTAGCGCTTATGCTGATGAGAAGCGGCAGTAAACGGCGCTGGCTTTGCACCGCGAAGACAGCAGGAAGTCGGGTCCTTAGTTTTATTCCAGCTCTTTGGAGCTTATGAGCTTACCGCCCTGCGCTTCAATCTCCTCGAGCGCTCTTGCGCTGTCGCCGTGACTTACGTCTACACCTCGCACGGCATCAACTATCATATACGCCTCGAAGCCATGTTTTATAGCATCCATAGCTGATGCCTTGACGCAATAGTCAGTTGCCAGACCGCACAAAAAGATCCTTCTTGCTCCCGCTTCGTTCAACGTGACGTGAAGATCTGTGCCGCTGAAGGCAGAATAGGCTTCTTCCTTCGGATTTGTGCCCTTGCTCACGACTATCGCTTCCGGCGACACGATCAGATCGGGGTAAAAGGCGGCTCCAGATGAGTTTTGAACGCAGTGAGGAGGCCAAATGCCGTTATACTTCTTGAAACTACAATGGTTTTCCGGATGCCAGTCGCGGGAGAAAACCGCCCTTCCGCCTCTGTCCAGAAACAATCCGACGAGGTGATTCACCGTCGGCACTATTTCGTCGCCCCCCGGCACGGGCAGTGCGCCCCCGGGGCAAAAGTCGACCTGAAGGTCGACCACGAGCAATGCATCTTCGCGATCTACTTTCATTCCTTTGTCCCTCCTATTGAAGCTATATTTATAATCGTGAACAGTTTGCATGGTGATCTACTTGTTGCTGCAAACCCATGTGTTCGGTCCTCAATGTCAGTGCTTCTGAGATCAATGCATTACAGAAAGAGACAGGCGCTTTCATATCTGCAACAGATTTTTTAAGCTTTTCCGCATCGATATTATAGACTTTGCTGCAGCCTCAGATAAAGGTTAAAATTTTTTAAGAGTGAAGGTTTGAGGAGGGTCTATCATGAACGATCCTTTTAATGCGATCTTGCGAGCTCTGCCCTCGATGGACAGTTTGTTGGCCAAGGGATGGATTCGCCTTTTTGAAGACGAGTTGGGCAGGAACATCGTCAAGGCAATAGCCTCGGAGGCAATGGACGAGTTGCGAAGGGAGATAATCGCTGGACAAAG
>CAYTKB010000217.1:0-2613 GCA_964438265.1 uncultured Acetomicrobium sp. | reverse complement strand
TTACCGCTATTCGGGTTTGTTCTTTCCGTGCCTGGTCTATCCCATATTCGGCATGACTGCCTTGCGGTGGATCTTCTTCTTGGGGGCCGCCGCGGCTTGGGTTTTAGAGATATCTCGTCGGCGCTGGGTTCATCTCAACGATCTTCTCTGCGCTCTCTTCAGACCCGTGGGTAGGAAAGGTGAGGCCCAAGGCATTTCGAGCACCAGCTATTACTTTCTGGGCGGGGCGATCGCTGTCGCTTTTCCGGAGCCTTTCGGCCCTGTGGCGCTGGTCATGGCCACCTTGGCCGATGCGTGGGCGGCCCTGTGCGGACGCCGCTGGGGCAGACATGCCTGGTTTAAAGGGAAGACCGTCGAGGGGAGCGCATCTTGCCTTTTGGCCGCCTTCGCCTCCGGCCTCGTATATTCAGCCCTTTTGCCCTTTTTTCTCCCTTGGTATGTCATATTGGGCGGCGCTGCAATGGTCGCGCTCGGAGAGGCTCTCTTCGTCGGGGAGATCGATAATCTCTTTCTGGCCCCCGCGGCGGCCTTTACATTGTGGTATTATGGGAAATGGTTAGTTTGTGGGATATAGACGTTAAAAAGGGAGGCGTCTGAAGTGTCCACCATTGGATATCTCCAGGACGGTTTCGAATCTGTACAGTCGAGGATCCGCACGACCATAGAAACGCCCTTCTACGGCAACAACGTCGCGCCGGTGGCGACGCTAAAGGAAGCTTACTTTTTGGCCAAGGAAAGCCCTGGGAGCATAGAGCTCACCGGCATGCCTGTGTACGAGCCGGAGAAGCAGGGGTTGCCGGAAGGGGCTAACGTGCTGCTCCTCAACGACGGAGCCGTGGTGGGGCGCTGCGCCGCCGCGCGCAGGATAGTGGGCGAGCCTGGCGTCAACATCGATGAGTATGCTGCCAAACTGCGCGAGGCAGTTTACGGCACCCGCTTTCGCACGCTCTACCGCGCCGAGGCAGTGGTGGGATTGGACCCGGACTTCATGCTGAAGGCGCACCTTTTGGTCCCCGAAGGGCATGAGCACATCCTCTACAACTGGTTGCTCAACTTTCAATATATAAATGAGCGCTACAGCGAGATGTATGCCAATTCCAGACCTTATCCGGAGGGCGACATCTTCGTCTTCTCCGACCCGGATTGGCGCCATCCGGATCATCCCCTCGGCTTGGCCTTCTTCGACCCCCTACACAACTGCGCAGCGCTTTTGGGCTTGAGGTATTTCGGCGAACACAAGAAGGGGACGCTCACGTTGGCGTGGGGGGTTGCCGTCAGGAACGGATTCATCTCCTGCCACGGGGGGTTGAAGCGCTACAACCTGCCCGGGGGCAGGAGCTTCGTCATGGCCGTGTTCGGGCTTTCGGGCTCGGGGAAATCCATACTCACCCATGCTAAGCACGGCGGCAAGTACGATGTGACGATCTTGCACGACGATGCCGTCGTCGTTCACTGCGACGAAAAATATTCGATAGCCTTGGAACCCACTTATTTCGATAAAACTCAAGATTATCCTTTGGGCAGCGAAGCTAACAAGTTCATCATTACACTACAGAATAATGGTGTGACAAGAGATAAAGAGGGGAGGCTCTATCCCCTCACCGTGGATTTGAGAAACGGCAACGGCAGGGCGATAAAGTCGAGGTTGTGGTCGCCGAACAGGGTCGATCGGATAGACGAGCCTATAAACGCCATCTTTTGGCTGATGAAAGACCCGACGATGCCGCCGGTTGTGAAGATGACGGACTCCTCTCTGGGCTCAGCCATGGGAGCGACGCTCGCTACGAAGAGGACCACCGCCGAGAGGCTCGCCCCCGGCGTCGATCCGAATGCCCTCGTATTCGAGCCCTACGCCAACCCTTTCAGAACCTATCCGTTAGGGGTCGATTACGAGCGGTTTAAGGCCCTCTTGGACGGCGGCGTGGATTGCTACATCCTAAATACCGGCGACTTCATGGGCAAGAAAGTGGAACCCAAGCATACCCTGGGGATCATAGAGGCGATTGTGGAAGGCAAAGCTCGCTTTGTGCCGTGGGGTAATTTCTCCAAGCTCCAGATTATGGAGATCGAAGGTTTCGCTGCGGATTTCAGCGATCCGAAGTATAAAGAGCAATTTGTGGCGCGCATGAGCGACAGGATTAGATTTGTAAAGGAGAGGGAGACGGAAAAAGGCGGCTTTGACAAGCTTCCGCCTGAAGCCCTCGAGGTTTTGGAAGAGGTTCTTCACGAGGCGGATTAGCCCGTAAATAGGCACAGGGGCTTGCAGCGTGGAACCCCCTGTGCCTATTGATTGTGGCGATCACAGCATAAGCTTGCCTTCCAACTCCCCCCGCAATTCGTTATAGCGCTTGAGGGCATAGTCCATGTGGCTTCGCTCCATCTCTGCCAGCTCTTTGAACATCTTCTTGGCGCTCTCTTCCGTGACTTTGCTTTGGAGCTTTTCGTAGAGATCGGCCGCTTTCATCTCGGACAGGTAGGCCGCTGCGGCGACGCGGAGGGCGGAATAGTAGTTTTTGAACTCGTCGGCCTGCACCTGCAGAGCCGGGTCCACCACCATTTTGGGATTGCGCTTGAAAGGCTCACCTATGGCCTCCCGATAATACTTCTCCAAAG
>CAYTKB010000216.1:0-2613 GCA_964438265.1 uncultured Acetomicrobium sp. | reverse complement strand
TGCCGGTCGATAAAGCAGCGTCGCTTGTGCTCGATGAGGAGTCCCCCTTGGGAGACAGGAGAAACTGCGCCTTTATGGGCACCATGATCACGTACGGCAGGGGCAAAGGGGTCGTCGTGGCGACAGGCATGGAGACGCAGATAGGCCTTATAGCTGAGATGCTTCAGTCTTACGAGGATGAACCGACTCCGCTGCAGCAGAGGTTGGACCAGCTGGGTAAATGGCTTGGGACGGCATGTTTGGCCATATGCGCAGTTATTTTTCTTATTGGCCTCTTCAGGGATACGGACTTAGCGCTGTTGGGCGAGGGCATAAGGACGTATTTGGGCACCTACGAACACCAGGTCGTCCTGTTGTTCATGACCGCCGTCAGCCTCGCCATAGCGGCTGTGCCTGAGGGGTTGCCCGCTGTCGTCACGATATGCTTAGCGCTCGGGATGCAGCGCATGGTGAAAAGGCACGCCCTCATAAGGAGGCTTCCCGCAGTCGAGACCTTAGGCTGCACGACGGTGATATGCTCTGATAAGACCGGAACGCTTACTCAAAACGAGATGACAGTTGTTAAGACGTGGACTGGCGATGGCTGGCTTCAAGTCACTGGCGAAGGATACAATCCGAAGGGCGAATTCTTGAACGAAAATTCCTCGCAAGACCCTCATCAGCATGTCGCATCGTCGTTTCTGCTTTATGGTTCGTTATTGTGCAATGATGCCAAGTTGGAAGAGGTAGAAAGCCCAGATGGGAAGCGCACCTGGCGTATGGTGGGCGACCCGACGGAGGGGGCTTTGGTCGTGGCCGCAGCAAAATCTGGGCTATGGCGCGAAGAGGTCGAAAAAATCCTCCCGAGAGTGGCCGAAATACCCTTCGACTCTGAGCGTAAGCGCATGACCACAATCCATAAGCCCAGTGGGGAAGTGCCGCAAGGTTTAAGGGGCCATGCCCTTTGGGAGCATCTTCCTAACTCTTATATCGCATTTGTGAAGGGCGCCCCTGACATCGTGCTCGATCTGTGCAATGGCGTTTTGGGAGCTGACGGGCGGGTTTCTCCCGTTACAGAAGACGTCAAAAGCCATATATTGGGGGTCAACAAAGAGATGGCCAATCAGGCCTTGCGAGTATTGGCGGTGGCTTATCGTCCTCTGGAGTCGGTGCCTGAGCCGTGCACGCCGGATGTTGTCGAAAAAGACCTCGTCTTCGTCGGTCTGTTGGGCATGATCGATCCGGCGCGCCCTGAGGTCAAAGAGGCCATAAAGGTGGCCAAGGAAGCCGGCCTCAAGACTGTGATGGTAACCGGTGACTACAAAGATACGGCCACTGCTATCGCCAGGGAAATAGGCCTCCTAACGCCGGACGGGAGGGTATTGTCCGGCCAGGAGATAGATCGCCTAAGCGACGACGAATTCGTAGCTATAGCAAATCAGATAGACGTTTGCGCAAGGGTTTCTCCGCAGCACAAGGTCAAGATCGTGGATGCGTTAAAGGCTTGCGAACATGTGGTCGCCATGACCGGTGACGGCGTCAATGATGCTCCTGCCCTGAAGCGCGCAGACATCGGCGTAGCAATGGGAATAACAGGCACAGATGTGACCAAGGAGACGGCCGATATGGTCTTAACGGATGACAACTATGCCAGCATCGTGGCCGCTGTCGAGGAAGGGCGCATTATCTATTCCAACATCAGGAAGTTCGTGTTTTTCCTCGTCTCCTGCAATGTGGGGGAGATATTGATCATCTTCCTGGCGATGCTTACTGGCCTCCCCATCCCACTGCAGCCCATACAGCTTCTGTGGTTGAATTTGGTCACCGATGGCGCCCCGGCCCTCGCCTTAGGCCTCGAGAAGGGCGAACCGGACATCATGAAGCGCCCTCCGCGTCCTCCGAAGGAGCCCGTCATAAACAAAGATATGCGTTTAAGGATAGTCGTTCAGAGCATAGCCATGACGACCGCGATTTTGGCCTCCTTCGTTTATGGCCTTAAGGCTTTCCCAGGACACGTGGAAGGTGCACAGACCGTGGCCTTCGCTGCCCTCGTCTTGTCCGAACTGCTTAGAGCCTTCACCTCCAGGTCCGAGCACTACTCGGTCTTTTCTATAGGGGTAGCCTCCAATCGTTGGATGGTTCTCGCTGTAGGGAGTTCCCTCCTCCTGCTCTTAGCCGTAATGTATGTGCCCTTCCTGCAGCCGGTTTTTAGCACCGTCCCATTGGGAGCTAGCCACTGGCTGGCTATACTGCCCTTTGCCTTTGTGGCTCCTCTGGCAGCTGAGATCACAAAGGTTTTTCTGCGGCGGCGGTATGTCAAATGGCTCGAGGAGAGCGCATAGAGTGTATAATTGTCATGCTGATGAGGTTTTTTGACGAGGTACCGTGGCAGAGACGGTGCCCGTGTTGAATGTAGATGGGCGGTCTTCGCTCGAGATTGAATATGACGGGGCAGTCTCGACTACTTAGCAAAGGGTGATGTGATGACATTTCAAATCCTTGCAATAAACGCAGATCTTGACGGCATTATGATCGGTTACTTCATCGACAAAGAAGAGATGTGGCGAGATTTTATCCCGCCTCTAAAGGATGCGTTGTCTCCAAGGGCGGGGTACGAGCGTCAGTTGGAGCTCA
>CAYTKB010000215.1:0-2618 GCA_964438265.1 uncultured Acetomicrobium sp. | reverse complement strand
CCTCTACGCTCCTTGGGAGCGTAGAGATATGGCGAGGATCCGTGGTGACCAGCGGCAATCTTTCAGGACCGCGCAACAAGCGGTTCAACTGATCCTCGAACGTGACCTCCCTCCGCGCGTATGCGGGGGTGTTTATATTGGCGAGGTTCTGCGCAGTCGCCTCCAAGCGCTTCGAGAGTCCCCCTATGCTGACCTTCGCTGCCGCCCAAGCCTTGTCCATGAAAGATGCCTCCACAACGAAGAATAAAAGACGAGGATTACACTTCCTGTTTCGACCATCAAAGGAAGAGGCTTTAAGAACGCCCTTCAGCTATGCCCAATTCTTCCAAAAGGAGCGGGAGAAGGACCTTGATGTATGTGCCCTTCATCCCCAAGCTGCGGCACTCCAATACGCCGGCGCTCTCGAGTTTCCTCAAGGCGTTTACGATGACGCTCCGCGTGAGGCCAAGCCTGTCGGCAATGCGACTTGCGACCACCACACCCTCGGAGGCATCGAGCTCCCGGATGATATGCTTAACCGACTCGACTTCCGAGTACGAAAGAGCGCGCAACGCCATTTGGACGGCGAATCGCTCTCTGGCTCTCTCCTCGATCGAGCGCGTGCGCTCGTGGAGTATCTCGATGCCCACGGCAGTGGCCAGATATTCCCCCAAGACCAGATCGCGCGCATCGAAGGGCGAGCCGAAGCGAGCCAAGATGAGCGTTCCGATGCGCTCAGAGCCGCTGTAGATCGGCACATAGACTACGTGCTTGTTCGGATATATGCATGGCGCATCGGCATAGGCACAAAGGCCGTAGTCTGAGTGATTCAAGACGGATTCGTGATGCTGATTGAGTCTATCGACATAGCTCTCCGGCATGGCGCCGACCTTCAACAGGCCGGCCATGGTAGGACAGTTGTATTCGCTGAGCCACGCATAACCCAATACCTTTCCTTGGCGATCGATGATATAGGTATTGGCCGTAGAGAGGTCGCAGAGGAGCTTGGCCAACTTTTGATAATCGGGGCTTACTCCGTCCTTCCTGTTCTGCAAGGCCCTGCTCACCATCCGCGTCTTGTCCAACAGATCCTCCATCGCTGAGAGGTTCAAGATCTTCGGCCGCGCCTCCAACAATTCTTTCGGAGTTTCCATGCTCATCGTCTCATCTCCTTTTCCATAAAAAACTGGCTATTTATAGCAGGTATTTCCTGAGGTCGGAACTCTGAACCAGGGGTTCGAGCCTCTCTCTCACGAAGGCTGCATCGACGAGGACTTCTGACCCCTCGAGCTCCGGAGCCTTAAAGCTCACGTCTTCCAAAAGCTGCTCCATAACGGTGTGCAAACGCCTGGCGCCGATGTCTTCCATCTCGGCGTTCATCTTGGCGGCGATTTTCGCTATCTCCGCTACGGCATCTTCGCTAAAGCTTATAGATACGCCCTCGGTCCCGAGCAGAGCTTTGTACTGGCGCAGAAGGCTATTTTCAGGTTCTGTTAAGATCCTGCTCAGGTCGCCTTCGTTTAAAGGAGACAGCTCCACCCTGATGGGGAAGCGACCCTGGAGTTCTGGCACGAGATCGGAGGGTTTGACTCTATGAAAGGCACCGGCTGCAATAAAGAGGATGTAATCCGTCTTGACAGGTCCATACTTCGTCATGACGGTCGAACCCTCTACGATGGGAAGCAGATCGCGCTGAACCCCCTCTCGACTCACGTCGGGACCGTGCTGCGCTCCGTCTTGTGAAGCGATCTTGTCCAATTCGTCCAGAAAGACGATCCCCTCCTCCTGCACCTTTGTCAGCGCCTCCTGGACGACGCTTTCCATATCGATGAGTTTCTCCGCTTCCTCCGCTTGAAGCAGAACGCGAGCGGAGGACACCGGCACCCGCTTGCGTTTCATCCGCTTGGGGAGGAGGTTTCCCAGCATCTCGCTCAAGTTTATTCCCATCTCGTCCAAGCCGACTCCCAAGACGGGCACATTCGCCACGGCGCTCTCTGCAACCTCCACCTCGACCTCGCGCGTATCGAGTTTGCCCGCGCGCAACATCTCCCGCAGCCGCTCTCGCGTGCCGCTGTCTTCCCTCTCCCTGGGCGACTCTTCCCTCTCCTGGGCTCCGCCCATGAGGACCTTGACGAAATCCTGCACGCTCTCCTGCTTGCGCGGAAGCGGAAGGAGGAGGTCCAAGAGCCTCTCTTCGGCTCGCTCTGCCGCCGCGGATTGAACGGCCTCCACATGGCGAGCCTTCACCATGTGCACAGCCACCTCGACGAGGTCACGGATCATAGACTCCACGTCGCGCCCGACATATCCCACCTCTGTGAATTTCGTAGCCTCCACCTTCACGAAGGGGGCATTGACCAACGCAGCCAGGCGCCTTGCGATCTCCGTCTTTCCTACGCCAGTGGGACCGATCATCATGATGTTCTTGGGGATTACCTCTTCGGCGACCTTAGGATCGAGCCGTTTTCTCCTGAGCCTATTCCTCAGCGCTACGGCCACAGCGCGCTTTGCCTTAACTTGACCCACTATGTATCTATCGAGGTAAGCGACGACCTCAGCCGGCGTCAAATCCTCATACATGATAGAGGTCACTGATCTATCACCTCCAAGACGATGGCGTCGTTGGTGTAAATGCAGAT
>CAYTKB010000214.1:0-2623 GCA_964438265.1 uncultured Acetomicrobium sp. | reverse complement strand
CCCAAGTCTCTCAGCGAGATCCCTGATCTGATCCTCTCTGCCTGACGATAATACTCTACTCCCAGCGATCAAGAGGCCGCCTGCCTCTTTCTTCGGGCAGAAGGAGATATAAATGTGACCGTTTAAAAAGGCTTTGGCTCCCATCGAAACGAGACCCCCTTTTTGTATTTGCTCCATTATAATGAATATACTCGACAAATGCTTTCGGAGAACGGCGTGCCGCAATGTCGGTATCCGAAGATGGGACGAGACCGAACGAAGGTGAGAAAACAAATGAAGGGAATAGAGCTGAACGAGGGTTTCCGCCGGGCCTTAGAATTGATGGAGAAAACCGACAAGGGAGTCTTCGTAACGGGGCGGGCAGGCACCGGCAAATCTACGCTGTTGAGCTATTTTCGTGCTACAACCGCAAAGCGGATAGCAGTGTTGGCCCCTACCGGTGTGGCTGCCTTAAACGTCCGAGGGCAGACCATCCACTCCTTCTTCGGCTTCAAGCCGAACGTCACGATGGAGCGCATAAAGAAAATCCCTTCCTCAAGCGATAGGGGTGATGTGTATCGGAACATCGACACTATCGTCATAGACGAGATCTCCATGGTGAGGGCTGACCTGCTCGATTGCGTGGATAAGTTCTTGAGGTTGAACGGCCCTCGAAAAGGCAAACCTTTCGGGGGAATCCAAATGATCTTCATAGGCGACCTCTACCAGCTCCCACCGGTGGTCACCGGGAGCGAAAAGGCAGCCTTCGGTTCGCTCTACGAAAGCCCTTATTTCTATAGCGCTCATGTCTTCAAGTCCATCGATATGGTCTTCGTGGAGTTGGATAAGATTTACCGTCAGCACGACCAGCGGTTCATAGATCTGCTCAACGCCATCCGGAACAAGTCCGTCTCCGAAGAGGAGATAGAACTCCTCAACAGCAGGGTTATGCCCGAATTTGAGCCTCCGCCGGACGAATTTTACATCTATCTGACCACTACCAATAGGCAGGCCGAAGAGATCAACAGGCGACAGCTGTCAAAGCTGAAAGGCCCTATGTACAGTTTTACGGGTTTTATCGAGGGAGAGTTCGGCGACGATTACCTGCCTACGGCAATCGAGCTCCAGCTCAAAGTGGGAGCTCAGGTCATGATGCTCAATAATGACCCTCAGGGCAGGTGGGTAAACGGCAGCGTAGGGAGGATCACCGATATAATCCGATACCCTGATGAGGAGGCGGTCGTTGTCGTAAAGCTCGCCGATGGCGAGGAAGTGGAAGTGGCGCCCAATACGTGGGAGATTTTCCGCTTTTTCTCGGAAGACGACAAGTTGAAATCGGAGGTCATCGGAAAGTTCACTCAATATCCCTTGATGCTGGCTTGGGCGGTGACCATCCACAAGAGTCAGGGGAAATCATTCGACAAAGTCATTATAGATATAGGAAGGGGTGCATTTGCTCATGGCCAAGTCTACGTTGCGCTGAGCCGATGCACATCCTTTGAAGGCCTCGTCCTCAAAAAACCTATCCTCAAGAGGCATATTTGGATGGACTGGCAAGTTGTGAAGTTCCTGACCAGATATCAGTACAAGAAGGCTGAGGAAGGCCTCCCCATCGATGAGAAGGTCAAGCTCATCGAGGAGGCCATCCTAAAAAAGGTGGCTTTGGAGATAGTCTATCTCAAGCCCAACGACGAGAAGACCAAGAGAGTCATATGGCCCAAAGAAGTGGGCGAAATGGAGTATCGGGGCAAGAGATATTTAGGGATGCGGGCTTTTTGTACGCAGCGAAACGAGGAGAGGACATTCAGGGTCGACCGAATACTGGAGATTAAGGATATACCTGGGCAGAGCGAGGAAAGTCACTCGGCCGAATTCGAAGGGGCTGATTTAAACGCGTTTCAGGAGAGTGACGTTGTATAATTAAAGTAAATACTATGAAGGAGGTGCGAGCCCGATGAAGATCAGTGCGAGGAACGTGCTAAAGGGCAAGGTCAAGAAGGTGATCCATGGAGCGGTGAACTCCGAGGTGACCTTGGAGCTCCCGGGCGGGCTTGAGATCGTCTCCATCATCACGAAGACGTCGGCGGAAAACCTTGGCCTGACTGAGGGGAAGGAAGTCTATGCTGTCGTAAAGGCTTCCAACGTGATGATCGCTACCGATTGACGGAGTGCGAGGGCGAAGATCCTTGCTTCAAACAATAAACGTAAGGACGCAAAAGAGGACTGAGCTGGTGGATATTACGGCAGAGGTGGCAGAGGCCGTAGAAAGGGCGGGCGTGCAAAGCGGCCTCTCTGCCACCTCTTTCTGCCTCATACTACAGCTGCCCTCGTGATAAACGAAAACGCGGACCCCAGCGTAACGATCGATGTCGCCGAGTCCCTCGACAGGCTTATACCATGGGGTTTTAATTATCGACACCAGGAGGGGAACGCCGCAGCCCACATAAAGTCAAGCCTGTTGGGAAACTCCTTGACCATCTTCGTGGAAGACGGCAAGTTGCTCCTGGGCAGATGGCAAGGGGTGTTTTTGTGCGAGTTCGACGGCGGAAGGGCGAGGAAGGTGGTGGTAAAAATCGTCGAAGGCTAATCTTACGCGGCTAAAAGAGGCATTGATAGCCCTAAAGGAGCGGACATTCGAGGAATC
>CAYTKB010000213.1:0-2625 GCA_964438265.1 uncultured Acetomicrobium sp. | reverse complement strand
GGCGGATTTGATGAGCTATCTCTTCGGCAGCATCCTCATGGTCACGAAGACGGACATGATCCTCATGTCTGTTATGGCAGTTCTTTTATGTGTGCTCGTGCCGTTGTTTTATGGCCAACTTTTGGCCTACTCGTACGATGAGGAATTCGCCTGCGTGAGGGGCGTACCGGTGGCACATCTGCACTTCGCTCTGATAATATTTACATCGCTTTCAATTGTCCTCGTCATCAGGATGATAGGGCTGATCTTGGTGATAGCGCTGCTTTCTATTCCACCGTATATGGCCGAGAAGTATTGCCGTTCTCTGGCTGGCATGATGGTCCTTTCTTCTCTTTTAAGCCTCGCTTTCTCTCTCTCGGGTCTCTTTTTGGCCTATCGCTTTAACCTCACATCGGGTGCAACCATAATCATCGTCGCGGCTGCGGCTTATCTCGCCTCCGAGCTTTGGCTTAGATACCGCGCGGCAGTCCGAGCTTGATAACGTTGCAACACTGGCCGAGAGGTGGCGGCATCAACAGAGGTTGGCAGTACATCCTGCCTCATAAATAGCGTTTATAATATAAAGTAATGGTTCATAAATTTCATATTAAGGGAGATGATGGCGATGCGTGTGGTGCGGAAGTGGTTGCGAGCCTGGGGTATAGGCGTGCTCCTTGTGGCAGTAGCTTTCTTCCCTCCTTTAGCCTCCGCTGCAGCTCAGGTTGATTTTGAAGCTGCGAAGGGGGAGGCAGTCGCCTTCCTTGATGGTCACGCAGAAGAACTCACCTCTGTAGCCGATGCGATCTGGAGCTACGCCGAGCTTGGTTTCCAAGAGCTCAAGTCTTCTGATGTTTTAAAAAGGCTCCTTGAGAAATACGGGTTTAAGGTGGAAATGGGCGTGGCAGGAATGCCGACGGCCATGGTGGCGACGTGGGGATCTGGAGAGCCTGTGATTGGTTTTACTGGAGAGTACGACGCTTTGCCGGGATTATCCCAGAAGGCTGTGCCATATAAGGAACCCGTTGTGGAAGGAGCTCCTGGCCACGGATGCGGCCATAACCTACTCGGTACGACTGGGGCGGCCTCAGCCATAGCCCTAAAGCATGTGATGGAAAAGCATGGCATCTCCGGCACGGTTAAGTTCTTCGGTTGTCCTGCTGAGGAGTCTGGCAGCGCCAAGATCTTTATGGTCCGAGAAGGGATCTTTGACGGAACCGACGTGGTACTGGACAATCATCCTGCCAATAAATTCGAAGCCGAGAGCGGTGCCCACACCAGCGCTCTGATGCTTTTGAGGATTACCTTCACCGGAAAGAGTGCTCATGCTGGTTCAGCGCCATGGGACGGTGTTAGCGCTCTGGATGCGGCTAATATAATGGGCGTGGCCGTAGAATATCTGAGGGAGCATCTATATTTCACTAACAGGATCCATTACATCATCCAAGAGGGCGGCTCTTGGCCGAACATTGTCCCCGATAAAGTGGTGGTGATGGCTTATGTGCGAGACACTGACGATAGGCTCCCCGAAACGTACAAGAAGTTCGAAAACTGCGTCAAGGCTGGTGCCATTGCATCCGGCTGCTCATACGATGTGCAGGTTATAAAGGCTTATCACCAAAAGCACTCGAATGACGCATTAGCTAAGCTGATATACAAAAACATGGAACAGATAGGCCTGCCCAAGTGGGCTGAGGAAGAGCAATCTTTCGCCAAGGAAGTGCAGAAGAACATGGGCAAGGATCAGACCGGGTTGCCCGACAAGCTCGTCTTCACGCCGCCTCCTGCGGTATTTACCGGCGGGGGCTCTACAGACGTGGGTGAGATAAGCCTCGTCGCTCCTGTAGCCACCTTGAACACTCCGTGTTGGCCGAAGGGAATACCGGGCCATTCATGGGGAGTCGTGGCCGTAGGTTCCACAAACATAGGACATAAAGGAATGCTCATCGGCGCTAAGGTGCTCACATCCACTGCTGTGGATCTGATCGCTGACCCTGGGCAGCTTAAGAAGGTGAAAGAGGAGTTCGGAGAGCTTTCCGAGCGGATCCCCTATCAGCCGTATGTCCCAAAGGAAGTGGGGCCCGAGCTGGACATGTTCGATGGCGAGATGGCTAAGTGGCGGCCGTTGATGGAGCCGCACTACGTAGAACCTAAATTGTAGCGCTTCAAGAGCTGCCGCGCTGCCCTGCGCGGCAGCTCTTGACAACATATGGGAAGCTGGTAAGATAACATTGCCGTGTGCGGGGGGGTAGCCAAGCGGTCAAAGGCTGCAGACTGTAAATCTGCCGGCGTATGCCTTCGCAGGTTCGAACCCTGCCCCCCCCACCATGTATTTTTGCCGACTTAGCTCAGCAGGCAGAGCACTTCCATGGTAAGGAAGGGGTCGCCGGTTCGATTCCGGCAGTCGGCTCCATTTTTAAAGGCAAAGGTCCAGGGTTTTTCAAGAGCTCTGGGTCTTTTTTGTGTTAGGTTTATGCTATAATCATTTGCGTTTAAAATTTGTGTCATGAGGGCTTTATAAAGCTGAAGAATGTAGTGGGGTAACTTTTAGAAGCTGTAGGCATTGCCTTCGAAGGACAAGGGGGGTTGTTTGTAGACATGGCCAAAGAGAAATTCACAAGGACAAAGCCACACTTGAACATAGGCACC
>CAYTKB010000212.1:0-2699 GCA_964438265.1 uncultured Acetomicrobium sp. | reverse complement strand
GCCGAGCGGCATATGTGGGGGACAAGTCTTGGACATGGGTATGGAAGAATATGCGAAGAAGGAAGAGCTTGTATGGAAGACAGCCCTCATGAAGACGGCTACCTTGATCCGCGCTTCGCTGACCACCGGCGGTATATTAGGCGGGGCCTCACCGGAGGCAGTGCAATGTTTATACAATTATGGGACATATCTTGGAATGGCCTTTCAAATCACGGACGATATATTGGATGTAACCGGAGGCCTTGAGGAGCTCGGCAAGACTCCCGGCAAGGACGCAGAGCAGGGCAAGGTAACTTTTGTTTCTACATACGGTGTGGATGGTGCCGCGAGGCTGGCATCGGAGGAGTCGCAAAAAGCGAAGGAGACGATACTGCCCTTGGGCGAACGCGCCCGGTTCCTCAAAAACCTACCCGATTATATTGTTAGGAGGACGCGATGACCTCGGCGATGGCCCTTAAAGAGCGTGCCGACAAGCTTATGGTCGATAAGGGATTGGCAGAGACCCGTAGCAAGGCCCAAGCCTTGATAATGGAAGGCCACGTCTTCGTTGATGGGAAACCTATAGATAAGGCTGGGATGCTCATTCCGGTTATGGCTGCCGTCGAGGTCGTGAAGAGAGAGCCATGGGTGAGCAGGGGGGCACACAAGCTGCTCCATGCCCTGAAGGTCTTTTCGGCATCGCCTCGAGGGAAGGTATGCGCCGATATAGGTGCCTCTACCGGTGGCTTTACACAGGTGCTCCTGGCTATGGGAGCGCAAAGGGTTTATGCTGTAGACGTCGGATACGGACAATTGGCTTGGCCTTTGAGGAAAGATCCTCGCGTGATCGCTATGGAGCGGACGAACGCTCGATATCTCAAGAGGGATGACTTCGCCGAAGCCGTAACGTTTATTACCGTTGACGCTTCGTTCATCTCCCTTCGCCTGCTCATCTCGCCTTTGGCGGAGATTTTGCCCGATGACGGCGAGATGGTCGCCTTGGTCAAGCCGCAGTTTGAGGCGGGGCGCGAGAGGGTGGGCAAGGGTGGCGTCGTGAGGGATGCCGAGACGCACGCCCAGGTGCTTCGCGAGCTCGGCGATTTTATCAACACGAGTACGCAACTCGCCTTGATCGATGCGACCTTCTCCCCCATCAAGGGGCCCAAAGGAAATGTAGAATTCTTTTTCTTCCTCAAAAAGGGAGGCAGACCAGCGCCTTTAGACTTGAACGCTGTAGTTGTAAAAGCTGTAGAGGCTTTATCTTCATCGAGGTGAGAAGATGCACCACGTCGGGTTGATCTTGAACACACAAAAACCTATGGCCCTCGAAGTTGCGCGGAGGTTGCTGTCTTGGGCGCCCAAAGCCGATGTCGCTTTCCTTGCGCCATCTCATGAGTCGAGCGTCCTCGGCATTTCCGAGGTCTCTGAAGACGAATGGAGAAATCTCGTGAAGTTTGCCGTTGTGATAGGAGGAGATGGCACGTTTCTTCGCGCCGCGCGTTATGTCTTGGAATGGGGTATCCCACTTTACGGCATAAACGCGGGAAGGCTGGGATTTTTGGCCTCCGGGGATCCCGATGGGGCTGAAAGGGACATCATCAGTATCTTGCAGGGGAGAGCAAACGTAGAGGAGCGACATACAGTCAGGGGCACGATTATCCGCGGCGACCGCGTAGTCCACGAGCTTTACGCGTTGAACGACCTCGTGGTGACAAAAGGGGCCTTCGCGAGGCTCATCTTTTTGGAGATTGAAGTCAACGGCCATTTGTTGAGCTTCATGCCAGCGGATGGCCTCATACTCTCCTCTCCGACGGGCTCTACGGCTTATGCCCTGTCGGCCGGCGGTCCGATCGTGCCGCCTCATCTGTCGACGATGGTCTTAGCCCCAATTTGTGCCCATACGCTTTATGCTCGCCCCGTCGTGGTGGGGGAACGCGATGTCGTGACTATAACGCCCAAAGGCGACCATAGGGAGATATTCCTCACCCAGGATGGCCAACTTGGCTACGAACTGTTGCCCGGCGATAGGGTGGAGGTGTCTATATCGCCAGATAAACATGTCAGAATTTTGACACTGCCTGAGAGGGATTATTATTACCTGCTTCGCCACAAATTTCAATGGGGGCAGAGCTATTCCGAAGGCTCTGAAGAGTAAGACATGACGCTTGAGGAGTTATATGTGAAAGACATCGGCGGCATAAGGAATGCGGCAATAGGGATAAGTGGGCGCTTCACGGTCATCACCGGAGAGAGCGGCTCCGGCAAGAGCAGCCTCATAGGAGCTCTTGAGCTCATCGCTGGCAGGCGGGCCCAAAGCTCTGTGGTGAGGGGCGGAGAAGAGGTGGGCGAAGCGCTTGCCCTCTTTACTGCCAGCAGAATGCCTGTTCTTCCTGAGGAGCTTCAACCTCAGGATAACAGCTGGACGGTCCGTCGAACTGTATCGAGGGGCGGAGGAAGCAAATCGTATATACAGGAAAAACCTGTTCCCTTAAGCCTTCTCGCTGCAGCTATGGCGCCGTGTATGGCTATTCAGAGCCAATTCGCGCAACTTGAGCTGCTATCCGCCGATAAACAGATGGATATAGTCGATGGGTGCGGAGGTCAAGAGCTGTTGGAGTTGCGCGATTCCCTGAGGCGCGCCTTCGAGAGGGCGATAGACCCGGCTGATGTCGAGGCCGTTTGCGGCGCGGCAAGCTCGCCCGGCGCTGGCTCGAACTGCC
>CAYTKB010000211.1:0-2716 GCA_964438265.1 uncultured Acetomicrobium sp. | reverse complement strand
CTTGGCAAGCTCTTTGTTTATCCTCTCAATATGAAAACTCGTCATGCGGTTTGATCACCCTCTCCCGCCGCACGATCTCGAAGTCCGCATTGTCCTCAGCTTTTTCCAGAAACCTCTCCACTGACATAAGAAGCGACTCGATATGCCTCAAAGACGAATTGACGACCGAAAAGGCCAATACGGCCCTCTTCCACGAACCATCCGGCCCCAGATCGGCTACCGATACATTCCAGCGCCGATGTACCTGATCGAGCAGGGAACGAATAACCTGGCGCCGGTCTTTCAAGCTATCGGCAGCGGATAAGCATAATTCCACTACGAGGACTCCTACGAAAAAAGAGCTCATTTGGCTCATCTCTTCGCATCTTCAAGCCTGCGTTTCTCTTCGACCACCTCGAAGGCTTCTATTATATCACCTTCTTTGAAATCATGATAATCTGCGAAGCCTATGCCGCATTCATATCCAGCAGACACTTCGCGCACATCGTCTTTGAACCGCTTAAGGCTCGATATGGCGCCTTCCCATACGGCAACGCCGCCCCTTAAGATGCGAACCTTGGCGTTCCTTCTAATAACCCCATCCAACACATAACAGCCAGCTACGCTGCCGAGATTGGGAACGCTGAATACGGCCCGTATCTCCGCGTGTCCTGTAACGCTTTCCTTGAGCGTCGGGGCCAACATCCCTTCCAAAGCAGCCTTCACGTCGTCGATGAGGTCGTAGATCACGCGGTACAGGCGCACTTGCACTCCTTCTCTTTCGGCTATCTTCTTGACGTCGCTGCTGAGCTTGACATCGAAACCCAGTATTACAGCATTCGATGCAGAGGCCAGCATAATATCCGACTCCGAAATGTTGCCTACGCCTTCATGGATGACGTTTATACCGACCTCTTCGGTGGCGAGCTTCATCAGTGAGGCCTTAAGGGCTTCAAGGGAACCCCTCACATCGCACTTCAAGACGATGTTGAGCTGCTGTTTTTCTCCCATTTCGATGCGCTCATAAAACTCTTCGAGGGTCAATCGTCTGGGATGCTCGGCTTCGATCTCCCTTTCGATCTTCTTGCGCTCTATGGCGTCCCGAGCTTCTCTTTCACTCTCTATCTTGCGAAATAGCTCCCCAGCCTGGGGCACATCGTTTAAACCCGTTATCTCCACGGGCATGCTGGGGGTAGCCTCTTTAACACTCCTTCCCTTATCGTCTTGCATGGCCCTTATTCGTCCCCAGGTGCTATCAAAAAGCACGACATCCCCTTGGCGAAGGGTACCCTGTTGCACGATGACCGTAGCCACCGGTCCCTTGCCCTTGTCAAGCCTGGCTTCGATGACTGCCCCCTCGGCATCGACGGTGGGGTCGGCTTTCAGTTCGGCGAGTTCTGCCACCAAGAGGATCATTTCCAACAGATGGTCGACGCCTTGGCCTGTCTTGGCCGAGATATCGACCATCACAGTATCTCCGCCCCACTCTTCTGGAATCAAGCCCAGATCCGCCAGCTGCCGCCTGATCACCTCTGGCCTCGCGTTCGGCTTGTCAACCTTGTTTACAGCCACGATGATGGGAACCCCCGCCGCATTGGCATGGTTTATAGCCTCGACGGTCTGAGGCATCACGCCGTCATCGGCAGCCACAACCAGCACCACTATGTCGGTCACCTGCGCCCCGCGTGCCCGCATGGCGGTAAAAGCTTCATGTCCAGGGGTATCGAGGAAGACTATCTTCTGCCCTTGATGCTCCACCACTGAGGCACCGATATGCTGCGTGATGCCCCCAGCTTCGCGAGCAGTGACGTTTGTGTGGCGAATGTAATCCAAGAGCGTCGTCTTACCGTGATCCACGTGCCCCATAATTGTTACAACTGGCGGCCTGGGTTTCAAATTCTCCCCCTTGGGCTTCAGTTTAACCTTAAGCGCGACGGTTGAGACCTTTCCTTCATGTCCTTCGCGCGACAACGAAAATTCTTTCCCGTAAGCCTCGGACAAAACCTTGAGCACCTTTTCGTTGACAGGAGAATTGGCCGGCACCATGAGTCCCTTTTGCACTAACGTCTTAACCACATCGGTAACCGACATATTCAAAAGCTCCGCCAATTCCCCTACGGTAGCATTTTCCGGGACGATCACTTCCTCAACCTTTGCGGCTCCCTCTTCCGCCATTTTTGCAGAAGGAGCCCGCTCGCTGCGGAACGCCTCCTCAACGAGCTGAGCTGTCTCCGTGTCGATGGAACTCATGTGCGTTTTAACATCGAGGCCCAGCTCCCTCAAAAAATTTACCAGCTCTTTGTTCGACAAGCCCAACATCTTGGCTAACTCATAAACTCTAATTTTGCTCAGACGACATCCCTCCTCGGCAAACCGCGTAAAAGCTGATTACTCAATGCTTAAATCATCACCCTCGCCAGGGTTCTCCCCGCAGAGCGAAAGGAGTTCCTCATAAATTTCCTCCGGAACGTGAGCCTTCAGAGCGCGCGAAAGGGCATCCCTTTTCTTGGCGACCGTCACGCACTCCTTCTTTGCGCATACATACGCACCGCGGCCGGGCATCCTGCCCGTAGGATCAATCACTACCTCACCCTTAGGGCTCCTCACCACTCGCAACAGGCCCTTCTTGGAAAACTCCTCTCTGCAACCCACGCACGTACGCGGTCTTTTCCTCCTCGAACCTGTCGCTTCTTTCATGGATCAATCGTTGCCCTTTTTAATTATATCCGCGAAAAGG
>CAYTKB010000210.1:0-2766 GCA_964438265.1 uncultured Acetomicrobium sp. | reverse complement strand
GCGCCTATAAGTGGGCTTACTTGAAATACCGTGAGATGTGAGACATAAGACGTGAGATGTGAGAAGCGTTGAAAACAAAACGGTTCACTCTTACGGTTTTTGTACTTACGTCTCACGGTGCTTCTCGGCGCTCGCGTACCACAGGGCAGGCGCGCAGTTTCGGAAGCTTACCTGGAAGCCTCTGACTTTAGTCAGGGGAGGTTCACGAGATGGTTTCTTACGAAGAAGCCGTTACATTGCAAAAAGAGCTGGCCAAAAAGATCCGCGTAGTGCAAAATCCAATTATAGGCTACGCAAGCCTGTTCGGCGGAGCGGACGTGGCCTATGTCCCCAAAAAAGGGAAGGCTGTAGCCGCCGTCGTAGTATGGGACCTCAAGAAGCGTCAAATTGTAGCTGCAGCCTCGGCTGTTTTGGATATTTCCTTCCCCTATATACCAGGCCTGCTCTCTTTTCGCGAGCTCCCGGTCCTGTTTGAAGCGTGGAGGAAGCTAAAAGATAGACCCGAGGTGTGGTTGGTAGATGGAGCAGGAATAGCTCACCCTCGGCGGCTTGGCCTTGCCTCTCACTTTGCCCTTGCTACAGAAGAGAAGTGCATTGTGGGCGTTGCCAAAAGTCGCCTCGTGGGTGCCCATCTTCCAGTGCCGCGCACCAAAGGTTCCTGGGTGCCGTTAGTCTTCGAAGGCGAGGTGGTCGGGACGGTGCTCAGGACTTCGAACGGCGTCCGCCCGCTCTATGTGAGCCCTGGTGACGGGCTTTCCATCATCCAGGCAGCTTCGGTCGTTCTCCGTGCCTGCACTCGTTACCGTTTGCCCGAACCGACGCGCTTGGCCCATGCGCTCGTCACGAAGTTGAGGGGAAACCTTTGATATCCCCCATCAATATCCCTCTTTAATATTCCTCTTTACCGGAGAGCCATGAGAGCTCCTCGTCGCGGTGGGCCTTGCTGGCCGTGGCGCGCGTGTCGAGGGCGTATTTTCCCTCGTAAGGAGGGGCAGGTTCGTTCAGACGATGAAATACGAGTTGAGCCACGCGCGTTCCGGGATAGAGCACGAGTGGGACCTCTCCCTCGTTTACGAGCTCCAGAGTGATAGAGCCTCGGAAGTTAGGGTCGACGAACGTGGCTGTCGCTATGACGAGGCCGAGCCTTCCCCATGAAGAACGCCCTATGACGTAAGCCATCACGTCGGAGGGGAGCTTAAAGAATTCCAACGTCGAACTCAAGGCGAATTGGCCGGGATGTAGCACGAATACGTCGCCGTATTCGAGCCGCGCGCGATCGTAGTAATCGGCTATAGGGTGGCGCGATCTTCCGGCGTCGAGCGAAGGGACGTACCCGCGTCGAAACAGGACGAACTCGAGCCCCAATCTCACGTCGAGCGAAGCCCTCCCTAACTGTTTTTTGATATCCAAAAGCGGCGTGACTACGAGGTCGCCGCTCTCGAGCATTTCGACGATTTCTCTGGCACTACAGACGCCTTTCATGTTCGCTTTTCCTCCTGTTATATGTGGCTACGAATATGCTGGCATCGCAAGCGAAGGCCACGAGCTTTTCCATCTCTTCAAATCCTCCGGTGTGACCGCTGCTTGAAAGGTATGCGCAGACCATAAGCCCAGCGGCTAAGACGGAGGCTATTTCTACAGGCTCTTCCCCCCTTTGGCATGGAGGGAGGCCCGATAAGAGCTGCGATGAGGCCCAGCAAATTTGCTCCCACGGCCATGGAGCGACGTCATCTTTGAGCCAAAGAGTGGAAGGTGGCCTTACGAGGTTCGACTCTATCCAACTTTTGATCCCTTCATCCCATGGGAGCGTCGAAGACGAAACCCAGGCATAACTGATCCGCGGCCAATCCCCCTCTTCTATAGCCAAGGCTGGGGCGAGGAGAAGGCTCCCCTTCCTTGCGTGGTCTTCACTTTCGAGAGACCAGGCGAGATCCAAGAGACGGGCCAGTGATGTGACGTCGAGCGGCGAATCGTGCACCGTAGGTTCTGTCGGGATGAGTAGATGTTTGCTTCCCCTCGGCCACCATGGCCAAATGGAGGTCATGTGCTCGTGAAAGGAAAGCGGTGCGTCTATGTACGGCAGAGCCAGACAGTTAGCCGACGGACCGTATAAGCGAAGGAGTCGCGATGGCCAATACATAATGGGCTCCTCAAGGGCTTTAAGTACCCGATTTAACAGGAGCAGGCCATCCGAAGTAGGAGGAGATCCCTTGAAGCGCCCCTCTGTAGCCTCAATTCCCTCCTCTATCTCTTGAAGAAGCCCCCTATAGCTTTTAGGAACGTTCCTTTCTTCTAAAAGATTTTTGAGCCTCGCCTTAATGTGAAACCATAGGAGATCTTTTTGGAATTTCTGTCCTCTTTCCAACAGCGCACCCCCTTTTAGAACATTTTATGCTATTGTATTTTCTCATGGAACACTAATGCGGAGGTGGATCGTACATTGTCGCATCTGAATTTGCGTACCTGGATCGCCGAGCACGGGTGCCCTGTCGTATTGGATGGAGCTATGGGCACGCTCCTTCAAGAGCGGGGATGGAACCCGCCGGCCCTGCCTGAGGAGATGAATTTGACTTCTCCCGAAGTCGTCAGAGACATACATACAAGTTACGCCGTGGCTGGAGCGAATATCGTCGAGACGAACAGCTTTGGGGCAAATCCGATAAAACTTGCCTCTCGAAACCTCGACGGAAGGACGAGAGAGATAAACACTATAGCAGCGTCGCTTGCCAGAGAGGCCGCAGGTGATCGCCTTCTGGTGGCCGGCTC
>CAYTKB010000209.1:0-2767 GCA_964438265.1 uncultured Acetomicrobium sp. | reverse complement strand
CGCGAAAAGGTCATGCAGCGTAGGCATGCGTTCCGGTTCCAAGACCTTGACGTCTATTTTCCAACCGGTCAACTTCGCTGCAAGCCTTACGTTTTGTCCCCCCTTGCCGATGGCAAGGGAATGATGATCCGGCCTCACATAGGCATGAACGGCCTTATCCTGCTCCAGATTCGGTTCCACTTTCACCACTTTGGCCGGCGATAGGGCGTTCTTTATAAACTGCAGAGGATTGTTACTCCATACGACTATGTCTATTCGCTCTCCACCCAGCTCTTCGCTTATGGACTTGATCCTTTGCCCCTTGTTCCCCACACAAGCCCCTACAGGATCCACGTTGGGGTCGAGGCTTGCCACGGCCACCTTGGAGCGGGCTCCTGCCTCTCGCACGATGCCCTTTATCTCTACCACGCCTTCCCTTATTTCCGGGATCTCCAGCTCCATGAGCCGTTTTACGAGGCCCGGGTGGGTCCTAGAAAGGACTATGCGAGGTCCTCGTGTCGTCTGTCTGACATTCAACAGATAGAACTTCATGCGCGCCCCGGGCTGATATTTCTCGCCCGGTATGCGCTCCTCAGGAGGCAATATAGCATCTGTGCGGTCGTTTATCCGCACCAACACCTGCGAGTCTTCGGACTTAAAAACGATTCCCGTAACAAGATCGCCTACGCGGTCTGCGAACTCGTCGTAGACTAACTGCCTTTCGGCATCCCTGAGACGCTGAATGATGACCTGACGGGCGGTCTGCGCAGCGATGCGGCCGAACTCCTCAGGCGCGATCTCCACCCAGATCTCGTCGCCGACCTTCGCATCGTCGTGTCCGAGGCGCCTGGCAGCTTCCAAAGAAATCTCGGTGGCGTTTTCGCTCGGCTGTTCCACAACCTTTCGCAGCTCGTACACGTAAACCCCCTCTCCGGCAGGGTCTACCTCCACCTTCATGTCTCTGCTTGAGCCTTTATACTTCTTATATGCCGAGATCAGGGCAGCTTCCAAGCTGGATATGATCAGATCCATGGGAAGCCCTTTCTCTTGTTCTATCTGACGCACTGCCCTCATAAAATCTCGTCCCAAAAGCATGAACTCTTCCTCCTTAAACGAACCTTCTTTTTTAAGCGGCCATGGGACACAACTGACCGATTGCCAAAAGCACTTTTTCTCTCACTTCTTTCTCTTTGGAACTCCTTCCTCGTAAATCAGGTGAGCTTTGTCGATAAGGTCAAAGGGGATAGCGGTTACCCGATCGCTCCCATCCGCAGACAAAAGGATCTCATCGCAATCCGTAACGCCCACGAGCAGGCCCGTGAAACTGCGCCTGCCTTCCACGGGTCGGCGAGTTTTGAGCCTTACCTTCCTATTGACAAAGCGGCGATAGTCGTCCACGGAAAAGAGCGGCCTTTCGATCCCGGGAGAGCTGACCTCGAGAAAATAGCGCCCAGCGAAGGGGCCACCCTCGTCTTCCTCGTCGAGAATGGCGCTGATCCTCCTGGACACCAGCTCGCAATCCTTTACGTTGATGCCGCCCAAGCTGTCTATGTAGATGCGCAACGTGGGCCTCCCCTGCTCTACCACGATCTCCATGCCCACAAACTCATACCCCAACTCTTCGGTGCCCCTTTTGGCCAACGAAGCCAAACGCCCTTTTGTCGCCTCATCCAGCTGCATCAGGCATCACCCTCGCACCGGTTATATGCGAACCTCAAACGTCGCAGCGCTCCGCTCCCCTAACCGCACGGACACACTGAGCACACTTAACAAATAAGAGTGGGCGTCGCCCACTCTTCCTAACTCTCCACTCGTATGCTTCCTGCATGAAATTATACCACCCAGCCAATCTCATTGCAACTGGCGCGGCGACCATCGAACCATCGGACGCTATGCTACCAAGAATACATGAGCAAGCCCTATGATCTATGCTAAAATGCGAACAGAAATGGATATGGCACTCATATCAAGGGGGTTCATTGCATTATGAAGGAAAAAGCGATAAGTCAGGAGATAAAGCAACGCTACGACGCCATAGCCTCCGAAGAGGATAGCAAGAGCAAGTCCTGCTGCGAAGGCTTCTCGTGCGGTCAGGGGCCAAACGAGAGCGGTTTAGGATGCGCCAATTTGGTGGGAATAGTGCAACTCTTCCCCGGGGAGACCCTCTTAGACCTGGGCAGCGGACCAGGTTTAGAGACGATAGCGCTGGCGAGGCGCATAGAACCAGCAATTGCTTTTGGGTTAGACCAATCCCCCGCCATGGTGAAAAAGGCTGAAGAGAACGCGAAGAGGGCAGGAGTGTCGAACGTCCGATTCCTCACAGGCTCTATGGAAGAGATCCCTCTGGAGGATGAGTCGGTGGACGTGGTCGTCTCGAACTGCGCAGTCAACTTGGCCTCGAAAAAGGAATCGGTCGTCGAAGAGATAGCGAGGGTGCTCCGCCCCGGAGGCAGGCTGGTCATAGCCGACGTCGTGTGGCTCCAAACCCCGCCGGCGGAAGTGAGAAAAGACCCGGAGGCCTGGGCCATGTGTTTCGGCGGTGCGTTAGAGGTACGAGATTACGAACAGCTCCTAAAAGGGGCGGGATTCGAGGCGATAGACATAAAGATCCTCTCTCCCCTTAATGCCGGCAGCGTATCGATAAAGCCATCCAGTGCCTTGATCGCGGCCAGAAAACCCAAAAAACCTGACGAGGTCGTAGAAATCCGACAAGCAAAGATAGAGGATCTCGCCGTTGTATTGCAGATCCTCGAGGCGGCGGACCTCCCCACCGACGGCGTCGCCGATT
>CAYTKB010000208.1:0-2803 GCA_964438265.1 uncultured Acetomicrobium sp. | reverse complement strand
TCCAAGCCCGGTAATGAGGGGTACCGGAACGCTCCTAATGGCCCTCACCACCCGCCACGCTCACGAATCCGATGAGGAAATCTACATAATCCTCTCCGGCGAGGGAGTTTACAACGACAACGGCATCGAAACCCGCGTCAGGCCAGGAGATACCGCTATAGCCTTCAGGGGCGAAAGCCACGGTATACGCAACGCCGGTGACGATCCCTTAGTATTTTGGGCGATAATAGCTGCATAGTTAAAAATCCTAAAAAATATTTGAAGATTACGAATACAATTTGAGGGGTTGACAAGGGGCATTAGGGAGTTTAGGATAGCCACAAGTTTATGACCAGGTCCTTATATCAGAGAAGAGCAAAGGAGGGGAGTAGCTCATGGCCATATTAGACCGCAATGCATTGGCGGTAGTTGTAATAATTATTCTGGGCATTCTGGCGCTGAGCTGCGGGTCCCCTCCTGGAGCTTGAGGACCGTTTTACCTTAGCGTTCCAGGGCCGGGATCCTAAGCAAGGGGGATCCCGGCCTTTTTTATTCACTCAAGCAAAAGGAGGTGATGAAAATGAAGCGGACGCTTTCGGTGTTGACGGAGGACCATCCAGGGGTTCTCGCGCGGCTTTCTAATTTGATCTCCCGACGAGGCTACAACGTGGAAAGTCTGAGTGTAGCGAGGACGCACAGACCAGGACTTTCCCGCTTCACGATAGTTGTCGAGGCGGATGAGGCATCCTCAAAACAGATGATAAAACAGCTCGAAAAGCTCGTGGAGGCGGTTGAGGTGAAAGATCTCACCCAAGGACCCTTCGTGGAGCGGCGAATAATGCTCGTGAAGGTCCGAGCTTCCCCAGAGGAGAGGCATAACCTGCTCCAGACGGCGGAGGTTTTCCGAAGCCGAGTCGTAGACATGGGGAGCGACGCCGTGATCTTAGAGGTCACCGGCGACGCAGAAAAGGTGGAAGCGCTGCTGCGGACGCTCGAGCCTTTCGGGGTGCTCGAAATGGCAGGAAGCGGTGCGGTGGCCTTAGGACGAGCTGGGTTCGAAACGTTAAGCGATTGAAAGGCGAACAAAACTTCAAGGGAGGCGAACGTAAGTGGCAAATATGTATTATGACAAGGATGCTAATCTCGAGCTTCTCAAAGGCAAAACCGTAGCGGTGTTAGGTTACGGCAGTCAGGGGCATGCCCACGCCCAAAACTTAAGAGATAGCGGCGTCTCCGTGGTCGTCGGGCTGCATGAAGGTAGCCGCTCCCGCGCCACCGCATCAAATGACGGCTTCAAAGTGCTTTCGCCGGGAGAGGCAGCGCGCGAAGGCGATTTTATTGTCTTCCTGACGCCAGACCACGTCCAGAAAGATATTTACGAAAAAGAGGTTAAAGATAAGCTTAGACCTGGCAAGGCCCTCGTATTCGCCCACGGCTTCACGGTGCACTACCATCAGGTCGAGCCGCCGTCAAATGTAGATGTCTTCATGATCGCGCCCAAAGGGCCGGGGCACCTCGTGCGCCGCATGTTCGCCGAAGGGAAGGGCGTGCCCGCGCTTCTGGCCGTATACCAAAATCCATCCGGCAAGGCAAAAGACCTGGCTTTGGCATATGCCAAGGGCCTGGGCGCCACCAGGGCCGGCGTGATAGAAACGACCTTCGCCGAGGAGACGGAGAGCGACCTCTTCGGAGAGCAGGCTGTGCTGTGCGGCGGCGTCACGGAGTTGGTGAAGGCCGGCTTTGAGACGCTCGTAGAGGCCGGCTATCAGCCGGAGCTGGCATATTTTGAGTGTCTGAACGAGTTAAAGCTCATCGTCGACATGATGGCCGAAGGTGGTCTCACGTGGATGCGCTATTCGGTCAGCGACACCGCAAAATACGGAGACTTGACTGCGGGCCCGAGGGTGATAGATGAGCACGTACGCTCCACGATGAAGCAGTTACTCAAAGCCGTCCAAGACGGCACATTCGCCAAGGATTGGATACTGGAAAACTTGAGCGGCCGCCCGAGGATGAAGAAGTGGGTAAAGAGCGAACGGGAGCACCAAATAGAGCAGGTGGGGAGAAAGCTTCGCGGTATGATGATCTGGATGGAGGCAAAAGAAGCCCCCGAGTACTGATCGTGTCCGTAAACCGAGCGAGGGGGTGACTCCCCTCGCTTAAAAACAGGAGGAGATGAGTGAAGATGAACGACGGTATTGACGGTGTAGTGAGGATATTCGACACCACGTTGAGAGATGGAGAGCAGGCACCCGGCATCAACCTGAACACGGCTGAAAAGCTCCAGATCGCCCGCCAGCTCGCGCAGCTCAAGGTTGATGTCATCGAGGCGGGGTTCCCAGCCGCATCCCCCGGCGACCTGGAAGCGGTAAAAGCCATAGCCTCCGAGGTTAAAGGGCCAGTGGTCGCGGGACTGGCTCGGACGCGCAAAGGTGATATCGACGCGGCGTGGGAGGCGGTGAGCTCGGCCAAGCATCCCAGGATCCACGTGTTCATAGCCACGAGCGACATCCATATGGAGCATAAGCTCAAGATGAGCCGTCAGCAGGTTTTAGACGAGGTGAAGAATGCCGTCTCGTATGCGAAGAGCTTTACCGACGATGTGGAATTCTCTGCCGAGGACGCAAGCCGTTCCGACCCGGCCTTTCTAATACAGGTTTTCAAGGTCGCCGCAGAATGCGGTGCCACCACGTTAAACATCCCCGACACGGTGGGTTACGCCATACCGCAGGAGTTCGCTGCCTTCGTCAAAGAGATCATTGACGGAGTCGGAACGCCTCCCGGCGTAATCTGGTCCGTCCATTGCCACAACGACCTGGGATTA
>CAYTKB010000207.1:0-2832 GCA_964438265.1 uncultured Acetomicrobium sp. | reverse complement strand
GCTAAACTGCTCCCACCCACAGTGCCCGAGATCTCAGGGTGGATAGAGCGCAGTCAACTGCTCGCCATAAGGGGACGAAGCAGAAAAGAACAGTTGAGGCTTGCTAAAGCATGGGGCATATCGTTCTATCCTACTCCGGCTGGAGGATGTCTCCTCACCGATCAAAATTATAGCAGGAAATTGAGCAGGCTCATCGAACATTTAGGAGAGTATATTTCGTTTCGCCATGCCGAGCTCCTCAAAATTGGGCGTCATTTCTGGCTGCCGCCCAAGACACATTTAATCGTAGGCCGCAACGAAGGCGAAAACTACAACCTGGAGGGGTTGCGGTCGGAGGAAGATTGGCTCATCTATCCGCAAAACAAGAAGGGCCCCCTCGCTCTCCTTCATCATTACGGCCGTCCCCTTGAGATGACGCTTCTCATTGCAGCTAAAATTGTCGCTCGTTACTGCAAGCGAAGCGATGCCAAGGTTATCCTAACGCTTTGCCCCCCTTTAGACGAGGCTTTTGAGCTTGCAATAACCCCTCTCTCTCAAGAAGCAGTAAGTCTTTTTAGGCTCGAAAGCGCGGGTAGGCCTCAGAATTTGGCCTCTTTTTTGCACGACGAAGTGTCGACGGTTTCGTCAGATAGGCTGAGGAGCTCCCTTCGATAAGCGAGAAAATAGAAACAGGCCACGAAGAGGACGCCCCCTGCTATATTGCCCAGCGTTACAGGGATCATATTGTCAAAAAAGCCGCGCCATGTGACAGCCACCAACTCTTCTTGCGAAATACCGGCCAAAGCTGTCGTTTGGCTTCCTCTTATAAAATTGGCAAAGGTCAGGAAGTACATGTTCGCGATGGAGTGCTCGAAGCCGGAGGCCAAAAACGCCATAATAGGAAAGAAAATAATCCCTATCTTGCTTATGATGTCCATAGCGGCCATGCTCATCCAAACCGTGAGTACGACGATCCAATTGCAGGCTACACCCCTGGCGAAGGCTTGCAGGAACGGCAGGCTCATCTTTCCGGCAGCAATTTTAACGGCATTTGCGCCGGCCGTTCCTTCCCAAAGACCTGTGGCATATATCAAGGCAGCGACTAGAGCAGAACCTATGTAATTCGCAACGAATACCCAAAACCAGTTGCGAAGCATTTGTGAAATGGAGCAGTGCCCCGCCATTACTCCCAACGGCATGATGCAATTGCCCGTGAACAACTCAGCCCCGCCGATTATCACCATCATGAGGCCAACTGTGAAAGCCGAAGCGCCTACGAGCTTCGTGAAACCCACCCCAAACCTTTCGGCCATATCGCAGGTCACCACGGTATAAAGCCAGGCAGCAAAGGCTACATAAGCTCCGGCCAGTATTCCCAACAGTAGCATCTGCCCTACAGAGAGAGAAGCCTTGTTCTGGGCGAGGCGACACGCCTCCGCTGCTACTTGCGATGGAGATCTGTAGTTCACAGAATAAAACCCCCCTATATGCCGAGATATGCTCGCTTCACTTCTTCACTGTTCAACAATTGGCCGGACGGGCCGGACATAACTACTCGCCCAGATTGTATTACGTAGCCTCTGTCGGCGATCTCGAGCGCCTCCAAGACGCGCTGTTCTACCATTAACACTGTGACGTTAAAGCGTCTTATCTCGGTGACAGCTCGTAATACCCGCTCTACAAGGCTCGGCTGAAGACCGAGGCTAAGTTCATCGAGAAGGATCAGCTTGGGCGCACTCATGAGCCCCCTTGCAATGGCGAGCATTTGCTGCTCACCCCCGCTCATAGTTTCAGCCTTCTGGTCCGACCTCTCTTTTAGAATGGGAAAGAGGTCGTAAACCCTGGCCAAGCGCTCTTCTATGGTATCCCTATTTCTCTCAGCAAAGGCCCCCAATTCCAAGTTCTCTCTCACGGAGAGCTTCTGAAAAAGCCTTCTGCCTTCAGGGACATAGGTCAGCCCCTTTTTCACCATCACATGGGCGGGAAGCCCTGTCACGTTTTCTCCGTAAAATTCCACACTACCTCTCGTGGGGCGCATGAGCCCAGCTATAGTGCGCATTGTGGTGGTCTTCCCAGCGCCATTCGCTCCCACGATCGCAACGAGCTCGCCCTCGCACACCTCTAAGGATATGCCGTGTAATACTGGTACGCTGCCATAACCGGCGCACATATCGGTGACTTTGAGGATCGAATCTGCCATTACGCCTTCAGCTCCTTAAGTCGCCTGCTGAACTTCTCGCCTAAATATGCAGCTATGACCCTTTCGTTCTCCACGATCTCTCGAGGTGGACCTTCTGCTATTTTGACTCCACCATCCAGGACCACCACTTTATCGGCTATGGGCATTAACGCCTCCATCACATGCTCTACCACCAACAGCGTGACACCTTGGGCCTTTATCTCCTTCAGAAGCTCCATGGCTTCTTTTAACTCTGTTCCGGAAAGGCCAGCCATCACCTCGTCTAACATTAAAAGTTTAGGCTGAGTGGCTAAAGCCCTCGCCAACTCGAGGCGTTTCTTCAAGCCTATCGTGAGGCCGCCGGCCAGTTTGTCTCTGTAGTCTTCTAAGTGGCACAATCGCAAAGAGCGCTCAGACACGTCTAAAGCCGAAGTTAGGTCTCGTTCTCTCAAAAAGGCCCCCACCAATATATTGTCGAAGACGCTCATATCGTTGAGCGGACGCACTACCTGAAAAGTCCTCACCGCTCCTAAGCGAGCCACTCGATAAGGGGGCCACCCGGTTATATCAGAATCAGCAAATAACACCTTCCCTGCGGTCGGCTTATAAGCGCCTGAGATACAGTTGAAGAGCGTCGTTTAACCAGACACAGTAGATCAAGTTTGGCCCACTAT
>CAYTKB010000206.1:0-2909 GCA_964438265.1 uncultured Acetomicrobium sp. | reverse complement strand
GAGACCAGCTACCCCTGCCGCACCGCTCGGCTCGACAAACAAGCCCTCCTTTTGAGCCAAATAAATCTGCGCAGCCTTTATCTCCTCATCGCTAACCGCTAAGGCATATCCTTCAGAACGTCTAATATAATTCAGGGTGTGGGTACCATCATCTGCATATCCCCATAGCCCATCGCATATGCCCCCAGCGATGGTTTTGGGATTAGCCAGCGGCTCGACTTCAATGGCACCTTCAGCAAATGCCCGAGCTATAGGGTCACACCCTTCTGCTTGCACGCCTACCATTCGAGGAGGTGACTCGATCAAGCCTAAGGCAGCATAGTCGACATAGCCTCTGTATATGCCTACCATCATCGGGCCTGACCCGATGGGCACAAATACATAATCCGGCACCAAGCCATTTAACTGGTCTACCAATTCAAAGGCAATGGTCTTATTTCCTTCCACTGTATATGGATTGATGAAGGTGGTAGTCAAATTAAAGAGATCCAGCTGTTCTGCGGCCTCCTTAGCGAGATTAAAACAGTTGCTGTATGGTCCACGAACGCGAATGACGCGTGCTCCATAAAAGGCAGCCTGTTTTACCTTCTCTGCTGGCGTAGACTCTGGCACTAACACAATGGATTTCAAACCGGCGCGGGCAGCATATGCGGCGGCGGCAGTGGCTGCGTTCCCACTCGAGGCTATTACAACGCGACTGTAACCAAACTCAAGGGCTTTGGAGACCCCAATCGATATCGGTCTGTCTTTGAACGAGCCGGTAGGATTTGTAAACTCGCACTTGAAAATCACCTTAGACAATCCCAACTGACTCGCCAAGCGATTAGCCTCCACTATCGGCGTCCAGCCCTCACCCATAACAATAGACGTATCCTCTTCTAAGGGCAGTAGGTTAAAGTTTTTCGATCTCTGCCTCGCTTTGTCTCGCATTTCTATAGACCTAATCCGTTCGTAATCATAAACAACCTCCAATATTCCACCACAATCCACACACTTGTAGATAGCTTTCAAGGGATATTTTTTATTGCAGCGCACACAACATAAGCCCAGCGCATACATTTGGCTCACTTCCTTATTTACCTAAAATAATGTTCGGTAACCATAACGTTAAAGAAGGCACAAAGGTCACCAAAAACACGATAGTCGCAGCCGCAATGAAGTACGGGGCCAAGTCTTTTGCAGCTTCTTCAATTTTCACATCTGCGAGCTGACAAGATAAGAATAATGTTGTGCCCACAGGAGGAGTGAACAAGCCCAAAGCCAGCGAAATCAAAATGACTATCGAAAAATGTATGGGGTCAAACCCAAGCTGACTTGCTATTGGGAAAAAAATCGGGATGAAAATAAAAAGGTTTGGCACATTGTCCATTACCGTTCCTGCTGCAAACAGTATTAATATCATCACAACTTTTAATGCCCAATCTGGCAAGCCCAACGACAGCAAGGTATTGGCTATCATAACGGGGATACCCTCTCTGATGAGCACCCATGTAAAGACTGAAGACGTACACACAACGAGCATTACAGTCGTAGTCCCAACAACAGCTTCTTTAAGCGATTTAGCTATCAACTTGAAATCCAAAGTGCGATATACAAATAAACCCAAAATGAGCGCATACACAGCTGAAGCTGCGGCCGCCTCAGTAACGGTAGCAACTCCCAGCACTATAACTCCGACTAAAAATACAGGCAAAATCAACGTCAAAGAAGCATTTTTAATGCCATCCCATATTTCTTTCACGGTAGCGCGAGGCTGACGAGGATAACCTCTCCGCTTAGCAATAAAAATTGTTACTAAAAAATACGAGATGCTGATCAATATGCCAGGCACTGCACCTGCCATAAACATCCTTGCTATCGATAGATTGGTCAACCAGGCAATGATGATCATTGTACTGCTAGGCGGTATGATAATACCAACCACAGAAGTACAAGAATTAAGCGCGGCTGCAAATTTGCCGTCATACCCATTCCTCTTCATTTCGGGGACCAATACACTGCCAACGGCAGCACAATCGGCCACGGAAGAGCCCGAAACGCCAGCCATAACCATATTAGTCACAACCGACACACACCCCAAGCCACCCGGGAAGTGACGCACCAAAGAGTCTGCAAATTTTATCAATCGTTGTGCAATCCCAGCATTGACCATAAATGAGCCCATTAACATAAAATATGGAATGGCAAGAAAAGCAAAAGATTGAGTGTTAGAAAAAAACCTTTGTGCCATCATAGAAAGTGGGATGCCTTCGGCAAGAATATAGATAAGCGAAGATGTTCCTATTGAAAAAGCTATTGGGACGCCAAGAGCAACAAATAATAAAAAAGAAGCTATCATAACCCATATCATGTCCTGGCTTCCTCCGATCCTTTATCAAGTATTAACAACAGAATTTGATATATCAAAACCACAAGAATGCCGACAAACGCCACTGTTATAGCCGAATACAAGTGGGCTCTCGTTAAAAAACGCAATACTCCTAATCTTATTGTAATTGAAGCCGTAGATATCTCAACGCTGGATTTTATCATATAATACGAGAAGAATATCATTATTAATCTAATAAAAATTAAATTAATGCGTCTTAACTTTTTAGGCAGTTTATCTCGTAATATTGTGATAGCTAAATGCTCATCATTTTTGGTGATTTCAATAGCAGCTAAAAATGTCATCCATGGAAATAAAACTTGAGTCAGCTCTGCCACTGAAGATATAGGGCGGCTAAAGAGATATCTCATCACAATCTCTATAAACACTGCCCCAACAAGTATCGCCATAAGCAATTCTACTAAAATGCTGACATAGCGAATGAACCACAGACCAGCTTTGTTCAACAATACAGCGCGCCTTGAACGCAACTGATATCAGCCCCTATCTTGTTATCATCAGGCACGGTCGGATGTGCAAA
>CAYTKB010000205.1:0-3025 GCA_964438265.1 uncultured Acetomicrobium sp. | reverse complement strand
ACTCTATGACCGCGTCATGCACCGCAGAGGGCATCAAAAGGCAATTAGAGCTGTAGGTCGCCACCTGGCGGGGGCGCAAGCGCAGCGTGAGGCATAGGCCGAGGAGCCTGGGAGTTGATTGCGAGACGCCCCCTGGAGAGCCTTATGCTAAAAAACAGCGAAGAGATGACTCCCAAGAAAGAGGAGCAAGGATACCGGGGCGACAGGACCAGGAGGTGACAGGCAAATGTATTAAAAACACTTGACAAGGTGCGCGCTTTCAGAGATGCCTCTAACTAACAGGGTGTCCGTTAAACCGGGGCAAGTCCAGTTTGCCTTTCGTAATGCTTCCTTCCTAAAAAGTCAGTCACTTCTGCTTCGAGCATCTCTTGAAGAACGATCCCTGTTCCCTTTTTAGCTATCTCGCTTAACAGGAATTCCGACATACTTGTTCCGTTTATTACCTCTTTGAAATCCTTGTGCATCTTTTGACTTGCTGGTACCCTTTTCATCGGGTGGCCTCCTCTCATTGGGTTTTGCTCATAAATCTACCTTACCTCAAGGCCACCCCTTTTTACAGGAAGTATAGGACGCCACCTTATGGAATATAGGGAATATCATTTTTGTCCTCTTTTTTGTCATGGTGCGAAAGGAAATTTTCAAACAGCCTCAGTCCCCGAGCCCTCGTTGACTTGCGTAACATTATACCCAGACATATAATTTTCTTAAAAGCGTGCCTTCCCGACATCTTGTTAACTGTAAGATCTTAGTGGTTTTTTGCAACTAAATCTTTGAAATCAAAAAGCAAGGAGGTGGTTTTTAGAGTAAGCGTAATGCCACGCTTCAAAAGATAAGACGGAGGTGAGTTTTATGGCTGAGCATAGTGGGAATGAGATTATAGCTGAGTATCTTATCAAAGAAAAAATCCCTTATATCCTCGGCTATGCGGGACATGGAGCAATAGGTTTTTTGGATGGCGTTTACGACAGGACGGATAAGATTCAGGTCATTTGGCCACGCATAGAGCAAGCAGCGGGGTTCATGGCGGATGCATATTTTCGCCTCACAGGCGTTCCACTTCTCGTATACACCTCAACTGGCCCGGGCCCTATGAATCTAATGATAGCTTTAGCCAATGCTTTCTACGACTCGTCAGCCTTTCTTGCCATTACAGGGCAGGTTACTACAGACCAGTTCGATACAGGCGCCCTTCAGGAGGAATATCGCTACTTCCCTGCTGATTTTCCTTCTGTTGCCAAGCCCGTCGTCAAACATTCTTGGCAGGTTCATAAGGTTGAAGACTTGGTTCGATATCTTCCAAAAGCTTTCAAGCTAATGCGCACAGGGAGGCCCGGGCCTTGTCATTTAGACATACCTTATGATTTATACATAAAGAAGGCAGACGTAGAGATCCCAGAACCAGAAGAATGGTCTATGCCCGTTAATTGGCGCACACAAGCCTCCCCAGAGGCCGTAGAGAAGGCTCTCGACATGCTCGTCAAGTCACCCAGACCGCTCATCTTGGCCGGGGGCGGGGTGGTCGTTTCCGGTGCCACAGAAGAGCTAAAGACTCTGGCAACTCATCTGGGTATCCCTGTATATAGCACATTGATGGGCAAAGGAGTTATGTCCGAAAGCGAGGAGCTTTACTTGGGCGTAGCAGGCTGCTGGGGACACTATCCAGCAGCGGAGGCAGCGAGAAACGCCGATGTCATATTGGCAATAGGAGCTCGCTTCGCCGATCTCCATGCAGCATCGTGGCTTCCTGGCTATGCCTACAACATACCCCCGACAAAGCTCATCCACGTCGACATCGACCCCAGCGAAATTGGGCGTAACTACCCAGTGGCACTCGGTATCGTGGCGGATGCTAAGTGCTTCATAAGGCAGATGCTTGAGGTGGCAAAGGCTAAAGGGGTTAAGTGCAACTCCAAAGCATGGCTCGATGAGGTCTATAGCTATAAAACGGAATGGCGAAACTTTGTGACCCCTTACGAGAAGAACGAAGAGGTTCCCCTTGATCCAAGGCGCGTGCTCTTGGACATGCGCAAATGCGCACCGGACGACACAATCTTGGTGGCCGATGTGGGGAACAACCAAGCATGGGCGGAGCAATACTGGGACACACCTCGACCGAAGACCCATCTTTCTGCGGGTGGCTTCGCAGCTATGGGTTTCGGCGTGTGCGGTGTGCTTGGAGCAAAACTTGCGAGACCTGAGTCACCGTGCGTCTGTCTCTGCAGCGATGGAGGTTTTATTATGATGCCTCACGTTGTAGCTACAGCCGTGGAATATGACTTGCCAGCCGTGTGGGTTATTCTCAACAATTACACTATAGGTTGCATCAGAGACCTGCAGCGTTTTTACTTAGATGGAAGAGAGATAGGCACCAGCTTCAAGAAGGCAAAAACCGGAGAGCTGTGGAACCCGGATTTCGCCAAGATGGCCGAGTCCATGGGAGGGCGTGGCGTACGTATAGAAAAGCCCCAGGATTTTGCCGGCGCCTTTGAAGAGGCGATCAAGTCGGGCGTACCTACAGTGCTGGATGTGATAATAAACCGTGATACACCTGTTCCCATCACCACAACATGGCAGATGCCGCCCATTCCTCCAGCGGAGCCGACATTTGGCAAGCGGAAGGTGCGCAAGCCGTAAAAAGAGAAAGAGGATGTAGCGGATACTTTAGAGGTATCCGCTACATCTAAAAAGAGCATAACTGAGGACAAAGCATGTTTTAAGCCTATTTTTCATGATGGAAGAAGATGATGTCACGATGGATGATTATCTCTTCCCTTTTTCCGCGATTGTAGACCAAAGGCACATGAAAACGGCCTTGGTCCTAAATGCCATAAACCCCAACATAGGTGGAGTCCTCATAAAGGGTACGAGCGGCACGGCTAAGTCCACAGCTGCAAGGGGAATGGCTGCCCTCCTGCCGCCCATAGAGGTCGTATCAGATTGTCATTTTAACTGTTCCCCTACTGATGAAATGGCCCAGTGTGACAGATGCAGAGAAAGAGTATCGAAGGGTGAAAAATTACCTGTT
>CAYTKB010000204.1:2251-3081 GCA_964438265.1 uncultured Acetomicrobium sp. | reverse complement strand
TTACAAAACCCGTCCCTGATGCCTTAGCCTTCCCTATGGCCATGCGCATGGAATACGCCGCCACCACCTGCCCCATGCCGTTGTCGCCATCTACGAGGGCATAGGATGGGCCCTCCGTCAGCACCCTTATATCAGGCTTGGCCTTTGTGCCTCCGTCGAGCAGACGCTTCACGTAAAAAGGAAGCCTTATCATGCCGTGAGAGTTTGTCCCTCGTAGATCAGCCGTAATAAGAGCATCGGCCACTAGCTCAGCGTCGTTTGCTGGAAGGCCTGCCTTTACAAAGATATCACGCGTAAGTGCCTTTAAACCCTCAAAAGGTGCCAAATACTTCATCTTTGTTTCACCATCCCATTTACATTTTTAGCTATTTAATGATAGTCTTTGCAAAGTGCTCTTTTGCGAGAAAAATACATAACAAAGCACTATCAATTTTTAGCTATCTGATGCAGAATTCCAAGAAATTGCTCGAATAATTCTGCTGTAAAATTCGTGTATTACTGTTTTTCTTCTTTTTTTATCTGTAGCTCAGAAATTTAATATAGTATTACATTTATTGTTCTTACTCGTGTGTCTTTCCCCTGAATAAGCCAAAGAATCTTTTTCGAAACGAAGTAACAAATGTTAAGCCTATTAATATACATAGGAGTCCAATTAAGTCTGATATTATCCCAACTTTAATCATGAGCAAAGCTGAACCAAAAAGAAAACATCTAGAGATAATATTTAGTGACTCTCCTGTAAACAAAACACCATGTATGCTAATAGCTAGACATGAAGTACCAATTACAGCGCTTATAACTGCTGTTAAGATTTGAACCGAGGTACCAAT
>CAYTKB010000204.1:0-2241 GCA_964438265.1 uncultured Acetomicrobium sp. | reverse complement strand
GAGGAATTGTAGACAAACATAAAAGGAATTATATATGCTGTAGCTCCCAGCTTCATTGCTGCAAAACCAATCTTATGAGGATTAGCACCTGATATAGCTCCCGCAGCATAAGCAGCCAAAGCCACTGGTGGTGTAACCATGGACATTATAGAGAAATAGAAAAGGAACATATGCGCAGCTAAAGGTTGAATATGTAAACTAACTAGACCAGAAACTAGAACTGACGCAGTAATTATATAGGCAGCAACTGTAGGTAGGCCCATACCCAAAATGACAGCCATTAGTGCCGCCAAAACTAGGCTAAGCAACATGTTGGTTTCGCCAAACCTACTAATGAGAAATGTAATCTTCATTCCTGCACCAGTCAGCAATATTGCCCCAATAGCTATGCCTGCAGCAGAACAGGTGGCTACAACGGATAGTGAACGTAACGCTCCCATTTCGAGTGCCTTGAAGCAATTCTTAATTATTACTCGAGGGGCCTGACATATTGTACATACTAAAACACAAACCAAAATAGCCCAAAGAGAAGCCTTCACCACACTCTGCCCCATAACAATTAAAACATAAATTAAAGTCATAAATGGCAGGATCAAGTGAAAACCTTGCTTGAAAACATTTCCTAAGTTAGGCAGTTCAGACTTATTTAAACCTTTCAAACCAACTCTAACAGCTTCCAGATCGACCATGATAAAAAGTGCAATATAATAGAGCAAAGCAGGAAATAGAGCAGCTATGGCAATTTTAGAGTATGGTATTCCTAATAATTCAGCCATAACAAAAGCAGCTGTTCCCATAATCGGTGGCATAATCTGCCCTCCTGTAGAAGCTGCAGCTTCTACAGCCCCAGCGAAGTGTGCTTGATAACCAGTTCGCTTCATTAGTGGTATAGTAAAATTTCCTGTGCCAACTACATTGGCCACAGCACTACCAGAAATAGTACCAAAAAGTGTACTAGCTATTATCGAAATCTTTGCTGGTCCTCCACGTGTGCCGCCTGTTAGCGCAGTAGCCAAATTCATAAAAAACTCCCCTACACCAGAAACATGCAAAAAAGCCCCAAATAATACAAGTAAAAATACCTGAGTAGCCGACGCCTTTAAGGGAACACCAAACACTCCGTCAGTCCCAAACACGTAACTGACAATTCGGTCAAGGCTATAACCACGATGACCTAATATTCCCGGCATAGTCCCACCTGCCCATGCATAGAATAGCAAAACTAAAACAATTATTGGAAGAGCTGGACCTGTGGTGCGCCTGGCAGCTTCTAGACTAAGCAGAATCGCAAACGCTCCGAAAAATAGGTCCCAGGTAGTGGGGGATGAGGTAACTGCTCGAAGCATCAAGGCCTCGGAATCCCACAAAATATAAATGCAAATTGCTACACTAAAAGCAATACATGCCCAATCAAACCAATGAACCATTTGCTTGGGTGCTGCTTTCCAACCTGGGTATAGGGCAAATATAAGAACCATTCCAAATGCCCAATGAGTGGCATACAAATTCAATGGAATGATCAGACGGAAACCAAGCATATAAATATGATAAATAGACATAACAACCGCAACAATAGCGATCAACAGCCTGATATAGGAGCTAGAAAAGCGCCGAGCCCTAATCCCACCTTCTTCTACTTCCTGAGTTAGATCACTAACTTCAAGGGTTTTGGAACCACTCATATATAACAAACCTCCCTCTCTTTCCTTTTGCACTTTCAGAAAAAAGGGGGGGTAACCCCCCTTTTTTCTGACTATTTCGCTTCAGGTGGAATCAAATAGTCAGGTATCTCTAAGCCAATTTCCCGATAATATCGTAAAGCACCTTTATGAATTGGCACAGGTTGTTTAAGTATATTTTCTGGCTCACTCTCTTTCGCAGCAGGATGCGTATCAATTAAAGTCTGAAGGTTCTCAAACACAGCCTTGGTAATCTTATAAGCTATATCTTCGTCTAATGCTGAAGTAGCAACTACTGCATCCCAAGTACCTATAGTAAAATAGTCAAAATCTAGATCTTTATACATCCCTGCAGGAATAGTGCCAGTTTGGTAATAGGGATAGGCCTCAAGTATTTTTTCGATGTCCTTCTTGTCAATAACAATATGGCGGATCTTAAAACGACTTTCCAATTCAAGAATCGCCGGAGAAGGATGTCCTGTACTGCCAGTAGCACCATGTATTCGACCGTCACCCAAGGCCTCAAAACTTTCCCCCCATGCCATATTGTGGTAGATAGGCT
>CAYTKB010000203.1:0-3091 GCA_964438265.1 uncultured Acetomicrobium sp. | reverse complement strand
ATTTCGATGAACCACTCTTCCCTCGACGGGAAGAGGCTTCCTGGTTAGTATTCCTTGGCCGCCTCGAGGCCGCGCAAGACGCGCAAGGCCCCTTGGACCAAGGCTTGCATCTCCTCTTCGCCTGGACGGACGTAGATCGGAGCTATAAAGCTAACTCTGTCTTTAATTAGTTCGACGAACGCCTCGCTGTGGGCGATGCCACCCGTGAGCAATATGGCATCCACCTCGCCGTTGACGACGGTCGCCGATGCGCCTATGGCCCTAACGATCTGATACGCCATAGCTTCATAGACGAGGCGCGCGCTCTCATCGCCGGACCGGATCCGGCGCTCAACCTCTCTCAGGTCGTTAGTCCCCAAGAGGGCCACCATGCCCCCCTCGCCAGCTATCCTGCGCTGCACCTGCTCAAAGGTATAGTTGCCACTGTAACACATATCGACAAATCCACAGTTCGGAAGGATGCCAGCCCTCTCAGGAGCAAAAGGGCCGTCACCTTCGAGAGCATTATACACATCTACGACGCGCCCTTTGCCATGAACGCCCACAGAGACACCCCCGCCCATGTGAGTTACTATGATCTTCGCATTCTCGTAATCCAGCCCGAGTTCTGCTGCAAGGCGCCTGGCCATGAATTTCTGGTTCAGCGCATGAAAGATGGACCTGCGAGGGGCCTCGGGGAGCCCGGAGATGCGCGCGACGTCGTCCATCTCGTCCACAACGACCGGATCAACGATAAAAGAAGGCTTGTCCCCGGATTTGCTTGCGAGCCTCCAGGCGATGGGCGCGCCCAAATTGCTCGCATGCGCTCCATAACGGCAGCTTCGCAAGTCATCGAGCATCTTTTCATTTACGGCGTAGGTGCCACCAGGAATGGGCCTCAAAACGCCGCCCCTCCCCACAAAGGCATCGATCTCCTCGAGGGCAGTATCTTGCTGCTTTAGAACGAGCTCGATCTCGCCAAGGCGAAAATCCTCCTGCGCCATAACGTTAGGGAAGGCTTTAAGCGTATCGACGCCGTAACGTTGAGTGATGTTCCATAGCTCCCGCTCTCCCTCGAAGAGTGCCACCTTGGTGCTCGTCGAACCCGGGTTGATGGCGAGGACTTTGAAATCGCCACTCATGCCTTATAGGAGGACAAGACCACGGCCGAGGCAATGGAGAGCAGCTTAGTCTCGGGGGAGTCGGTCCTGCTCGTCAGCACAACAGGCGCTTTGGCGCCCAAGACCAAGCCAGCCGTCTTGTTAGGTGCAAAGTAGACGATGGACTTCGCCAAGAGGTTGCCAGCTTCTATGTCGGGAACGAGAAGTATATCGGCCTGCCCTGCCACCTCCGAGGTGATCCCCTTATGCCTTGCGGCCTCCACGTTTACCGCGTTGTCGAGAGCAAGCGGGCCATCGATAACACATCCCTTTATTTGGCCCCGGCGGTTCATTTGGACCAAAGCAGCGGCCTCCAACGTGCACGGCATATCGGGATTCACCACTTCCACGGCGGCGAGCACCGCTACCTTCGGCTTATCGATGCCGAAAGAATGGGCCAGGTTCACCGTATTGTTCAATATCTTAACCTTGGCATCGAGGTCAGGGGCGATGTTGAAGGCCGGATCGCAGATGAAGAAAATCCTATCGTAACCCTCAATCTGATGTATGTAGGTGTGAGAAAGGAGGGAGCCCGTGCGCAATCCCCTCTCCTTGTCTAACACGCCCTTCAAGAAATTCGCCGTCTGAATCATGCCCTTCATCAGGATGTCCGCTTGGCCGGATGAGACGAGCTCGACGGCTGCGAGGCCTACCTCAACCTCGCTCCCTCTCGCGTCTACGAGGCGAAAGCGAGAAAGGTCGATGCCGAGGCTTTGTGCGGTTTCTGTGATCTTGTCGGTGTTGCCTACCAGGATAACCTCGGCTATCCCCTCTTTTTGTGCCCTATCGACCGCCTCTAAGACGTCGGCATCCTCCGCCCTGGCCACGCTGACCCTCTTAGGGCCTACCTCTTTGGCATACTCCAACAGCTCGACAAGAGAGTGCAATTTTTTCATCTAAAATCCTCCTATCTAAACTAATATCTTTCTATACTCACGTATTCAACTGGACCAAAACGTTATAAATCAAGGGTTGTCAAGAAGCTATGCAGCTGCCGAATTCTCCAGCCGGCTCCACGCCGGTTAAAGCGCGCAAAGCCCCCTCAGCAAGGGCCAATAGTTCCTGCCTACCTGGATAGCAAAGGATGGGAGCGATCCACCGCACCCTATCCTGAATCTGGGCGACAAAATGGGCATCATGCGCCGCTTCGCCGGAGATGACGACGGCATCCACCTCGCCCTTCAGGACAGCCGCACAGGAACCTATCTCCTTGGCAACATTATACGCCATGGCCTCGTAAACGAGGCGCGCACTCTCGTCGCCGGACCGGATCCGGCGTTCAACCTCTCTCAGGTCGTTGGTCCCCAGATGAGCCACCATGCCCCCCTCTGCCGTAAGCCTCTTCACCAACTGGTCTCTGGAATATTGGCCACCGTAGGCCATACGGGCCAGATCGAGCGCTACGATACTGCCAGCTTTCTTTGTAGAGAAGGGGCCACTGTCGTCGGGGTTGTTGACATATGCCATGCGCCCTCCTTTGAAGGCGCAGACGCTGAAAGCTGAGTCCAGGTATGCCACTACGAGGTTCATCTTTGACCATTCTTTGCCCAAGTCCGAAGCTGCACGGCGCGCCAAAGCCCTGCAGGCCAAGGCGTGATCGTACGGCAGTCGCACGAGCTCAGGCAAGCCCGTCACCCTTGCGACGTCATCCATCTCATCTACCGAAACCGGATCGACCATAAAAGCAGGGATGCCAAAGGGCTGTGAAACGGCGTAAGCCAATATGCCACCCATGCTCGACGGATGTCGATCTTTCAGCAATGCTTTGAACAGTCGTTCTCCAACCACATAAGTACCGGCCGGCACCGAGCCGATAACGCCGGCGCTCCCCACTACAGCCGAAAGGCCCTCCATCTCAACGCCGCGATGGCGGAGAACTCTCCTCGTGAGCTCCAACTCGCGCTCATATCCCACCCCTGGAGACAACGAGTCCTTTAGGGGCGGACTAAAAT
>CAYTKB010000202.1:0-3122 GCA_964438265.1 uncultured Acetomicrobium sp. | reverse complement strand
GGGTAAGCCGGAGCGAAGACTACGCAAGAGGGATTCAAAAGCTCCTGCAGGGCGGATAGCTCCGATGCGATATTTCCCCGCAGGGTGGAATCCACCTTCTTGTAAAATATGGCCTCGCCCCAGAGAGGAAGGAGCTCAAAGACGGCTTTTTTCACCAACTTGCGCGCTTCATCCGGATTTACGTTGCGCGACTCCGTGTCCACGACCACCACATCATATTCGGCCTCTTCGCGCAACGCCGAAGGATCGAGCAGCGTGGCCGCCGTAAACCCGAGCTTCACGAATTGGATGCCCGTGTCGTTCGCGCCGGTGAGGTCATCCGCTATGACCACAAACCTGCTATCCATGATCTCTCCTCCTTCACAGGCTTCCTTTTGCGAGACCTTTTCAAAAATCTATTTTAGCGCCAGTGGGCCAACGCCGTACAGTTTTGTCTCAAAACTGATCACAATCAAAGGCGTACTTCCAAAGGACGAATATAAATAAAATAGCACATTTCAGTTCTGTACTAGAACGAAAATATGCTAAAATCGTTCTATCATAGAACGGATCGAGGGGATTACAATGATTATAGAAGAACTGCTACAAAAGCTGCAAGTGATTCAAAGTCGCCTCATCCTGAGCCTGCCCCAAACATTGCGCCCGCATTTTGATAAGATAGACCTATCGCCCAGAGGTTTGCTCGTTTTAGGTCCGAGAGGCGTAGGTAAGACCACGCTCGCTTTATCTAAGGCGAGCAGGTCATTATATATCCCTGCCGATCATCCCCTGGTGGTGCCGGTCCCATTGTGGGATTTGGGCGAGGCAGCCTTCGCGGCGGGGTATGATGGCATTATAGTAGATGAGGTTCACTGTATCCGCGAGTGGCCTCGGCATCTGAAGGCCATTTACGACGCCTTCCCTGGCAAGAAAATCTGGGCTACTGATAGCGGTAGCGCAGCGCTGGAAGCCAGCGTTTCAGACCTCTCTCGCAGGTTTATCCAGGTGCGGATTCCGCTCCTATCTTTCCGTGAATTCATCGCCTTAAGGTTTGGGCGCACCTTTCTCCCTTTAAACCCCTTCGATCCCGATCTCTCTATTCTCCGCGAAGTTGTAAATTCAATAAACCTTCTCGCCGCCTTTGAGGAGTACCTAAACCAAGGTTTGAGGCCCTTTTTCTTAGAGGGACATTACGCTGAAAGGTTGAGAGGTCTCCTTGAGAAGATGCTTTTCGCCGACGTCCCTTATTGGACGCCTCAGGTAACGGAAAATCACCTGCGGCTCATGCAGGCAGTTGTCGGATATCTTGCCACCTCACCCATTCCTGTACTCAATATAGAATCGCTGACGCGCGAATGGGGAGTAGGCAAGGCAAAACTCTACGACCTAATCGAGGTCATGGTACGCATCTGTCTGATCCGAGTAGTGAAGAGGAAGGGCATAGAGACGAAGACGCATCTTAAGGGAGCCAAGCTCTTTCTCTACGACCCATCTACCTATCATGCTTTAAACGGAAACGTGGCCAACGTAAGGGAGGCCTTCGCAGCCTGCGCCCTGGAGGAGGCTGGGAGGAAAATATTTGCCTCCGACGACGAGCGGGCCTACGATTTTTGGGTTGATGGCGTTACCATAGAAGTCGGAGGCAGGGGCAAAAGCCGCAAAAAAGCCGACATAGTCGTAAGAGATGGCCTGGATGTCCCTCTGCCTGGAGTAATTCCTTTATGGCTTTTGGGCATGGCCTACTGAACTCATGGTTCTACTATGGTCGCAACACCATCGGGCACGACGGTGATCTTAGCCTTCCTATCCCCCAAAAGCCCTTCTGCCATCGCTAACGCCTCTTCGAGCGAAGGCGCCCACCTCATGTTGAGCGCTTCCACCATATCTTTAGGGGCACTCGTCACCATTATGACAGGATGATGCATAAGAACGCGCGCAAAGATCTGGATCTGCCACTGGTCCGGCTGCGTCTCGTCTCTTCCTCTAAGAAGGATCTCCTCCATGAGGTCGCCGGGGGTATGCACTCTTTCGAAGGCCCGATAAAAGGCCTCGCCACCGTGGCCGTCCCTGCACTCAGCAGCTATGATGATTACGCCGCCCTCTCTGCACGTGGCCTCGGCAGCCGTCATGCCCTTAACTGCCTGGTATATATTCTGATCCAAAGGATAGCCGCCGTTGCTCGTTATGACGATATCAGCGAAAGATGCCTTCACGCACGACCGATCTCTCACGAAGGCACAACCTGCCAAGTGCGCCTCGTTCCAGTGGCCAGCGAAGGCATCGCATATCTTCTTCTGCGAATCCAAGGCTACGTTCAAAATGAAGGCCAGGCGTGACGCCTCGGCTGCATAAAGCATGTCCTCGTGAATGGGGTTCCCTTCGAGGATGCCGGTGCGAGCCTTCGGGTGGGCTATGAATTCGGCGCAGTGGTTTGCAAGTACCGACTCATATCCGGCTATGCCGGGCAGGACGCTCTTCCTGCCGCCCGAAAAGCCGGCAAAGAAGTGCGGCTCGATGAATCCCTCGGCCACCAAGAGCTCGGCTTCTACGGCGAGCCTGTTTATAGAAAAATCACCGCCCGACGGGAGGCGCCCCATATAAACCAACGAGGCTCTGTTATGGCTATCGTGGACAACTATGTGCTCGCTACCGGCAATTTGGGGGCCGAACTTCGTTCGTATCTCCTCAGTTGTGGGAGCCCTGTGACCTCCTGTGGCTACGAGTATCGTGACTTCCGCACTCGGGTTGCCGCGCCTTATCTCCTCCAAGAGCAGAGGCAAGGTGATATGGCTCGGAAGAGGCCTTGTGTGGTCGCTCGTTATCACGACGATGCGGCGTTTGTCTCTAACGAGCTCCCTCAAGAGTGGCGAACCGATCGGGTTTTCAAGGGCATCGAGCACGATCTCCTTCTCGTCGCCGACCGTTCTCTCCGCCGCCGGCTCCAGAACGCCGACCACCCTCTCATCAGGCAAGTCGCAAACCAAGTGCGAATCCCCATAGGGAATGCGTATCTTCATAAGATATCCCTCCGCATATTGGCATTAAACGCTTTCCGACCACAACTTTATTTTAACCCAACCACAACCCGGAAACGCACACTCCTCCAGGATGACCGGAGAGACTGCCAAAAAACGATGAAAAAT
>CAYTKB010000201.1:2806-3138 GCA_964438265.1 uncultured Acetomicrobium sp. | reverse complement strand
GTAGTTGAAGGCATTTCAGGTGCTAAGTTTGCCTACGATTCTACCAAGGGGATGCTCGCCGTTACGCTTCTTTGTAGAGGAGTTAAACGCTATGATCGCGAAGTTACGGCAGAAAACCCTCCCCTGTGGGAGGGGGAAATTTCTGGTGAAGACAGGCATTATCGGTTAATCGCTATGAAGAAAATCTGGCACGTGAGGAATTAAAGCGGGCTTGCGTGGTGAAAGCTTTGGGATTTTTAAAAAGACATAAGGCATTTGCCGGTATGAGCATAGAACCTGGTAGTCTGCGCTATGTGGAAATTTCTGGTGCCTTGGGGGATTTGAGCTGCCGC
>CAYTKB010000201.1:0-2796 GCA_964438265.1 uncultured Acetomicrobium sp. | reverse complement strand
ACCGGTTTTGCCAACTCCAGTTTACCAAGACGCACTGGTAGACGTGACCGGTCTTTTGCCGGCTGTTGCGGCCTTAAAAGGAGAGGTTGGAAATTTTCCCGTGCCAGTCTCCTTGGGCGTGCCCTCGCGCGATTGTTTTACGCGCACCGTGGAGCTTCCCCCCATGGAGCTCGAGGAGGCACGCGCGGCCATGGCCTTCGAGTTTGAGAGACACTTCCCTTTTCCGGCATCAGAAGCCACCTATGACTTGGCGCCCGTTGAGCTCCCGGGAACTGAAGGGCGGTCAGCGTTTCTCGTGGCTGCTTCGGGGCGAAAGAGCGTGGAGACGTTTATCAATTTAGCCTCTGAAGCCAGTTTACCCCTTCAAGCCTTAGAGCCGGCAAATTTGGCCGCTTTTAGAGCTGTATCTGGGCCTACGGGAAGTAAAGGTGGCTTTATGGTGCTAATTTTTGGCGAAGAGACCACACAACTCGTGGTAGCATATAAAGATAACGGTGTGCTTTTTCGCACGCTCCTTTTCAGCTTAAGAAGCTTTCATCTTTCGGAGCTCGCCTCCGCTTTATCTCGAGAGATAACATCTACCTTGGTGTATGTAAGAAAGATATTTAAAGAACTGAGCGTGGATGTGCTGGTCGTATGCGGCGCGGAAAAGGATGTGGCCACCGCCGTTCAGGAGGAGGTAAGCCTGCCCGTGGTGTTGCTGACAGACACGTGGGAGGTATGGGGCATCAAGCCGCCCAAAGGCCTCAATAGAGGCGGGTGGGAAACGGCCATCGGACTTGCCGTGAGGGATCTGTTGTGAAAGTGAAACTGGACTTGAGGCCGCGCGAGGCGATAATAGCCGCGCAAAAGAAGATAGACTTAGTGCGCCTCACAGCCCTTACCTTAATATGCCTTTTCCCGCTTATGGCCGGCGCTTCTTTGGTTTACGGCTTTTTGCTGTCACAGGAGCTTGCGTCTCGGGTAAAAAGCTTAAACTTATCAGTTGACATGCTAAAAAAGCGGCACGCTAATATCAGCGAGAACTTGGCTGCCTTAAAGGACGATGTGGAACTATACAGGAAGGCCATAGCCTTCGTGAAGGCCGAGCCTCCTATTTTGGAATGCCTATCGGCTGTTGAGGCAGCGCTTTCGGATGCGACGTGGCTTTCAAAACTTGAAGTAAGGGCAGGCAGGGCAACGCTTCAAGGTTATGCTCCTACCGAGGGCGAAGTCGTGGAATTCGCCAGGAGGCTTTTGGCCTCTCCCGTGGTTTTAAACGTGGACCTTCCGGTCACACGAAAAATCGTAAAAGATCGCGAAGGTATGGTCGAATTCAACTTGAGCTGCTCACTTAAAAGCTTTAACGAACTTTACAATAGCACTAAAGATGGGCTTCTTAAAGAATAGGCAAGCCATTGTAATTTTGGCTTCTTTGCTCATATTTGCCTTCCTTGTCTTAGGAGAGCTCCGCTTTGCAAATGAGGTGACGACCTTACGGAAAGAGATTGCACGCCTCGAAGAGGAAAGGACCCTTTATGAGCTACAAATTGAGCGTGCGGCGTCTGAGGCAAGGGCGTATGAAGGCGCTAGGCTTGAGCTTTTAAATTACCCCATAAGGATACTCGAAAATGAAGTCTCGTTTTATTCGAATGTAGAAAGCACCCTGACACAAAATGGGATTAGCGTCGCAAACGTCCGTCCAGTCGAGGGTGGTAAAGAAATTGTGGCTGCCCAGGTGAATTTCACCGGTAGTTATGCAGCGGTCCTTAGGGCTATGGCCAACTGGAGGCGGATGGATGGTACAATTCGTTTAAAATCCTTAGTCCTTTTACCTGAAGGCAAAGACACGGTAAGCGTGACAGCCGTTTTAGAATCTACCTTAAAAAGGTGAATTATGGCCACCGAAAATAGCTGGGGTAAAGCCGTTAAAGGGTTGTGGGATAACTTCCTTAAAGGAAGCGGTATTTTTGTAACGTTACGTTGGGCATTTTTAATCCTTCTTGCGCTCGGGTTTTTGTGGTCTTTGTCGCTTTTTGTAGGCATGGTAAACTTTTCAAAAGACAGTTTTACAATCGATACAGCAGAAAAAACGCAGCGGTCGTTTCCCGAGCTTCGGGCATTGGTAGAGGAAGTGAAGGTCGTTTATTCGGCTCGTAACGGTAAAGTGTTTTCGGCAAGCGCGCCTGCCAAGCGCTACCCTTTCGCGCCGCTTCCCGAAGAAGTTTCAACGGCTTCCTATGCGAGCGCGGATGAGGGCACTTTTCTCTATACAGAGCCCATGCCTCTTATAACCGTCAAAGGTGTTATGCTCATGGGCAAAAAAGCCCTTGCCGTAATCTCCATCGGGAGCGAGGAGGGGATTTTGGCTGAGGCAGGTTATACCTTTGGAAGTGGCAAAGGGAAGATAGAGAGCATTTCTCCCGATAAGGTGGTGGTTTCATGGATGGGCGAAAGGGAGGAGATCTACGTAACGCCTTAAGGGTGCTGGCTCTTGCGGCTTTTTGGCAGTTTTGCCTCACAGCGGGTGCAGCCTATGCCGAGGAGGCCAAGGTCGAGGGCATCGTGGTGCAGCAGGCCGGATCATCGCTCGCTATAGTAGAGATAAGAGGGAATTACCTGCCCATGCCTCAATTTACGTCCCAAAGTCCTTCGGAGCTTCAGTTTTTGTGGCCCGAAGTCACTTTGACAAGCACACAGTGGGGAAAGCCTTATCCCTTTCCTCTGGTCAAAGGCGTAGAGCTCGCCCAGGCGGATAATGGTGTAGTCATGAAGGTCTTTACAGGAGAGGAGCTCACCGTCAAGGAGGTGAAGGGT
>CAYTKB010000200.1:0-3196 GCA_964438265.1 uncultured Acetomicrobium sp. | reverse complement strand
CTTCCTCCCAAGGCCATAGAGCTGATGAGAGCGATAAAGGGCGCCTTCGACCCGAAGGGCATATTGAACCCGGATTGCGCTCTTTCGTAAAAAGCACCCCTATGCGCTGGGAGCACTGTTTTTTCGCACATAGGGGTTAAAGCACCGCTGATGGCCTTTTATGCGGCATAGCCAATGGCACGCAAATTTAAGGCCAAATGCCGCGGAACCGCATCGCCGAGGCTATCCTTCCTATGGCCTGCACATAGGCGGCCTGGCGCATCCTGATTTTATAATTGTTCTTAATCGCCCATATGTCGCGGAAAGATTGCACGATCCTTTCTTCGAGCCTTTCTTGGACCGTCTTTTCTGTCCAGTAATCGCCCGCCCTTCCCTGAACCCACTCGAAGTAGCTCACTATAACTCCACCGGCGTTTGCCAGCACGTCGGGCAGTATAAGAACGCCTTTGTCCGACAAAATTGCCTCTGCTTCCGGAGTCGTAGGCCCGTTAGCCAATTCCAATATCACCTTCGCCTTTACATCGTGGGCGTTGGACTCCGTTATCATACCTTCCAAAGCGGCGGGAATAAGCACGTCGACATCTACCTTTAGCAAGTCTTCGCCGGAGATCGTCTGGCTCCCGGGGAGGCCGACCACGGACCTGGTCCTCAGTTTGTGTTCTTTTACTTTATCGTATGAAAGCCCATTGGGGTTGTATATTGCGCCCTTGCTGTCCGATACAGCTACAACTTTTAAACCGCCCATTCTCTGAAGCAATTGGTGAACGAAGCTGCCGGCGTTGCCGTATCCCTGTATGGCGCACGTAAGGTCTTTCCCGTAAAGACCCATCTCTTTCAGCGCCTCGCGCAGGATGAACACGCCACCCTGGGCCGTGGCCGTCCCCCGGCCGAGGGAGCCGCCCACCTCTATGGGCTTGCCCGTTATGACAGATGGCTCGCTAAAACCCTTGACTTTCTCATAAGTATCCGCTATCCACGCCATAGTTTGAGCATTGGTGTTTACGTCTGGGGCAGGAATATCGTAGTCCGTGCCTATAAAGCGAGACACGCCTAAAGCATAAGCCCTCGTAAGTTTTTCGAGTTCGCCCGTCGAAAGCTCAGCAGGATTACAACCGATGCCGCCCTTGGCTCCCCCTAAGGGAAGGCGCACCACCGCGCACTTTATGGTCATCCAGCCGGAGAGCGCTATCACTTCGTCCCTATTCACCTGAACGTGATAACGGATGCCTCCTTTATACGGGCCTAAGGCATTGTTAAAATGGCTCCGCCACGCCTTAAACATCTTTACCGACCCGTCGTCCAGCCGCACCGGCAGGGAAAGCTCCAACACCTCTTTCGGTTCTTTCAAAATATCGAAATACTCCTGATCGATCTTAAGGAATGGCGCTGCTTCATCAATTTGTTGTTTGAACATCTCATACGGGTTCCTCTGCATCCTCCAAAATCCTCCTCTGCTCGATAAAAGATAAAATATGATGGCACCCTGATGAAACTTACTCTATAACCAACCAAAGCTCCAATTAAAGCAACACCACCACCTCCCCCATCAAGCCGCTGAGAATCTTAAAAATAATGGGGTAAATTTTAATCACCTTTCTTAAAAATTACAAGCCCCCAGTAAACAAAATTTCACTCCATCGATCCGCCAACGTCGGAGCCGCTTTTAAAAGCTCTTTCGCATCGTGAATGACCACGGTGGCCGCGCATTTCGCGCGCCCTTCGTTTCAAGCTCTGGCCCTTGCGCCAACGATATGCTGCAGCGCCGAAAAGCAAACCTGCTTTAAGCTTGACGGCGCCGCCATATCGTTTCGCTATATCAAGGCCGTTCGCTATGCTCTTTTTCCCAAAACTCTCTCAATTCTGAAAGACATAAGTTTATTTAGTGCCGATATCTGCCAAGGCCTTGCCCAGCATTTCGAGGCCTTTCTCGATTTCCTCCCTATCGCCACCAAAACCCAAACGGAAATAACGTGGCATCTTAAAACAATACCCTGGCACCACAAACGTTCTATACCGCTCTATCAGCAATGTGCACAAATCTTCAGAACTTTTATCTTCGACGAGACGCGGGAAACCGACTACGCCTCCAGCGGGAGAGATCCATTCAACGTCGTTTCTCTCTCGTATCCATTTGTCCATAATTTTGTAATTTGTATAGACAGTCTTTCTCGCTTTTTCCAAGAAGGACTGCTTTCGCTTTAATATAGCAAAGGCGATCTTTTCGCTGACGGATGAATTGCAGATCGTGATTTGCTCTCGAACGGCACGGACTGAATCGATCAACGACTCTGGGCCTGCGACCCAGCCTATTCGTATCCCAGGAACGCCGAAAGCCTTAGACATACTAGAAACGCTGACAGCTCGAGGGCTTATCGTTGCAGCCAGCGGTGGAGGCGTATCGAATGCCAGATCTCGATACGTTTCGTCCATCAACAGATATAAGTTCCTCGATTCGACAAATTGAACGACTTCGTTCAGCTCGCTCTTCGTAATCACAGATCCCGTAGGGTTGTTCGGATGTGTCAGGCACACCAACTTTGTGTTGGGTTTAATCTCTTCCTTCAACCTTTCCAAATTGAGCCGAAAACCCTCTTCATAACTGAGGAAATATAAGGACACATCCCGCTCCAGGGAGTTTGGGATTTCGTAAAGGGAGGGATAATTCGGAGCCTCGACTACCACGTGATCCTGACGCCCCAACAGAGAAGCCATAACCGCAAAGATCGATTCGCTCGCCCCATTGGTTACCGCGACCTGGGACATTTTCAACCCAGGAAAATCACTGGCAATCAACTCGCGCAGTTCAGGAGCGCCCTTATGATGACCATATCGCAATTCTATATTGGAAAAATCAAGACCAAGATCGCCCGTGGAAAAGAATTTTATGCCGCTTTCACCGATGTCATAGTCAAATTCAAATTGGTATCGATCAAACCAGTCCTCAAGTTCCATTCTTTTGAAAGCCACTTCCACAACCTCCTTGCAATGTCACCATGTAATATTTAAGGTCGAACTATATCGTCCTCCAGTTTTTTTGTCAACGCACTCCGAGCATTTAAGGATTTTTCAATTTGAGACTTCTAAAATCGAAATGTTCAAATTTATTGGGTTCGTGGACTATGATTGACAAAAGCAAGGAGGAAGTTTCAGGATCAGGTAAAATAATAAAACGAGGTGAAGAAGCATGATAGAGTTT
>CAYTKB010000199.1:0-3210 GCA_964438265.1 uncultured Acetomicrobium sp. | reverse complement strand
AGTGGGCGAGATCCAAGACGAATACGACGAGGAAAGCTTGCCCGTCGTTAAGGAATCGGAGAATAGCTACCTGGTGGAAGGGCAGCTCAACTTGGACGACCTGTCCGAATATTTGGATTATCCCTTTGAGTCGGAGGAGGCGGACAGCGTTGCCGGCTTTGTCCTGGCCTTGGCGGGGCGCTTCTTGGAGCCTGGCGAAGAGGTGAGATACGGCCCTTGGACCATTGAGGTGGTAAACGTAGAGGGGTATAGAGTTAAGCTCCTTAGGTTTCGCAGGGAGGAGGGGAGGGAAGAAGAGCTCCAAGGATCTTAAAGATGTTGCGTTTAGCGCAACATTTTAGCTGAGGGGCTGGATGGGGCATCCAAGCCCTTTTTATATAATGTGTGAAAATGTCGGACCGGAGGTTTTCGGATGGAAGTAAACTCTCTTAGCGATTTTAGATCTGGTTTTGTCACGCTTGTGGGAAGGCCTAACGTGGGTAAGTCTTCGCTGATAAACGCGATAATGGGAGAAAAGATAAGCATAATCTCGGACAAGCCTCAAACTACCCGCCATCAAATTCGCTGCATTTACAGCGCAGAAGGTGTCCAGATCGTGTTTGTGGATACGCCAGGCCTACTGCGACGTCCGCGCCACAGACTCGGAGAGTTTATGGTCGACGAGGCAGTGCGATCGCTCGAGGGCGTCGACGTAGTTTGTTATGTAGTCGAAGCGGGCGATAGAGAAATATGCGGGGACGACATGGCGATCGTCGAGATCTTGAAGAAGACATCGACCCCCGTCTTTTTGGTGGTCAATAAGATAGACTTGCTGCAGAAAAAAGGGTCGTTTTGGCATGCCGTGGCCTTATACCAGGATCTCGTAAAACCGAAAGAAGTGGTGCCCGTATCAGCCGTGACGGGCACAAATCTGGATGTCTTGATCGAAAAGATCATCAGCTACCTGCCGCAACAGCCCCCTCTTTATCCGGAGGATATCGTCACAGACAAAGATGAACGCTTTATAGCTGCGGAGACCATTAGAGAGAAGGTTTTTCTCCTTACTGGCGAAGAGGTCCCCTATAGCGTCACCGTAAATGTGGAGGAGTACAAGACCCCCGAAGAGTATCCCGACAGGAAAGCGGTTTACATTCGCGCCACAATATATGTGGAGCGCGACGGGCAAAAAGCGATCATAATCGGCTCTGGCGGGAAAATGCTAAAGGAGATCGGGCGGCTGGCCAGAGAGGAGTTGGAGTTCAAGTTGGGACATAAAGTCTATATTGAGCTTTGGGTAAAGGTGAGGCCGCATTGGAGAAAATCGGAAAGAGAACTCCGCAGACTCGGCTATCGCGCATAGGAGGATGCGCAGTTGGAGTCCATAAAGCAGGGCTTTTTCAAGGCAAAGGGAGCGGCGTTGCGGAGGGTGGAATCGAGGGAGGGAGACCTGTCTCTTTACCTCTTTTTGGAAAAGACAGGCCCTATCTGGGTTGCAGCGCCCGGTGCCGCCAAAGGAAGGCGGCGCTTCGGTGGGGCAGCCGAACCGCTGATCTTCGGCATTTATTCCCTTTACAGCGGACGGAATCGCCTTTATCTTAGGGATATTGACGTGAAGGAAGATTTTTGGACGCTTCGTAAGAAGCCTCTCCACTTAAAGGGCGGCCTGGCGCTCGCCAAATTGATTGTGGATTATCTTCCGCCCAGTCATCCATGTAACGAGCTGCTCTCTCTCTTTTTCTGGGCCCTCCGGTCGCTCGAAGAAGGGGCAAGCCCCGACATCGTCAAGTGGCGCTTCCTGTGGCGTTGGCTCAAATATTGGGGTATTGCCCCTGACTTCGACCGTTGCGCGAAGTGCGGTACTCCCCTTGAGGATGCCCGGTGGGGAGGGGAAGGGTTTTACTGCTCCAACTGCAGCGAGCCGGGGACAGGTATTTCGTTTTCCGGAACGGCCTTGCAAGAAGTGCGAATGGCTGCTATTCTGTCACGAAGGGTTTTTGTAAAATGGACCACACAAGAAGAGCCCTGCTTTTCTAAATGGGATGAGTTGAACGAAAAACTTGTCTATCTTTTGAAGAAAGAGAGAAGTTGACGAAGGAGCTCGATAGTGGATGAATTTTCAAGAGATCATATTCCGCCTGGAGCGTTTTTGGGCGGGGCGCGGGTGCGTGATACAGCAGCCTTACGATATAGAAGTAGGGGCTGGGACGCTCAACCCGGCGACGACGCTTCGCGCGTTGGGTCCAGAGCCGTGGAGGGTGGCTTATGTGGAGCCATCTCGCAGACCTGCCGACGGCCGTTATGGCGAAAATCCCAACAGACTGCAACATTATTACCAATACCAGGTGCTGATAAAGCCGGCTCCCAGCGACATTCAGGACATCTATCTCGAAAGCCTGGAGGCCTTGAATATAGACCCCGCCGATCACGACATCAGATTCGTCGAAGACGACTGGGAGGCGCCGACTATAGGGGCTTGGGGCTTGGGGTGGGAGGTCTGGGTCGATGGTATGGAAGTTACCCAGTTCACCTACTTCCAGCAGGTGGGCGGCATAGACATGAATCCGGTTCCTGCCGAGATCACCTATGGGCTCGAGAGGATTGCCATGTTCGTCCAGAAGACCGAAAGCGTGTTCGACCTCGCCTGGGTTGGCGATATAACCTATGGTGATATCCACCATAGGGGAGAGGTTGAACATTCGCGCTACAACTTCGACGAGGCGGACACGAACATGCTCTTTCAGCTCTTTTCGATGTATGAGACCGAAGCTCGTCGCCTGGCCGATAAAGGGTTACCGCTGCCTGCGTACGATTACGTCCTCAAGTGTTCGCACACTTTTAACCTCTTGGAAGCTCGCAAGGCCATCAGCGTGACCGAGCGCACTGGTTATATCTCTCGCATCCGAGCCATAGCCGGCCTTTGCTGTTCCGCTTATCTGCGCCAGAGGGAGGAGATCGGCTATCCGTTGATGAACAAGTTCTCCGCCATTGAAGGGGGAGGCGCCCAAGCATGAAAGTGTGCGATTTGGTCTTTGAAATAGGAACCGAAGAAATGCCGGCTTCGTATGCGGTTTGGGCTTTGAGCGAGATGAAGCGCCTGGCCGAAGATGAGTTTAAGGCCTCTCGTATTCCCTTTTCGTCGATGGAATCTTACGGCACGCCGCGCCGCTTGGTCCTCATCGTCAAGGATGTCCCCGAGAGGCAGGAAAACCTCTACGAGGAACACCGCGGCCC
>CAYTKB010000198.1:0-3239 GCA_964438265.1 uncultured Acetomicrobium sp. | reverse complement strand
ACCTCCTGCGTGCAAGGCAGGCGCTCTCCCAGCTGAGCTACATCCCCACTTTAGCTATACAACAATGGTGGGCCGGGGTGGACTTGAACCACCGCCCTCACGCTTATCAGGCGTGTGCTCTAACCACCTGAGCTACCGGCCCACTTCGAAAATACTCTTGAAAGCAGCGTAAATATACCACTACCCCTCAGCCTTTGCAAGCATACCGAGGGACAATTTTTATTTTTTGCGCCGACCCCTCGACATGCATCTTCAACGGCCATTCCCCTCATGCGCTTGCAAGACTGTGTTCGCCCTACACCCATCTCGCCCTTCGTTTTTCGCGATGCCGCTGCCGCCGAGGCAGACAACCCAAAGGCTCTGCGCAGACTCGTACGCCAGATATGGCGATAGCTCAAAGGTTGAGTTTGTGCTATGTTATTCACTGTAGCGTCTTGCTTTTCGTGCGAGAGATTTTTCGATCGGGGTGATAGAAATGCTTATGAAGATGAAATACGGACGAGGGGAGGTTCGGTTTGAGGTCGATGGGGCAAGGATCTCAAAAATACTCGAGCCGAACGAAAGGCCCGGCTTAAAGGAGCCTCTCGAAGGCGTTCGGAAGCTTTTGCAAAACCCAATCGGGATGGCCCCTTTGGCGGACCTGATCTCGAAGAAAAAACCGAAGGATGTAGTGATAGTGGTCAACGATGTCACGCGTCCTACACCTTATGAATATCTGCTTCCCCCACTGCTCGACGAGCTCGAAGCCGCCGGAATAAAGGACGACGAGATAACATTTTTAACGGCAACGGGAATCCACGATCCGCACTCAGAAGAGCAAAACGAAGAAGTCTATGGGAAGGAACTGGTTAAAAGGTTTCGCTTCGTCTCGCATTCGGCAGATGACAGAGACTCTTTGACATACATAGGCGAGCTCTCCACGGGGTTTGAGCTCTCCGTAAATAAATTGGCCGTTCAAGCAGATTTCCTCATAGCCTTAGGCGTCATAATGCCCCACTACTTCGCCGGTTTTTCTGGCGGCAGGAAGAGTATCCTGCCGGGCATAGCTAGCAGAGAATGCATAGAGAAAAACCATTCGAGGATGCTCTACTTGATGGACGATCTCCCGCCCATAAAACAAAACCCTGTGAGCCTCGAAATGATCGAGGCCGCGAAGAAGGTAGGCGTCGATTTCATATTGAACGTGGTCACCAACAGCAAAAAGGAGATCGTAAGCGTTGTGGCTGGCGATCTGGAAGAGGCATGGTACCAAGGGGTTGCCGTTTCGTCTGACATGTACGAAGTGCCGATAGACCAGAAGGCGGATGTCGCCGTAGTCAGCGCTGGGGGTTTCCCCAGAGATATAAACGTCTATCAAGCTCAAAAAGCCCTCGACCACGCCGATAAAGCGACTAAGCCTGGAGGTACCATCATCCTCATCGCCGAATGCAGAGAGGGCCTGGGAGAGCGCATTTTTGAGGAATGGATGAACGAGGCTAGCGCTCCAGATGACGTAACAAAGCGCATTCATGAGAAATTTGTGCTCGGCGGACATAAAGCTTACGGGATATGCAAGGTGGCAAAAGAAAAAGAAATTGTCTTGGTCTCTTCCTTGAGCGATGAGCTGACCAAGCGGCTTTTTATGAAAAAAATGGCCACTGTGCAAGAAGCAATTAACTATGTCGAGGCAAAACACGGCAATCCGAGCTATATTTTAATGCCCGTCGGAAGCCTCACCGTGCCGGTTATGTCTAAAAAGTAATACCGGTAAAGATAACACAATGGATAGGAGGTAAAAACAGATGAACCTCTCTCGTTTTCCGCGCCGCAGGTACACGGAGGGATGGACTCCCATGGAGCGCCTCGGACGGCTTTCCGCCCTTATAAATGGCCCCGAAATATGGATAAAGAGGGACGACCTCTTGGGGCTTTTCCCGGGCGGAAACAAGACCCGCAAACTCGAGTTTGTGATGGCCGACGCCCTCGCAAAAGGGGCCGATTCGGTGATCACCTGCGGGGCGGTGCAGTCCAACCATTGTAGAATCACTTTAGCCGCGGCCAGAAAAGAAGGCCTCGAGTGTCATCTCGTCATCGAGGAGCGCGTTCCCGGAAGTTATTCCCCCACGGCCTCTGGCAATAACTTTCTATACCACCTGATGGGAGCGGACTCTATTCGGGTGGTTCCGGCAAAGTCCGATATGATCGCTGAAATGGAAAAGACTGCCGATGAGCTCCGCCGAGCGGGTAAAAAGCCATATATTATACCTGGCGGTGCCTCCAATCCCTTAGGCGCCCTCGGCTACGTGGCGTGTGCGGAAGAAATCCTTGCCCAGTCTTTTGAAAAAGGGGTCTCCTTCGACCGAATATTCGTCACCAGCGGAAGCAGCGGCACCCATGCTGGCCTTGCCGTGGGATTGTGGGGCAATCGGTCAGGGATTCCTCTTACGGGAATCAACATCAGTCGTCCGAATTCGCAACAAGTTCCCTTAGTATATAACTTAGCCATAGAGACAGCTCGTTATTTAGGCATCGAAGAGCCTCTGCCTGAAGGCGTAATTCAATGTTTCGATGACTACGTAGGCGAGGGATATTCCTTGCCTACAGAAGCTATGATAAAGACGGTAGTTCTCCTTGCCAGGACAGAATCCATTCTGCTCGACCCCGTCTACACTGGAAAGGCCTTCGCGGGGATGCTCGATCTCATCCAGAAAGGCTTCTGCCGCAAGGGCGAGAAGGTTCTCTTTGTTCACACGGGGGGCTTTCCGGCGCTCTTCCATTACCAAAAATATTTCGACTCAGAGCTATTTCAGAAATAAAATTTGAGAACGTTCGTCATACAGCTTACATAGATAAAGACAACAAGCCCTTCGCATAAGCAGTATCACAATCGAACCGGAATAGACACAAGGGGGATAGGGATCGGTCGGATCTCTATCCCCCTTGTGTTATTAACTCCTTAATATCGTTGAAGCTCGGGTTGGAAGAAGCAAAAACTGAACTGTGTGGATACGAGGGTAACTCGACCAGAGGATCGAGATTTTAGGTCAAGTAAAGTCAATTCATCTATACTCTTTTTTGACAAAACAACCCCTCAGGCACAGGTACGCTCAAACTTTCGGCCATGGAGATCAAGTCTCTCACGACGGGCTCAGGTAGCGCTATGCCACTTTTGGACTGTATGTCCGCCATGCGCGCTTCCGGTTCACCCGGCACGAGAATCTCCTCAAAGCCTTCCATCAAAGGCGTATCTTTTAAAGCCT
>CAYTKB010000197.1:0-3262 GCA_964438265.1 uncultured Acetomicrobium sp. | reverse complement strand
CCGGCGCGGTTATAACGGAGAGCGTCTTCGGCATACCAGGCTTGGGGAGGCTCGCCATCGACGCAATAAGGACACGGGACATGCCGCTTCTTGAGGGTTCGGTCTTGTTCGCCACGTTCCTCGTCGTGATGGGCAATGCGATGGCGGATATTTTGTATTCTACACTGGATCCGCGGATACGCTATGGCAGTTAAGGGTAGGAGTCGTGTTCCCTGCGTTTTGAGGCAAAAGGTCTGCGTTGGCCTGTGGCAAGAGACTGTAGCGTATTTCAGGGAAAACTCGATGGCGATGGTCGGTTTTTATGTAATTGTGGGCATCGCCATCGTGGCTTTATTTGCGCCGTTGATCTCTTTTCATGACCCATATGAGATAAATTTGCGTCAGCGGCTGCTTCTTCCATCGGGAGCCCACATCCTCGGCACAGATGCTTTCGGCCGAGATATGTTTTCGCGCATAACATACGGCGCGAGGATATCGCTCCTCGTTGGCCTCGTACCGAGCCTTATATCCATGAGCATAGGCTCTGCAGTCGGCGTAATGAGCGGCTATCTCGGGGGCAAGGTCGACTTTATCCTTATGAGGGTCGCAGACATCGTGATGGCTTTCCCGTCCCTCCTTTTGGCGATGGTCGTAATGTATACCCTCGGGGCTGGGCTTTCCAACATATTCATAGCCCTTAGCCTCGTTGGGTGGGCAGAGGCTGCGAGAGTGGTGCGATCGCAGGTGCTGTCGCTCAGAGAACAAGAGTTCGTCGAGGCCGCCAAGGCGATGGGCGTGGGGAGGCGCGCTATCATGGCGAGGCATATATTCCCCAATTGCCTACCGTCGCTGGTCGTGCTTTTCACGCTCAAAGTGCCCGAGTTCATCTTAGCGGAGGCCAGCCTCTCATTCTTGGGAGTTGGGGCACAGCCGCCCGTCCCGAGCTGGGGACTGCTCGTGTCGCAGGGGAAAGAATTCATCTTCTCCGCGCCGTGGGTTGTCGCTTTCCCTGGAGGGGCGATCTTTTTGGTCGCACTGGCTTTTAATTTCGTCGGCGATGGCCTCAGAGAGGCCTTGGATCCCTACCTAAAGCGATGATGCAAAAGCTGATATCAGTCGAAGGGCTTGCCGTTCGTTTCTTCACGAGAAAGGGCATGGTGCGCGCCGTAGACGGCGTTTCTTTCAACGTCAACGATGGGAGCATCGTTGGCCTGGTCGGCGAGTCCGGTTGCGGTAAGAGCGCCACAGCTCTCTCAATCATGGGCCTTTTGGGTCCAGCAGGAAAAGCTATAAGCGGCAGCGTCTACTTCGAGGATGAAGATCTCTTGAGTCTCTCGCCCAAGGAGGTACGCCAAATCAGGGGCAAGGAGATCTCTATGGTCTTTCAGGAGCCGATGAGCGCGTTAAACCCTGTGCGGTCGGTAGGTGAGCAGGTGGCAGAGCCGCTTAAAATCCATGTCGGTTTGTCCGGCGGCGAGGCGAGACTGCGCGCCATCGAGATACTTGAGGAAGTGGGCATACCCGATGCAGCGTCCAGGTATGATCAATATCCCCATCAATTTTCCGGAGGTATGGGGCAGCGGGCGATGATAGCCATGGCACTCATTTGCAAGCCGAAGCTCCTCATAGCCGATGAGCCCACAACTGCGCTGGATGTCACGATACAGGCCCAGATCATAAGTTTGTTACATTCATTGAGAAAACGTTTGCACATGGCAGTGCTTCTGATAACCCATGACTTCGGCGTAGTCGCAGAGCTTTGCGATGCGGTGAACGTCATGTATGCCGGAGTCATTGTGGAGCAGGGAAATGTCGTAGATATTTTTGACGACCCGCTTCATCCCTATACACGAGGCCTCCTCCGTTCCATGCCCAGGGCAAAGGGAAAACAAAGGAAGCTTGAGGCCATCGGCGGCGCTGTGCCGAGTTTAATTGAACTTCCCCAGGGGTGTCGCTTTCACCCTCGGTGCAAGTATGCGATGGAAAGGTGCTTTAGCGAAGAACCACCCATCTTTCAAGTGGATGAAGATAGATTTATGCGCTGCTGGCTCTTCGAAGGCCAGATGAAGTCATGAATGACCTCCCGCTTTTAAGGGTGCGTAGCTTGAGGAAGAGCTTTCTTAGCGAATCAGGGATCTTTAAACGACGGCGCATAACGGTCCACGCCATCGATGGAATTGACTTGGATATATATGAAGGTAAGACATATGCCTTGGTCGGGGAGTCAGGTTGCGGCAAGAGCACGCTCGCCAGGCTTATTATGCGCCTGATCGAGCCGACGAGCGGTAGTATCTCCTACAGGGGCAAGAATTTACTCTCTGTTTCGGTAAAAGAAATGAGCGAGATCCGCAAAAGCATGCAAATAATCTTCCAAAACCCATATGCGTCTTTGGATCCGCGCATGTCAGTTAGGAAAGCCCTCGCAGAGCCCTTCAAGGCGCATGGCCTGTGGGACGATGACGAAGAGTCGGAAGGGAGACTCCTTCATTTGCTCGGCCTGGTCGGTTTGGACAAGGAGGCCCTCGACAGATACCCTCATCAATTCAGCGGCGGCCAGCGCCAGCGGATTTGCATAGCAAGAGCTTTAGCCTTAAGGCCTGAGTTTTTGGTTTGCGATGAGCCCCTGTCAGCCTTAGACCTATCTATTCAGGCTCAGATCCTCAACCTGCTGATGGAACTCCAGGAGCGCTTCGGCTTTACCTATCTTTTCATCACTCACGATCTAAGCGTCGTTAGGCATATCGCTGATCGAGTTTTCGTGATGCTGCTCGGCAAGATCGTGGAGGCCGGTGGCGCAGAGGAGATGTTCGATTCGCCGCGTCACCCTTATACACATCTCCTCCTTTCTGCGGTGCCCATTCTCGACCCGCGCGCAAGGGGCAGAAGGCGCCTTTTGTCCATGGGTGAGATCCCGAGTCCGCTCGAGGTTCCTCCGGGTTGCCGCTTTCTGACGCGTTGTCCCTTTGCGAAAGAGCTTTGTAGGGTCAAGGAGCCACTCCTCGATGGCAATGCCCATGCTGTAGCGTGCCATTTCCCCCTGAGTCGAAAGCGCTGAACGGTGTTAAAGTAAAATGAGTAAAATTGACGATACTCATTTCCAAACCCCCGCTATACTTAAAGCTACAAAGAAACGTTGCGGAGGTGGCTGAAAATGAAAAGAACAGTGGCAGTAGTTGCAACAATAGCTGTGTTGGCGCTGGCTGGTTCGGCATTGGCTTACGCTGGTCCAGGTTGGGGCGGTTACGGCTGCGGTGGTCTTGGTGCGGGTTATGGCTATAGGATG
>CAYTKB010000196.1:0-3280 GCA_964438265.1 uncultured Acetomicrobium sp. | reverse complement strand
GGCTGCGCGTGGCCTTGCGGTGCTTGCGCACGCTGCCGAGCTCGGTCTTGATCTCTCTCGTCTGTGCAGTACCGTACGTCTCGGTAGTCGTGCCAACCCCGGTTACAGTCATAAGCCTTCACCTCCGCTCTTTAAGCGATCCAACACAACAATCCTCTATCTAAGTCCAGCTGAAATACGGCACCTTCTACGCCATCTTCTCCGATATGCGGATCCGACGCTTTCTTCCGGCGCCTCTCCTCCGGCTGATCGCCGGATCCTCTGCTCGTATCTCCCCCTTTAGCTTCGACCGCGACGTGAGCGAGGTTTATACCGCTGGACTCGAGCGCGGCCTTCAGTCCTTCCATCTGCCCCCGAAGCGATGCGGCGAGTTCCTCGTTTTCGACCCTGATAAACGCCTCGATACCGTCTTTAGACAGTCCAAGGTCTATCTGGATCCTTCCCCACTCCGGAGGTTCCACCACCACATAAGCCCTATCGATGTTGCCCTGGTGTATGAAACGAATCGCGTGACTCAACCCGTCTCCCGCCGCTTCGGCTCCCTCCCCTTCAAGGTCCACAGAAAGCGGTAGAAAGGCCCCGTTTCGGCCCAAATCGGTCGTTTCGCCGATAGGCGAATGGCTACGGTTCGCGAGATGAGGTAATGCTTCGGTAAAACTCCTATTTACGTTTGCAAAATCAGGACGACCGTCGTTTGTCATCGCTCCAGACCCTTCGGCAGGCGCGTTTTTGTGAGCCTTGGAGGTCTCTTGAAAGGCCTTCAACGGAAGGTCTGCCTCCACCTCGCCGAGCTCTTTTTTGAAGGGCTCGCGACGAGGGGTCAGTTCGGTCGATTCTTCGTCCGATACAAAATTTTTGCTCCCTTGAGGAGGGCTCTCCTGAGTCAATCCCCCTTTTTTAAGAGCAGCCTCTGTCGCAGATCCGACTTTAATGCCCGTTGCCACGCGGCCATTTGTAGAACTGCCGTAAGGTCCGGCTTTGTCTTTTGGTCCCTCGCCGCCGGGGATAAACATGCCCTTGCTATTCTCGTCAGTTTCAACTTCATCAGTCTCAACAGACCCATTTTTTCCCAAGCCCTTAGAGAGTTCGCTCACAAGGAGGATGTCTTTTGTGTCGTTGGAATTTACCGCTGCATCTTCAAAAAGAAGCGGGGTGGGTTCTTGGGCTTTTTCAACCAGGATGCCATCGCAATGCTTTTCCGAAACGACCGCGCCTTCATCGGCAAAAGGATGCAGGGCGAGGAAAGACGCTCCTCTCTCGACCTGAAAAGATAACAGAGGATTTATATCAGTTTCTGCAATGCCTTCCTCAGGTAACGTTTCGGGAGATGGCGCCTCGCTGGCCCCTTCCGTCGATTCGGTACCGTCTGCATCAGTCTCCACTCCGTGTGAGGAAAAAACTGGGAGAAAATTCCTGCTCAGGACTGCAAAGGATTGCGCTTGAGATGTATTTGCCTCATCCAAGCCCAACGCGCACTGAAGGATGGTGAAGAAAGAGACTTCCTCGCAACCCTCTCCGCCTCCGCCGAGCTGTCTTTTTGCTCCGCCATTGGAAGATATCTGGTCGGGCAAACTGAGCAAACCGATAAAGTTTAACATCCTTACCTCCACATCGTCTCATGGGCCTTCCTTCACCAGCTGCTCCGTCAGCTCAGCCGCCTTGGTCGCGTCCATGCGCCCAAGGAGTGAAGCCGCTTGATCCTGCGGCAATGCTTTGAGAATTCTCACCGCCAGTGCTTTGGGAAGCTGCATCAGGATCTCAGAGCCTCTCCGCGGGTTGATCTCCTGAAATATCTGAATGAGCTCCTCGAAAGAGTCGTCATTGCTTGATACTGCACTTCCTTGGGATCCAGAGACGCGCTGCGCCGCCTCTTGAAGCGCCAGTTCTCTCGCTCGCAACTTCGCCTCTCTCGCTGCGAGATCTTGAGAGGCAGCCTCGACGGCAGTTTTTTGCGCTTCGAGCTCTCTTAGTTTATCCATCACGCTCTTTTCGTATTCTTCGAGCTCGAGCCTGCGCCGCTCGACAGCGGTCATAGCGTAGCGCTCCGGCACCGACAGCAGCTTTCCGAGACGTTTCCCCAAAACAGGAATGCGCGGCACCGTCGTATAAATTATCGGCCTTAAGTCCACTACACCTGAGACGTGAAGGCCAAAAAGCGCACCTAAGACCAAAAGAAAAGCCAACAACAAGCCGAGCCAACGGCTCTTCTTTTTTTTCTTCTTCGGAGGTCGCGGCGGAGTCTCTTGAGGTTCTTGTTCCGCTTGCCCTTCAACTTCGGCCAACGCCTAATCTACCTCCGACTTGGCACAGAGAGAAAGCACTTTTTTCACGTAGGCTTGCGTTTCACGAAACGGAGGAATCCCGCCATGCCTATCCACGGCGCCAGGTCCGGCGTTGTAGGCGGCAAGAGCCTTTTCCACATCTCCATCGTATCTGTCGATCAATTGGGCGAGATACTTGATGCCTCCTTCCAGGTTTTGCACGGGGTCAAAGGGATCGTCCACGCCCAAATGGCTCGCCGTAGCCGGCATAAGCTGCATCAATCCCAAGGCACCTTTTGGAGATACGGCGCTGGGATCGCCGCCTGATTCCGCCACGATTACGCTACGCACAAGGTTGGGGTCTACGGCATATCGCTTCGCGAGCCCGTCGAGCGTCCTGCTGAAACCCTCTTGGTGGTCACGGCGGACAGTTTCCTTAGAAGGGGCAATGTCCTCCTCGGATTTCCTCAAAGCCTCAGAAAATGTGCGATCGCGCCGTTTATTTTGGAGCCGTTCATTTTTAGGCGTAAACCGCGCCTCTATCTCCTGCATCCTCGACACAACCCTGCAGAGATTCGACAGATCGGGCTTCATGACCTTCCCTCCACCGTCTTTTTGCCTTGCAAGAAGCGCGAAAGGGCCACTTCGTCGAGATTTTTCTGCTCCTGCGAAAGTCCCTCCCTAATTTGATCCTCTTCCATGCGAGATACGAGTTTATCCCACAGGCGAGCCTCCTTGTGTCGCTCGATCAAGCGCTCTTCCAACGCGGCTATCAGCTTTTGAAGCGCCGAGAGGTTCTTTTTCATATCGGCCAATCGCCCTTGGGCTTCCTCTATTGCCTGCCTTTGAAGCCAAACCTCCTCCAGCGAAGACGACACAGCACAAAGTTCGGCAAACGCAGCAACTGCCTTTTCTTTTTCGGTCTCAATATCAGATATAGCACAGAAGAGCTCCTGCAGCTGATGGCGACGTCTTGCGAGCTCTTCTTGAGCGAGGGCTTTTTCCTTCTCGCGCACGTC
>CAYTKB010000195.1:0-3330 GCA_964438265.1 uncultured Acetomicrobium sp. | reverse complement strand
GCCAACGGGGGATTTTTGATCCTTGAAGCTGAGGAGCTCTTCAGGCATTTCTTATCGTGGGAGGCCCTAAAGCGCGTTCTCAAGACCGGGCAGTTGACGATAGAAAACATAGGCGAACAGTGGGGTTACATCCCATTTTCGTCGCTCCGCCCCGAACCTATCCCTATGGATGTGAAGGTCGTAATCATCGGGACGCGATGGATTTACTATCTCCTCAACCTGTATGACCCCGAATTCTCAAAGCTTTTCAAGGTTAAAGCGGACTTCGACGTAGATATGCCCCGCACTGTCAAGGCCGAAAGGGATCTTGCCAACTTCGTCGCAGGCTTCACTCAGAAGGAGAAACTGCCCCCCTTTACTGCTGATGCCGTGGGGGAGGTCATCGAATGGGCCTCTCGACTTGCAGATCACGGCAATCGTATGACGACTCGCTTCAATCAGCTCGCAGAGGTGTTGGTCGAGGCCGCGGCGTGGGCGCGCAAAGAAAACGGGGATCAGGTAGCTGCCTCTCACGTGAGAAAAGCGATCTCGGAAAAGCAATTTCGCATGAATCTCGTAGAAGAGCGAATGAGGAGAGCCTTTGAAGACGGCACGCTCTACATCGATACGCGGGGAGAAAAAGTGGGGCAGGTCAACGGCCTCACTATAGTTGACCTCGTTGATCATAGATTCGCGCACCCTGTGCGGATCACCGCCAATGTCTTCATGGGGCGTGAAGGCGTCGTAAACATCGAGAGGGAGGTTAAACTAACCGGGCCGATTCACAATAAAGGCCTTTTGACCCTTTCGAGCTACTTGGGCAGACAATATGCCCAGGATATGCCCCTGGCGCTTTCGGCTCACTTGGCCTTCGAGCAGGTCTATGGTGGCATAGAGGGAGACAGCGCCTCTTCTACAGAGCTCTATTGTCTCGTATCCGCCCTTTCGGATTTGCCGCTGAGACAGAGCATAGGCGTTACAGGTTCGGTTGATCAGTTCGGAAATGCGCAGCCCATCGGCGGCGTCAACGAAAAAATCGAAGGTTTCTTCAAGTACTGCAAAGTCCAGGGCTTGACGGGGGATCAGGGTGTAATGATACCCGAAAGCAATGTGGTGCACCTCATGTTGGACCATGAGGTCATGCAAGCTGTGCAAGAGGGCAAATTTCACATATGGGCTATCAGACATGTGGATGAAGGCATCGAGATACTGACGGGCATTCCCGCCGGCAAGATGGATGAGGCTGGCAATTTCCCAGAAGGCACGGTTCATGCTCGGGCGAAGCAGAAGCTGAGGACTTTCATGGAAAGATCTGCCAAGCTCAAAAAAGAGCTCGGGGAGGAACCAAAGAAAAGTGAAGACGAAGGAAACAGTTAAAGTCTGTCAGGCGGGCATCTCACACGCCGCCGTTCGTCCGATGGCCTTGGCTATGCCTGAGCAATCGGACGTTCTGTGGGTCCTCGACGTGCTGGAGGAAACGTGGAGGATGGAAAAACTCTCTCCAGTGAAGGCTCACGAGGACCCATTGGACGGGCTGATAGTCACGATACTATCGCAAAATACGAACGATAAAAACCGCGATCGCGCCTTCGCCCAGCTCAAATCGCGTTTTTCGTCTTGGGAAGAAACAGCGGCCTCGAGCATCGAAGAGTTGGCTTCGACCATACGAGCAGCAGGGCTAGGCGAGGTCAAGGCCCGCTATATAAATCAGGCGCTTAAGGGGATAAAAGAACGCTTTGGAGAATATTCGCTTAAAGGTATGAAGTCTTGGGATAAAGACAAAGCGAAGGCCTTCCTCTTAAGCCTTCCAGGCGTAGGGCCGAAGACAGCGGCGTGCGTCCTCCTCTTCGAGCTGGGCCAGCCTGCCTTTCCCGTGGATACGCACATTACGAGGGTCTGCAAAAGGATAGGTTGGACTCCTTGGAGCGCGACGCCCGAAGACATTCAGTCGATCATGGAGGCGGTCATACCCCAAGAACGGTATTATGGTGCCCACCTCAACATCATAGAGCACGGACGCCATATATGCACGGCGCGCAAGCCTGCATGCCCATCCTGCCCCATCATCTCATGCTGCGGCTTTGCCGAAAAAACGCAAAAAGGAGGGGGCCAACGAGCCCCCTCCTTTTTCTCAAGCTGCGACTAAGCGCCGCAAAGCGTCCCTGCTCTCAGGCTCCCTGCTCTTTTAGCCGCTCGAGAACCAACCTGTAACCGTCTGCTCCATACTCAAGGAACTTCTTGACCCTGCTGATGGTGGCAGTGCTTGCGCCGGTCTGTTGGGCTATCTGTGGGTATGTTAAACCTTCGCTCAGTAGCTTAGCCACTTCGAGGCGCTGAGCCAATGCTCTGATCTCGCCTATGGTGGCTATATCCTCGAGGAAGTTGTAGACTTCCTCCACGGTCTTTAGTGAGAGGATAGCCTTACAGAGCTGATCTGTGAGAGAATCTTTCCATTTTTCCGACATAACCAAATCGCCTCCTTATCTTTGTGAGATGTCACATGCTTTTCACGCAACGCGCATTATTATAACATGTGCCTTTTCATATTTCAAGACTACAGAAGCAGAACCAAATATTTCCACTTCGGAGAAGAGGATTAAACTGTAACTCTGGAACTCGGAAATCCCTCAGCCTGTTGAGTAAGGTCGCAAAAGGCCGAGATTAGAAGCTGCATTTCGCTCTCTTTCCCCACGGTGACGCGCATCCATGTGCCTTCCCACGGTACGGATATGAATTTGACATGGATCCCCTGTTGCAACAAGAACTCTTCGAGCTGCTGTCTTTGTAGCGGTGCGCGCACAGCTACAAAGTTCGACGCGCTCTCGAAGGCTTGCCAGCCGGCGATGCGGTTTACCTCTTCGACGAAGCGGTCGCGAATGTAAGATATGGCGTAAACCCTGCCTTCCATCCATTCCCGGTAGGCTAGCATTAGCTTGGCTATATCTTGGCTCATCACGTTGACGTTGAAGGGGCTGCGCGTCTCGTTGAGGATTTGGGAGACACGTTTGCCGCACATGGTGTATCCAACGCGCATGCCGGCCAGACCCCAGGCCTTTGACATAGTTCTCAAGACTGCGACTTCTCTTGGAAGATCTCCTTTGATCGACTCCAGGATGGAAGTCCTTGAAAATTCGGCATATGCTTCGTCTATCAGGCATATCCCGGGAGAGTGCTCTATCACTTTAAGGAGAAAATCCGGCCTTAGGAGCATGCCTGTGGGGTTATGGGGAGAATCCAGCAGCACCAGCCGTGGTGAAGCCTCGTGCAGGACATCCAACACCGCTTCCTCTGAGAAAGAAAAACGCTTCCCGTTCACTACGACTGGCACCTTCACTTGCTCGGCGCGGAAGA
>CAYTKB010000194.1:0-3383 GCA_964438265.1 uncultured Acetomicrobium sp. | reverse complement strand
GTAGGCGGATGACGACTCGCGTGCCTCGATCCAACTTGGAGTGCACCGCGAATTGTCCGCCGAGCGATTCCACTTTGCTCTTTACGACATCCATGCCGACGCCTCGCCCTGAGAGATCGGATACCTTATCGGCAGTGCTGAAGCCCGGCAAGAAAACGAGCTTAATGGCGTCCTCATCGGAAAGCGCCTGCGCCTCCTCGGCGGAGTAAAGACCCTTTTCGACGGCTTTCCTTCTCACGACGTTGGCATCTATGCCGCGACCGTCGTCTGCGACTTCCACTATAACGCTGTTTCCCTCCTGGTATGCAGCTATGCGGACAGTGCCCTCGCGCCTCTTCCCTTTCGCCTCTCGCTCTTCGGGCGTTTCAATTCCGTGATCTAAAGCATTGCGGATCAAATGGACCAGCGATTCCCCTATCTCATCGACGACCGTGCGGTCCAGCTCGGTTTCCTTTCCTTCTATCACCAGGCGCGCTTCTTTGCCGAGGCTCTTGCAGAGATCCCTTACCAGGCGAGGGAAACGATCGAAGACGTATGATATGGGGACCATGCGCAGCTTGGTCACCAGCTCTTGAATCTCCCCGGATATGCGTCCTAAATGTGCTAAGGGCTCTTCAAAGGCCTTTAACCCTGCCTCTTGGGCCAGGCGCTCTATCCGCGCCCTCCCTATTACCAGCTCCCCCACCAGGTTCATCAGCTTATCCAGGCGGTTAATATCGACCCTTATCGTCCCGGTCATCTTGCGCATTCCTTGGAAAGACGGTTCGGGGGATGAAGCCTCCTCTGCGACTTCCTCCACCTTTCGCGCCTCATCCGTCTTTTGTAACTCCTCAGCCACGTGCTCGTTCTCAGATGTCAGTTCCTTTATCTCTACGTTTGCGATTTCAGAGATAGACATCACCGTATGCCGCGTTGTCTCCTGTTCTTCTTTCGTGGCCAGATAAACCTCAAAGGCGTAATCAAAACCTTCCTTCTCAAGCTCCTCAACGGGAGGGACAGTTTTTATGATTTCGCCCATCCCCTCGAGGCGCGACACCACGAGATAAGCCCTGGCGGACTTCAAGAGGCATTGGGGATCGAGGTGAACCGTCAGATGATACACTTTCATCCCCTGGTCTTGCGCTTTCTTCACCCATTCCACTTCCTGAAAGGTAAGGCCAGCGGGCGTTTGAGATTTCGTAGCTTCACGATGATTTACAACTTCTACCTTTGCCTTCAAGGCCTTCAAAGGCTCTTCCACGTCAATATCGCCGTCGCGGCCGCCTTTGCGAATCTGATCGATCATGACCTGAAGTGCATCGAGACATCGAAAGAGGAGCGATATGTCGTCACCGGCGATGGGAAGCTCGCCCTTGCGCATGAGGTCAAGGAGGTCCTCCATGGCGTGGGTCAGGCTCGCCATGCCATCGAAACCCATCGCTCCCGCCATTCCCTTCAACGTATGGGCTACCCTGAAGATCTCGTTCACTACCTCAGGCTGTTCGGGATTCGACTCAAGGCTTAAAAGCAGGTCCCCGAGCAGCTCGAGCTGTTCGGAGGATTCATCGAGAAAGGCATTCAAGTATTCCTTCATATCCAGATCCATCGCCTCATTCTCCCTTCCGCATCTTTGCCAACAATTTTACTCTCTCGGGAATTCTATAAAGCGGCAACGACTCGTTCACTGTGCCCGCCTCGACCGCAGATTTAGGCATTCCATATACGACGCACGTTTCGGGTGACTCCGCCAAGACAAAACCCCCTTTTGAGCGAATAGCCCTGGCCCCTTCTGTGCCATCTCTTCCCATGCCGGTCAATATTATCCCCACCGCTTTCGCTCCAGCGGCATCTGCCACACTTAAGAATAACAGATCGGCCGCCGGTTTGACAGAGTGCAACGGGGGAGCATCGGAAAGTCTGCAGATGAATCGGCTGTCTTTTTTCTCCACCAACATGTGCTTGCCCCCAGGAGCTATGGCGACTACGCCCGGCATAAGTTCTAACCCGTCTTGTCCTTCCACAACGTGCAATGCAGATATCTCATCAAGGCGCTTAGCCAAAGAAGCGGTGAACCCTGGAGGCATGTGCTGCGCAATGACTATGGAAACCGGAAGGTCATGAGGCAGTCTGGTCAGGAGCTCCTGGAGCGCTTTCGGCCCCCCGTAGAAGCCGCAACCGCTACGATCTCCGGAGGCTCGCCACGAAGCTCAATCAGTTGTGGTGCTTCTTTCAACGAAAGTGGCGCGCGGCGATGCGAAAGCAGCGCGATGTTCACGCCTGAAGCAGTCAAAACCTTGTTCCGAAGCTCGTCCCCCACCTTGGCCATGTCCAAAGAGATCGTGCCCGACGGCTTGGCCACGAAGTCCACAGCCCCTGCAGCCAAAGCCTTAATTGTGATCTCTGCGCCTTCTCTCGTAAGGCTGCTCACCATGACGACCGGCGTCGGACGAAGGGCCATGATATCCTCAAGCGTGGCAAGGCCGTCCTTTTTGGGCATCTCGACGTCCAACGTGACCACATCGGGTTTGAGCTCTCCAAGCAGTTTGAGCGCTTCGATGCCGTCCCTGGCCCTGCCGACTACCTCCAGGCGAGGATCCTCTTCAAGGATATCGGAGATGAGTTTGCGCATGAATGCGGAATCGTCAACAACTAAAACGCGAACTTTTTTCATCGGGATAACTCCTGCTTTCTGATGAACCTGATCAACGCCGTTTCCGCCAAGGGAAAGAGCGATTCAAACTCGACGGCAATCTCTTTAAGCCCATCTGGACTCTCCTGAAGCCTCACGATTTTGGCCACAAACATAAAAGGGCTGCCCTCGATAGCCAGAGAGAGAAGCACCCTATCCCCTGCCGCCAACCCTCTCATATCCGACGATCGTAACTTGGCCCCTCCCAAGCTGATATCGAGGACGTCGCACTCCCGCCACTCTCCACGCATGGGAGACCGCGCTTCGACGTCCAAGGAGAAAAATGCGCCCTTAAGGAGACAGGGAACGCGGAGGAACCGCCTCCTCTGAACGCGAAGGAGCTCCCCTATAGGGCGAACCCAGAGGAGAGGAACAGAAGACGCGAGATCGCTCCGCACAGCGCTCGCCCGCATCAATATAGGAGAGCGCTCGTCTTCGAACATCACCTCGAACTGCATATCTCTGTACACGGGCAGAAGCGCGCCGCGCAATAGAGGGTGAGATAGCGCCAAAAGCTCGCCCTCTATATCTTCGAGGCGCGAAGGGTAATGCCCCTTATAGAGCCCGGCATCGATATGAATATCGGCTCGCGCTCCCACCCTCAACTGCGATGCCGCATCGATCGCCATTTCACCTGCTCCTGGTCAACCGCTTGGCCAGCCTGAAGAGAAAGGACTTCACCCCGCGCCCCGCAACTGCCTGAGGGGGGAGCTCG
>CAYTKB010000193.1:0-3391 GCA_964438265.1 uncultured Acetomicrobium sp. | reverse complement strand
ATCTCAAAGAAGCCGCCACACCCTTCGGCTGCCTGCCTTAAAAAGGGAATGCCCAAACCTACGCGTCTCGTCTTTCGGCTCGTGACGAAGGGGTCAGAGACTCTGCTCAGCAGATCTTCGTCCATTCCCTTCCCGTTATCCGAAACTGTCACCGTGATTTTGTTTTCATCGAGCTTCTCCACAATTTCAATGACGATCTTCGTAGCTTCAGCATTGACGGCGTTTTCGGCGATGTCCAGGATGCTGTGCGAGAGATCCTCCAACATCAAAGGCAGCTTTCTATTTCTACTGATACCTGTCGAGCACGGCACTCACTTTGTCCGGGGTCATGCGTCCATGGGTCTCATCATCGACCATCATAACTGGGGCCAGTCCACACGCTCCCAAACAGGCGACAGGCTCTAATGTGAAGCGCAGGTCTTTAGTGGTCTCATTTTCATCGACGCCCAATATTTCCTTAACCCGCTCTAAAATTTTAAGACTGCCACGCACATGACAAGCGGTGCCTCTGCACACCCTCACAACATGGCGCCCTCTCGGCGTTAAATGAAACTGCGCGTAAAATGTTGCTATACCATAAAGTTCAGCCTTTGGAACTTTGAGCTCTCGCGACATAACGTCCAGCGCCTCTTTCGGCAGATAGCCGAACTCTTTCTGTAGCTCCTGGAGGATTGGGATTATTCCCCCTTTGCTCCCCTTCCAGGGGGCTATAATCTTCCTGGTCCGCTCCACCACATCCGCTTCTTTTACTATCGGGGCCACCACGATTTTCACCGTCCTTAAAAATTAGCTCATGAAGATCGAAAATTTGCGTCTATTGCAAACAAATGCCTCCGAATTGTGATTGATATCATATTCTCAAATCAATGTCAAGGGCCCAGGGCCATAACACTGCACGCCCCCTCTCTCCGTTTAGAGCCGACCACAACTCGTCGAACGTCGGCGCATCCGCCAATATCGGTGTTGCGCACTTCCTTTTTATGTCGCAGAGGCGATGTGCGTCAGAAGACCTAATTATGGGAAGATTCGGAAGTTTTTTCTTCCAAGCCTCTGCCTCCCCTTTGCTCAAATGGCACGACAGCTCCAGGGCGTCCGCCTCTATATCTTCGGGCAGGGTGCCCAACACAGCAGTATAAGAAAAAGAAGGACGATCGAGATGAGGCAAAACCACCAACCCTCCCATCGAATGTCCTTTGCGGATAATCTCATCTACCGCAGCTTCGACACCTTGAACCAACAAAATTTCTACTTCATCTACAATGTTGTTTTGTACATCTATAACTAACTGCATCCCAAAGATATCGGGCCTGTTCGGAATTTTGGGGAGCAATCCCCACACCCATTCCCCAAAAGAGAGAGCCTTTTCGATTTCAGGAAAAACGCAGACCACATGGATGTCTTCCCTCGACTGCACCTCCACACCCGGAAGCACCGTTATGCCTGCCATCTTTCCAGCCTCAATGAGGGCCTTCGCATTCCTCGCCGAATTGTGATCGGTTATGGCTATAAGATCTATTTCTTCCTGCCGACAATGCTCGATTATATCGGGCGCACCCATTTCAAGCTCAGCACAGGGCGAAAGGACAGTATGAATGTGAAGATCTACCCATAAGGGATGCATCTGGTCAATTTTTAAGCCCGAGCTCGTAGAGTTTTCCGCACAAAGGGTAGGCATCCAGGGTTGATGTGGCCAGCGTTATCCCCTCTTGGCGACACCTATCCACCAACTCAGGCGAGGGCGCACGACCAGAAGCTAACAGGATAAAGGGGATCTCTTTCAAGACGGCCACAGCGGCTACGTTAACGTGGTTTTGGACTGTGATCCACCCGTTCCCCTCGCTGGCGACCTTCATCACGAAGCTCAGAAGATCTCCCACTACCCCCCCGGATAACGCTCTTTCCAAATCCCCTTCGACGTGAATTTCGAGGTCAAGGCTACGAAAGACTTCCGATATCTTCAATGTTTATCCTCCACCACGGTGTGCACGAGCCTGCGTGACAAGAGAAGCAGCTCCTCCGCCAATCCAGAGATTCGCTTCCTGAGCTTAAATATACAATCTTCCACTTCGCCTCGACCGCGAACGATATCCTCGGCCATGGCCCTACAGGAAGGACGCCCACAAGCGCCACAGTCGATATGCGGCAACTCCGCATAAACGGCGTTCATTTCCTTCAGCTTTTCCATGGCTTGAGAAATTTCTTCACCTAAGGGCAGGCGGTCGATCGGCTCTATTGTCCTCTGCAGCTCCCAGATCCGCGCCCGATACAACTTCTCTAGTACCTCAATTTCACTGGCAGTCCTGTCCCATCGGACTTTCTGTGACTTAATTTTGCGCTGGCTCAGGAAACGCGATTCGGCGTTGCCTATTCCACCTATGCAACCGGTGTCGCAGATCCGTGCCTCTACAAACTCGACCTCCGCATGCAATCCCAATTCGACTTCCTGGAGAAGATCGAAGACGTTTCTTATCCCAGATACGGCAATGGCATTCAAGTCACGATTCATAAAAGATGCTACGTGAAGCGTCTCCCCGCCGAGCATGCCCCACTGGACCCAACGCTCCCCCTCTGCTGGAGCCTTAAATTCGGCTTTGGCATAACCACGGCTTCTTATCTCCTTGACCAACCGAGCTACAGAAATAGCCCACTCCGCCGAACTGACTTCGCGGCCGACCGGATCGTGCACCATGGCTATCCTGGCAGGGCATGAAGCAGCCAAAGCTACCGATTCCTTTTGCTGAGTTCGAATTCGCCACAAATCTATTCCAAACTCCAGCGGTGACTCAACTGGGACGAGATGTTTCAATAGTTCGGGAAAACGAATCTGAACAAGACGAACAACTGCCGGGCAATACGTGGATATCAAGGGCATGTCCTTTGAATCCGCAGATTCGATAGCGCGAGATACCGCAAGCGCTGCCAAATCGAAAGCTTCGGAGTTTACTCCAGAGATGGGTTCTAACCCTATGTCTCTCAAAGGACCTATGAGAAAATCTGGGCTGGGAGGCCACAAAAACTGAGTACATAGGCTCGGATCGACCATCAACGCAACCGTGTCTTTATTATTAAATATGCCCTCCCATGGATCCTCAGCTAATTGCAGCGCACGATGACGACAGTTGCGCAGGCACTCTCCGCAAGCTATGCACAACTCCTCGATGATATGAGCTCTTCCATGTATCACCCTCATCGCTTCGGTAGGGCACGATTTTATGCAGTTTACGCAACCGCGGCATGAATCTTCCAAAACCCTTATTCCATGGGCCAAAACTGTCACCTCTCTATTACTTTATGTAGATAATAGATACTAATTTAGTCCCCTTGCCTACCTCCGTCTCTATTTCAAGCTCGTCGGAGTTGCGCTTGATGTTTGACAAGCCCATCCCAGCCC
>CAYTKB010000192.1:0-3432 GCA_964438265.1 uncultured Acetomicrobium sp. | reverse complement strand
CCGAGCCGGACGAGGAGCGCTACATTTTGAGGCATCCTGGCGCACATCCTGATATGGTGAAGTGGCTGCTGGACAAGAAGATACGTCTATGGTGCGTAGATGCGGTATCAACTGATCACCCGATGAACTTGCCCATAGGGAGGTTCTTGGGTAAGGGGACGTTTGGCCAATGCGACAAGGTTCGCAAGATCTGCGAACAGAAGTTCGGCGGCAAGGAAGGCGTTGAGAAGCTGTTCCCTGAAGATCACTATCAGCTCACCCACAATGCCCTGTTCCGCCACAATTGCATCCATGCGGAAAACCTGGGCGGAGACGATATGGATGCGCCGGAGATCCAGAACAAGAGGCTAACCATCGGCTGCTTCCCGTGGAAGTTCGAGGGAGGAGAGGCTGCCTTCTGCAGGATGGTAGCGTTCTTGGACAGATAAGGCGATAGATAAAGGGGGAGGAGATAATCGTTTCCTCCCCCTTTTGCCAGATGGCGAAGCGTTTGGAGGGGGTTTAATGAGAGAGTTTGTTGTGGCAGGCGTCCAGCTTGCTCCTGTGCCTGGAGATGTCGATGCGAACATAGAGAAGGCTTTGAAGGCTCTGCCCAAGGCCATTGAGGTGGGCGCCGAGCTGGTCGTTTTTCCCGAGACGGCGACCACAGGCTTCGATACGGGGCTTTCGAAGGAAGAACTGTGGGATTTGGTCGATTTTGTTCCCGGTAAGGCCACGGAGAGGATCCAGGAGGCCGCGGCCAAATACCGCATTTACATTGTATGGCCCACCTATGAGCGCGGTAAAGATAGGGGCGTAGTCTACAACAGCGCCATCTTGATAGGTAGAAATGGCGACATCGTCGGCACTTATAGGAAGACCCACCCGTTCCCGGGGGAGTTGGTAGAGTTCGGGGGGTGGACCACGCCGGGCGATCGCGCTGATGTCTTCGAGACAGACCTTTGCACCTTGGGGATGATCATCTGCTACGACGGCGACTTCCCAGACCTTTCCACGACGCTGGCCCTGAAGGGTGCGGAAATCATAGTGCGGCCTTCGGCGTTGCTCCGCACGTATGAGCATTGGTGGGCCACCAGCTTCGCCAGGGCATATGACAACCACGTATACGTCGTTGCGGTGAACGCCGTGGGCGGCGATGGCGGCGGCAATTATTACTTCGGCCACAGCATGATCATAGCCCCGAACGGCTGGAAGCTCGCCCAGGGGCGGTGTGCCGAAGAGGTGGTCTACGCCACGTTGAAGGAAGACGCGTTGAAATACGTATACGGCGGCATGACGACTCTACAATCTTTCGATCACCTTGAGGATAGGAACTTGAAAGTATATGACGTGATGAAGCCGGGGAAGTCTCGATTTAAGCCCGGCCGCCACGTAAGGGGAGGTGCGTGAGTTTTGATCGATTTAGAGAAAGCTAACCAGGAAGCGCTGAACAGGCTGCTCAGCGCTCAGCCAGTTTTAGTGGATATGGGCATAGCCAAGGACACAATTCCTGGGCTCAACGAGAGGACCTTCCTGCACGCCGGTCCGCCCATCAAGTGGGAAGACATGTCCGGTCCCATGCGGGGAGCCGTCATCGCCGGCATACTCTTTGAAGGATGGGCCAAGACGCCCGAGGAAGCGGAAAAGCTTGCCGCAAGCGGCGAAGTCGCTTTTGAACCGAATCACCACCATCATGCCGTTGGGCCTATGGCCGGCGTTATAACGCCGAGCATGCCGGTATTTGTCGTGGAGAACAAGGCCTTCGGCAACAAGTCCTACACGAACATAAACGAGGGCTTAGGTAAAGTCATGCGCATGGGCGCCTACAGCGAGGAGGTCATAGAGCGCCTTCGCTGGATAAAGAGGGTGATGTATCCGGCGATGCAGGCTGGCATCAGGCACGCTGCGTCCGACGGAGGAATAGACCTGAAGTTCATCATCGCGCAAGCGTTGCACATGGGGGACGAGCTGCACAATCGCAACAAAGCTGCTACGTCTCTGTTCGTGAGGATGCTCGCGCCGCACATGATAGAAGCTGCACCCGTTGTCAAAGATGTGGCGGATGTGGTGCGCTTTTTGGACAAAAGCGACATCTTCTTCGTGAATTTGGCTATGGCTGCGGCCAAGGCGTCTCTCGAACCAGCTCATGGCGTTGAGGGTTCGAGCATGGTGACGATAATGTCGCGGAACGGCACGGAATTCGGCATCAAGGTATCTGGCCTTGGAGACGACTGGTTCACTGCTCCGGCGGCTATTCCCGAGGTGCTCCTCTTCCCAGGGTTTACAAAAGATGACGTAAATCCGGACATAGGCGACAGCGCGATCATGGAGACGCTGGGCGTGGGAGGGTTCGCTCTGGCTGCTGCTCCGGCTATAGTGCAGTTTATAGGCGGCTCGCCCCAGGACGGCGTCAACTATACCATGGAGATGTACGAGATAACGATAGGGGAGAACAACGTCTATACGATACCCTACCTCAATTTCCGCGGCACGCCCACGGGCATAGACATTCTCAAAGTGGTGGAGACCGGTACGACTCCCATCCTCGATACCGGAGTGGCTTGTAAGCGGCCGGGCGTCGGGCAGGTTGGAGCCGGTATAGTGCGCATGCCGATGGAAGCGTTCGAGAAGGCGGCCGAACGCTTCGCGGAAATGTATTTGGGCTGAAAACTAGGCATGCACGAGGTGAGGGGGTGATATATTATAAAAATAGCTAGCTAACCCTGGACTATCACTAGTGAAAAGGGGGCGTGGAGAGATATGGTGGAAGAGTTTAACGTAGTCCCTAAGGGTTACAAAGAGAACCCCGACCTGATGCCGATTCCGCCGAGCCAAAGGCATTACGGTACGCGCACCTTCTCCTTCATGATGTTCAGCTTGAGTGCAAATATACCACTCTTCTTTCTTGGACCCATGGGGAAAAGCCTCGGACTTGATATCATCCAAACTGGTGTGGGAGCCTTTTTGGGCAATTTGTTTGCCATAATCCTCGCTTGGCTCATAGGCGTAGCGGGGGTCAAGTATGGCATCACGTATCCTGTGCAGCTCAGAGAGTCCTTTGGCTTCAAGGGTGCTCATGTGCCTCTGGTGTTGAGAGGGATTTCCGGCACCATATGGTTTGGCATAGAGATATATGCCGGCTCTCTTGCGCTGATGATGATATTGCTGATGGCTTTGGGCGTCCCTTCCGACGAGCTTGTAATGACTGCTATCCGCTGGATACCCATAGCCTGTGCACTGTACGTCCTCTCGTTCATATTGGTCATGAGGCATGGGTTGAAGGGTATCGGAGCGGTGGCAGACTGGGCAGGCCCCATATTGCTACTGTATTTCATCTGGCTCGTCCTATTTTTGGCGACGAGGGAAGAGTTTTCTGCTAAAATTCCGGGGATCTTTGAAAGCAGCGCTGGCTACTTCAGCGCTAACTTCGCTATATATCTGGCAGCTCAGACC
>CAYTKB010000191.1:0-3444 GCA_964438265.1 uncultured Acetomicrobium sp. | reverse complement strand
TTACAAAACCCGTCCCTGATGCCTTAGCCTTCCCTATGGCCATGCGCATGGAATAGGCCGCCACCACCTGCCCCATGCCGTTGTCGCCATCCACAAGGGCATAGGATGGGCCTTCCGCCAGCACCCTTATATCGGGCTTGGCCTTTGTGCCCCCGTCAAGCAGCCGCTTCACGTAAAAGGGAAGCCTTATCATGCCGTGAGAGTTTGTCCCTCGAAGGTCGGCTGTAGCAAGGGCATCAGCCACCAGCTCGGCGTCATCTGGTGGAAGCCCAGATCCTCTGAATATATCCCGAGCAAGTGTCTTCAACCCCTTAAAGGAAGCTAAATATGGAGCCTCTGAAGCCATCAACGCCCACCATCCCTTTTTATTAAATAGTCAACGCTCCCGCCAAAGCCACCCCATTACGGGAGAAGCCGATGGTCGAGAGCGTTGTCGCTTCTACTGTTTCGGCGCAATATCCTTAAAGGGTTGCCGTAAAGGATAAGTTAGGAAGCTTGCGCATCGCCACTCCTCTTTTTCTTCCTCGCCTGTAGGTAGGGGGTCAGAAGCGAAAGGACACAGAGGACTATTATGACGATGCAGATGGGACGCGTAAAGATTGGCACTATACTGCCTCGTCCCATCATTATAGATCTACGCAAGTTCGCCTCAGCCATTGGACCCAATATAACGGCGAGCACCGCCGGGGCGAGAGGATATCCGTTTTCTTCCAAGACGTAGCCGATGAACCCGAGGATCAACATAACCCAGACGTCGAACATATTGTTCCTGAGAGAATACGACCCTATTACACAGAGCACCACTATGGCTGGCGCCAATATGCTGTTGGGAATCTTGGTGACGTTGAGAAAAACCCGCCTGGCTCCGTAAAAGCCCATGAAGAGCATGATCACGTTCGTAAACAACATCCCAAGCATAAAGGTGTATACAATGTCAGCGCTCTTTGTAAATAGCTCAGGCCCAACGACGAGGCCATGGATCAACAGGCCGCCCACTATGACGGCGGCTACGGCGTTCCCCGGTATGCCGAGCGTGAGCAGGGGCACCAAGGATCCGCCGGTTACGGCATTGTTGGCCGTCTCGGACGCCACGACACCCTCGCCATAGCCCGTGCCGAAGCGTTCGGGATACTTTGAGGCGCGTTTGGCTTCGTTATAACCGACGATCGAAGCTATGTTCGCCCCAGCCGCCGGTATCATACCTATTATCACCCCGAGGAGCGAGGAGCGAGCGACCGTCTTCCAATACTTACCTATGTCCTCGAACATCCGCCGCTTAATTTTTGCCAGGGCACCTTCGGTGAGCTCTCCGATCTTCGTTTTCGCCCTGGCGAGGCGCAACACCTGGGGTATGGAATAGAGCCCTATAAGCGCCGAGACTACATCGATTCCTCCCAACAATCCCACCTGGCCGAAGGTAAAGCGCTCCCGCGCCGTTATTGGATCCAACCCCACTACTCCCAAGAAAAGCCCGAAGCATGCGGTTATGAAGCCCTTCATTACAGAACCGCTGGAAAGAGAGGCCACGATCGTCAGCCCCAATACTGCAAGCCAGAAATATTCAGGTGGGCCGAAGCTAAGAGCTACCTCTGCGAGCGGTGGAGCCAAAAGCAGGAGGGCGAAGGCACTGAAAACTCCACCTATGAACGACGAGCTGACAGCGAGCTGCAGCGCCTCATCAGCTCGACCCTTACAGGTAAGCGGATAGCCATCCAAGGTTGTGGCTATAGCAGCAGGTGTGCCTGGGACGCGCAGCAATATTGCCGATATAGAACCGCCATAAATGGCACCGTTATAAATCCCGGCGAGCATCACGAGCCCCGTCTCCGGCGGCATAACGAACGTATACGGCACCAAGAGCGCCACGCCCATGGCTGCAGATAGGCCGGGGAGCGCGCCGATGGCAATTCCCGCTGCGGTGCCCACGATCATGGCGAGGATATTATGCCACTGGAATAAAATCGGTATCGCATCTAATATGTGAGAAAATATGCCCATCGTCTATCCCTCCACTTTTTCAAGAAAATAGCGCACCCTCGGGAAATGGCACATAGAGTATTAACCTAAAGATTACGAAAGAAGCTACCGTCACGATAGCTGTGGCCAAGGCGATCATTTTAACCGAACTTTGCCCCAAGGCTACCATGGTGAGGGCGAAAAACAACGGCGTCGCCACGAAGAAGCCGAGGAGGTTGATTGACCAGATGTAAATGACGCACAAAACGGCGGCAACGAACATCCTACCATAGCTCACCTCGCCCTCCGCAAGGGTTTTTTCTCTCTCCTCTTTCCCCCTAAACGTGGAAAGGAAAAGACCTGCGGAGAGGACACCCCAGATGATCATAAGGGCTTGTGGGAACACGCGCGCATCCTCGGTGAAGCTGCTGGAATGGACGTAACCCCATATGCAGAAGAGCAGCATTACAAGCGAGATGATTCTGTCGGCCTTTTTCAAAGGCTTCACCCCCGATATCTATTTTTCATCTTTTTTCTACCCGCGAAAGCTCGACCTTAAAGGCAGCCATCATTACGTTCATGTCAGACGAAAGCTGCAGGAACCTGAAGCCTTGCCCGAGGCGGGCGTTTACCTCCTGGGCGTTCTGAAGGGATATTCCTGCGGCGACGCCGCACTTTTCGGCTGACTTCAAGACGTGATCAATGGCCTCGACGACTTTAGGGTCGTTTATGTCTGTTTTCCCTATCATGCCCATAGACGACATTAGATCGTTGGGACCTATGAAGCCTACATCCACGCCTGGCACGCTCAATATCTCTTCTGCGCGCTCTACAGCTTGTATATGCTCGATCTGCACGACGATTACGATCTCATCGTTGGCCTTGCTCGTGTACTCTGCCCTACTGGCGCCAAAGCTCACCTCGTACCTGCCGCCGCCGTTACTCCTATATCCCTTAGGTGGATACATAGCCGCAGCCACCGCTTCTTCGGCTTCGGCCCTGGAATTCACCATGGGCACGACGATACCCCAAGCCCCTGCGTCCAGGACGCGCTTTATATGCTCGCCGTTGTTCCACGGTATCCTCACCATGGGTGCCGTGTAATTCGATGTGTTTATCGCCATGAACATGGCCGCAGCGGTTTCGATAGAGATGGGATTGTGCTCCATATCCACCACGAGCCAGTCGAAGCCCAAACCGGCCACGCGCTCAGCCGAAAAAGGGCTGGGTATGGAAAGCCACGCGCCTATGCACGGTTTCTTCTCCCTAAGCAATCGCTTGAGGTGATTTTCTTTCATTTAAGCCTTCCTCCTCGCCTTGACTAAACATATGAAGAGTTATAGCTGCAAATTCACCAGGGGCTCTTTTCGTAGAGTCTTTTCAAGGTATCTTGCAGCTCGTATAAGTAGCGCTTATATTCTGCTGGGCTCATATATTTGATGAGTTGGTACGCCTTCGAGGAAACCGCTCGAGATATTTACGAGAATG
>CAYTKB010000190.1:0-3482 GCA_964438265.1 uncultured Acetomicrobium sp. | reverse complement strand
AAGGCTATGGCGAAGGGTCTTTCGTCGTGATAAGGGCGAAAAAAATCTCGCACTGAATTTTTTTGCAGTTGGAATTGTCAATCTGTTAAGTAGATTTATTGCGCGCTTGGGAGAAGAAGTAGGTATTTGGTTTGTCTGGCTTTATATACCATACCCAAGTATAGTAAAATAGGTTGCTCAAGTCGAAATGCAACACGCTCAAAAGCGGGAGGATTTGTAGATGAAGGGAAAAGGACAAATAGACCCCAAAACGTGGAAGGGCATCCGATCCGTGATGCAAGTGCAGCTCATGGTAGCCTTCGTCGTGGCTGTGCTGCTGCTGAAACAATGGTGGTTTTGTGTCTTGATGATAGCCTTGGGTGGTTTGCTTTCCGCATTCTATGGGAGGATATGGTGCGGTCTGCTCTGCCCTAACGGCGGGTTTATCGATCTAATTTGGTCAAAGATTTCTTTGAGGTTACTGCCCTTTCCCAGATGGCTCAACAAGGGTAGAGTTCTCCAAGGCGTATTCTTAGCAGGGATAATCGGGTATTTCACTTGGATCGTATGGCTCGTCAACATCCATAAGGGGCTGCCGGTAGCTTATGCTTCCTACGCCCAACACGGCTTTTTGTTCCTGCGATTTTGCCAAGTCATGCTGGTTTTGGCGGCTGGCTTAGCAATCGTATTTGAGCCCAGAACTTTCTGCGCTCACCTGTGCCCGGGCGGTACGTTAGGGACGATAGCAGCCACATTGACAAAAAGAAGCCCTATAGTGATGGATTCGGAGAAGTGCGCAAGTTGTAGGATTTGCACTTCCGTCTGCGATGCCCCAGATCGTCTCCTCGTGCCGCTCATCGAGAAATCTCAGGCGTTGCAGACTCAAGGCAAGAAAGAAAGTCTTCCCATTTCGCCAGAATGTTACGGGTGCCTCGACTGTGTGGCAATCTGTCCCAAAGGCGCTCTACGTATAGAGACTTTAGGCGCATGCAAGACAGAGAAGGTTCTATCTGAAGAAGCACAGTAAGGAAAATAACTTTTTGTCGGAGGTGAAGGATATGAGCCAAAGGCGTTTTCGGTGCCTCAATTGCGGTGAGGAGTTTTATGAAGAGTCCTTGAGGGAGGTAAAATGTCCCCAATGCCGCAGTCGCGTAGTCATGCTTCTCGAAGGCCCGTCGCTGCGCAAAGCAGCGGGCAGCAGTGGAAGTGACGGCGGCAGCTGCCCATTGTGCAATATTTAGGCTTGTGGAGGACGGGCAAATACATCCATATTTCGACAGGAAGATAGGGGTTTGACAACATTGCCAAAGGCGTATAAGAGGGTGTATTATTTTAAAATGAGAAAGGTTATCTGAAAGGGGAGCTTGTCATAAGCATATTCGGTCCCGTTCCATCTCGTCGGTTGGGCTCGAGTCTCGGCATTAATAACATTCCCTATAAGATCTGTTCTTATACATGTGTATATTGCCAGATCGGCCCGACGCTGCACATGGAGACCCAGCGCCAGCGTTATAGCGATCCTGAAGAACTCGCTGCTCGTGTCAAAGAAAGGCTCTTGCAGCTTGCGGGAACGGGAGAACGGGTCGATTATCTAACAATCGTTCCCGATGGCGAACCCACACTCGACCTCGCTCTTGAAGAATTGCTGTCGAGGTTGAAAGAAACGGGTATTCCCATAGCCGTCATTTCCAACGCCTCTCTCATCTCGAAGGCAGACGTGAGGAGGGCTCTATGTGTTGCGGATTGGGTCAGCCTGAAAATTGACGCCCTTTCGGAAGACCTCTGGAAACTGGTCGACCGCCCGCACCCATCCCTTGATCATGACGATATCCTTGTCGGAATGGAGGAATTCGCCCATCTCTATAAAGGCACGCTCTGCAGCGAGACCATGCTTGTGAAAAGTCTTAACGACGGACCGGCAGAACTCGAAAAGGTTGCCCAGTTCATCTCCTCCAGCCTCAGTCCCAGCAAGGCCTACATTTCCATCCCCACCCGTCCTCCCACCGCTTCGTGGGTTCATATGCCCGATGCCAAGACAGTCGCAGCTGCCTATGCAATATTTGCAGGGCAAGGAATCGACACAGAAACGCTGACAGGCTACGAGGGCAACGCCTTCGTTGTAACCGACGATCCCGCAGAAGAGATTCTCAACATCACCGCCGTCCACCCCATGCGCAGCGACGCTGTCGAGGAGGTCCTGCGCCACAAGGGCTCCGACGAAAAAACCATCGACCGCCTCGTCGCCGAAGGCAGGATCAGACGAGTTCGATATGAGGACTGGACCTATTATGTCCGAGCCATGAAAGAAGGAGAACGATAAAAGTGTCAAAATTTTCCCTTGATGTCCTAAAACGATATGTTTACCCTTTTACTATTCAGGGAAGGAAAGATCCTGACGTTGTCTTGGGATCGACCTTCGGGGAAGACGTAGCCGTGACACGCATAGGGAATGATATGCTCTTATCTCACGTGGATCCAATAGTCGGAGCCGTCAAGGGTATCGGATGGCTGGCGGTGCACGTTGCCTGTAACGACATTGCGGCAGGCGGCATCAAGCCCAGATGGATACAGCTTCTCCTCCTGGTTCCCTCAGCCCAAGACGTCCGAGCGGTTGAGCAGATTATGTCAGATGCGGCCCGGGCGGCAGAAAGCCTCGGTGTGGCCATCATTGGAGGGCACACAGGCTATTCGAGCGGTCTTCTACGCCCCCTCGTCGCGGTCACGGCCTTGGCGCCTGCCGAAGGGAAGCGCGTTGTGACCACAGGTGGTTCGAGGCCGGGAGATTTCGTATATGTAACGCGTGGAGTAGGACTAGAGGGAACGGGCATCTTAGCGTCAGATTTCGCCGCGGAGACCCAGAGAAGGGGGCTGTCCGAGCATGATCTCGCTGAAGCGACGGCTCTTCTCTCTTCTGTCAGTGTGGTTCCGGAAGCCCTGGCCCTGGCCTATTTGGGTGCAACGGCCATGCATGATGTTACCAGGGGTGGCATTCTCGAAACCCTCCTTGAAATTGCAGCCTGCTCCGGGGTTAAGCTAGATATCGACGAACGCTCGATCCCCGTGCCGCTCGTTGTCCGCCGCTTTGCCCAGGCCTTCGACTTCGATCCTTTGAGGATGATTTCCTCGGGGACTCTTGTTGCTACCCTGTCGCCAGATGCCTGTCGCGCGGCGGAGGGGTATTTTAGCAACAATGGCCTTTGTGACTTAAAGCAGATTGGTATCGTCTTAGAGGGAAGCGGAGTTTATCTTCGCGGTGCCGGAGATGAACGATACTTTACCGAGATCGTCTGCGAAACGGATGAATTGGCCCGGATGTGGGAGGTTCTGCGACCATAATATCTATCAGGCTTGCGATAGTCATCGTTGTTTCATCCAAACAAAGCCTAACAGCGAAAGGCAGCTTTTAAAAATCGAATGCCCGAAAACCAGAGTGCTTCTTGTAAACCATTATGCCATCGCGAACAGCTTAAGCATCCTTTTAAAACCGTAGGCACGGTAGACTG
>CAYTKB010000189.1:0-3497 GCA_964438265.1 uncultured Acetomicrobium sp. | reverse complement strand
GCATCGAGTGCAAGCAGCAAAACTATCCTCCCCACTCTGCGCTTTTTACGCGCTTTTCTCTCCGTCCAGCACTACCACGATGAACTTGCCCACAAAAACTTCGCGCTCGTCAACCTTGCTCCTCACGCTTACGATATAGCTGTTTCTCTTGTGCGTGCCGACCTTGGCCCTGGCTATGAGCTTGTCACCTATTCGCACAGGGGCCCTAAAACGGACTCGCGCAGCGCCGGTCACCACGAGATCTGCTTCTACAACGGCGACAGCAAGTGAACTGGCCTGAGAGTAAATGTGATGGTCGGCTACCATGTCTGTATGTCGAAAGGCCATTTCTTTTGTAGGGACCATAACCGAAATAGCCCATGCGTTGGGTTCGAGCGCCAATAGTTCTCCCATCACCTCTTCGTGTTTCAACGAGCGCAACCTGCTCCTCGCTTGTTCTATCGCTTTCCGCATACGCTCGCGCAACTCAGGCACCCCAAGGAGCGCTCTGTCCAAACGTATAGTGCTGACACTGACGCTCAACCTTTGGGCCAGGTCTTCATCCCTCAATAGCGGATTTTCCTCCAAGAGGCGCAAAAGCTCGTTATGTCTGACTTCCCGCGTCTCTCTTCGCGCCTTGAGACACCTCCGTCATCTCCAGTTATTATAACTTGGTCATATCAGCAACTACGATCGAGAGTATATGCCAAAGAGGGCCTTGGGTCAACCCACCGAAGAAAAAGGGGCACGGAAAAACCCTGCCCCCAGATCCATATCTATTCTTCTCCTTCTTCCGCCTTCGGGAGAACCTTCCTGCCGCGATAGTATCCGCATGAAGGACAAGCCTGATACGATTGGATCACTTCTCCGCAATGCGTGCAAGTGGTAACGGCAGGAGCCTTCACTGCCCTAAGCCATTGAGCTTTACGGCTGTGCGTCTTTGAGTGAGAGACATGTCTCTTGGGGAGAGCCACTTTCCATTCCTCCTATTCCTTTTAATATTAAAACATCTCCTTGTAAAGCTTGAGCGCAGCAAGCCTCGGATCCCCTTCTTCTTCTTTGCAGGAACATGTCCCAACGTTGAGGTTCTGTCCGCAGTTAGGGCACAACCCCTTGCAGTCGGGCGAACATAAAACCTTCGGAGGCAGAGAGAGGATAAAAGACTCCCATACCTGTGGGGCTAGGTCGAGTGACTCAGGCCACCAATCCGAATCCAACAGAACCTGAAAGTCTTCCTTACTCGAGACCTGCTCGCTTCGAAGAAAATAAAGATAACTGAATTGGGCCTGAATTGCAAGTGAGGTTTCTTCCAAACACCTGCTGCAAGGAACAGCGACCTTCGCCGAAAATGTTAATTGAACGCGCAACCCACCTCCAAGTCTGAAGACCGAAGCGGCGACATCGACCGGCTTGACGACGGAGTAGAAGAGCGACCAATGATACACCTCGCCCACGGAAGGGAGCTCAGCCTTTTTGAAATAAGGGTCTTCCGCCTTCCCTGTAACGATCGACAGAGCCGGGACGCAGAACTTCCACAGTTCAATCGCTTCTTCGACAGACAACATAATCACCGCCTCCCTGTCTTCGTTTTCGCTCATACGCGCATCTCTTCATATAAGCTAATTCGACATCGTGTAAAAACATAGGCCTCGACACATCCGACAAACCCGAAGGGAAATCATATCACGATCGAAGTTCAATGTTAACAGCGTCGAGAGCGCACATCGCTCGACGATTAAGCCGAAGGCACGTTCACCAATAACACCAAGGCGGAAAGATCGGAGGGGTTGGCAAGCCTATGCAAAAGGTTAGCTCTGTACAATATAGAATCACCTTCGCCACACGTTACCGGCTTCTGCCCCACAAACTGAAACTCCACTTTCCCTTTGAGGACATGGGCAAACTCTAAGCCGTTGCGCTCGCGGAACTCCTTATCCCTTGAGCCCGGGGCGAGGTTTAAGAGGCACGGCTCGATGAAAAAGATGCGATCCTTGGGCAATAGAAAACGAGATGTGATGCCAAAATCGCAAGGGGCTTCTATCTGCCGCCCCTTGGGGAAGTAAAAGACTTCCTGCTCTTCTTCCTCTGCCAAAAGCTCCGCCAAGGGCACGGAAAAGAAAGAAGATATCTTGTCCAAGACCTTAAGAGAGGGTACAGCTTTGTCGTTTTCCAAAAGGCTCAAGAACGAAGGAGAGACGCCGATTTTGGACGCCATATCGCTCAAGCTCAAACCGTACTTGAGCCGCTCCTTGCGAATCCTTTCTCCCATATGCCAATATTTTTCCTTCATCCTGACGTTCAAGTCTCCGATATATAGTTTTTCCCAAGCCAAAAGACGGCACCGGTCTCAGCGGGAGAGGCCATCCGAAGCAACTGTTCGGCATGCGCCAAGGCTTCTTCGGATTCGTAGTTGCCAGACAGCATACGTGCTATCTCTCTGACTCTCTGATCGCCGTGTACCTCTTTTATGACGGATTCATCGCGGTCTTTTTGCACCACTATGTGCTGATCCGCCATAGAGGCAATAGTGGCTTCGTGAGTGACGAGGATTACCTGACATCGCCTCGAGAGCTCTTTGAGCTTGTAGCCGGCGAGCAAGGCAGCCCTGCCCCCCAGCCCGGCTTCGACCTCGTCGAAAACGAGGATCGAGGGGAGTTGGTCATCGGGAAGCGCAATCTCTAAGGCCAAAAGCAGGCGACTCAGTTCACCACCAGAGGCGCACTTGCTGACCGGCTCTGTCGTCTCATCATTTACGGCGAGCAGGAAATTGACGTCTTCGGCCCCAGTGGAGCGAACCTTGTCCCGTTCGTTTATCTGCACTATAAGTCTAAACCCTTCCATGCCGAGCTCGGCGAGCACCGCATTGATTCTCTCCTCGAGGCACTTAGCCGATGAGATGCGCATCGATCTCAAGCTCATGGCTAGCTCTTTGACCCTCTTTTTCCCCTCCGTTAGGAGCCCTTGCATCTCTGACGACTTTCCCCTGGTCTCGATCAGCATTTTCATTTCCCGCTCGGCCTCAGCACAGCGTTCTATGAGCTCGTCAGCGCTTTCTACTTTGGCCAGACGCATGCATTTTTTAAGGCGGCCGAGCTTGGCTTCAAGCCTTTCGCGTTCTTCTTCGAGCTCTGAAAGGCTTTCCTTCAACGCCTCTTCTTGCCCCAATCTCGACAACCTTCGCAGGCAACCGATGGCAGAATCTGCAAGGCGTGAGGGTTCTCCGTCCTTCGACGGATCTATGAGAGAGCAGAGCTCGAAGCATGTGCTTTCGACCTCTTCCGCTAAGCCGCCCCCTCCTTTGCCGCCGCAAAAACGATTCAAGACGCGCTCCAATCGCTCGCAGCGCCCGATGCGTTTGTCGAGAGAGGTGAGTTCCCTCTCCCACTCCTCCTCGCAAGAAGGATAAAGCTCGAGCAACTTGGCCATATCGATAACGGGAGCCATTCCTTGGAGCCTCTCCTCCGCTTCCTTCCTCCAGCGCCTTAAGGCAACCAACTCTCTTTCGATCTCTATCGCCT
>CAYTKB010000188.1:0-3521 GCA_964438265.1 uncultured Acetomicrobium sp. | reverse complement strand
GCATGAACGTAGGATATCTCTTTGAGCTTGAGCGCTCCCTCCATGGCTATTGGATACGATATCCCCCTTCCCAAGAAGAGGAAATTATCGCTATGGACGAATCTGGAGGCCAACTCTTCTACAACGGGCTCTCTGTCGAGAGCAGCTTCGATCTTATAAGGAAGTTGAATGAGCTCGTCTATCAGTTCCCTCTCCTGTTCAGCAGAGAGCGTTCCCCTCAATCGCCCAATGTAGATAGCCAACAGATACAAGGCTGTGATTTGCCCCATAAATGTCTTCGTCGCAGCGACGCCTACCTCGGGACCAGCCTTGAGGAGAAGGATGTCGCCACAATCGCGAGCCAAAGTCGAGCCGCGCACGTTGGTAACGGCTAGACAATAAGCTCCCATCTCCCGCGCTTTCCTTTCGGCAGCTATAGTGTCGGCCGTTTCGCCGGACTGGGAGACGAAGACGACGAGCGTGCCAGGTCCGATCTTTCCTTGACGATAGCGATACTCTGAAGCGATGTCTACCTTCAAATCCAGATCGGTCCAACGCTCAAAAACCCTTTCAGCCACGAGAGCTGCATAGTAGGAGGTACCACAAGCTACGAGATGAATCCCCTCGAAGCGGCTGGCAACTTTCTCGTCCAGAGAGATCTCGGCAGAAAGGTTCACTCTCCCGTCTTTAAGCCTGTCTTTCAACGTGGAGCGGCACACTCCTCCCTGTTCGTGGATCTCTTTGAGCATGAAGTGAGGGTAACCGCCCTTTTCAACCATAGATACATCCCAATCCACGAAAAACGCCTTCTTTTGCAGAGAAGATCCTGACTTATCCCACAGAGCAATTCCTTGGGGAGAAAGCTTGGCGATCTCGCCATCGTCCATGTAAATGACGCGTCGCGTATACGGAAGGATCGCCGGGATGTCAGAAGCACAGAACGATTCTCCTTCTCCCAAGCCCAAAACCAGGGGTGGGCCATTACGGAGGCAGTAAATGTGGTTAAAATCCTCCTTGTCGATGATTGCAAGGGCATAAGATCCCTCAAGGCGTGCCTGCAAAGCCGTAAGCGCTCTGAGGATATCCCCATCGTAGAGCTTGGACAGCAGTTGAACTATCACTTCTGTATCGGTCTCAGAACTAAATGAGACGCCATCAGCCAAAAGGGTTTCTTTCAACTCATGGTAGTTCTCTACTATGCCGTTATGCGCAAGGGCAAATCGCCCCATCCCGTCCACATGAGGATGCGCATTGACCACAGATACGCCGCCATGGGTAGCCCAACGAGTATGCCCGATCCCTTGACGGCCCTCGAGGTCAAGGCTGACGAGGATGCGCTCAAGATCCGAGACCTTGCCTACTTCCTTTATGACCTTGATCCCTTCGCCATCGCGAACCGCCAGACCAGCCGAATCGTATCCTCTATACTCGAGTCGCTTAAGCCCATCTAAAAGCACACTGCAGGCCTTTCGATGGCCTACGTAGCCTACAATCCCACACATAACTATTTTTCATCCTTTCTAATTCACCACACGGAAGAATTGCCGTCCCCTTTGTCCCTCAGATCGCTCCGTGGTTTTGTAGGACAGCTTAATGGCCTGTCTTCCATAGCCATGGGGGCATCCGCCGATAATTTCGATTATCCCCCAACCTCGTCAGCTGGTTAAGAGCCAGCCCAGGCGCTTACCATAACGCTATAAATAACCTACGCCATCTCTTTTCTACACGTCCATCAACCCCCTTTGTCTCAAAAGAGAAAACAGCGCCTCCCTCAGCGTGCCGTTCTCGAGCGCCATCGTGACTGTGGCCTTAAACCACCCCTCCTTTGTGCCGCAATCGAGGCGCAATCCATTATACCGTAACCCCCACACTACCTCCTCACCGAGAAGCGACTTTATGGCATCTGTAAGCTGTAATTCACCACCAGAGCCTGGATGAAGATTGTGCAGGTGGTGAAAGATCCTGGGCGATAGCAAGTAACGACCTACCACTGCCAAACGGCTTGGAGCCTCATTGGTGGAGGGCTTCTCAATGAGATCGAGGATACGATAGACTCCGTCTTCTTGAGGCTCAACTTTCGCTATGCCATAACGAGATACCTCTCCAGGCGCCACTTCCTCCAAAGCAACGACCGACCCACCAAGCCTTTCGTGAAGCTCTATAAGTTGGCGCAACACAGGTGTATCCGCAATCATGACATCATCAGGCAGGATAACGCCAAAAAACCCGCTCTCACAAAATTGCTCCCCGCAGAGCACTGCATGTCCCAAACCCAAAGGTTCTGACTGGCGAACATAGGCGAAGCGCGCCATCTCACTCACAGCTACAACCATATCATAGAGTTCCTTCTGGCCGCGCTCTAAGAGTATATTTTCCAATTCTATTGATCTATCAAAATAATCTTCAATGGCTCGTTTGCCACGACCTGTCACGAATACAACATCTGAACAACCAGAATTTACAGCTTCCTCGACGCCGTAATGAATGATGGGGCGATCTATGAGAGGCAGCATCTCCTTCGGAATCTCCTTCGTTGCTGGTAAAAAACGCGTCCCCAAGCCAGCAGCGGGAAATAGACATTTCGTAATGGATCCCATCCGAGTTCCTCCTTCTGTAAAAGGTGTTATTTCGCGTTCAACTTAGCGTCAACTTCTTCAATACAACGAACTAGTTCATCGGCCAACGACGTGAGGTCCAGATCGCGTGCCTCCAAGAGTATGCGTACCATCGGTTCCGTTCCCGAAGGGCGGACGAATATCCTCCCTTTGCCCTTGAGAAATGATTCCGCCTCTTTTATCTTATCACGTACGACATCTTGCGATAGGATAAAGTGCTTATCGCATACGCGGACGTTCTTCAAGAGTTGAGGATAGCGACGAAAGCGATCTGCCAAACTCTCGACCTCTTCGCCCAGCGAATCGCACGCCCTTAAAAATAACATGGCTGTACCTATGCCATCGCCGATCGCTCCATAGCCGCGCACGATGATGTGGCCAGATTGCTCACCGCCCAAAAGGGCTTTCTCGCACTCCATGATCTCGAAGACGTAACGATCTCCGACGGGGGCGCGGAAACAGGGAATGCCCTCTTCGGCCAATAACTCTTCCAAAGCCATATTGCTCATAACGGTAGCTACGACGCCCGAACCCAAGCGTCCTTCCTTCTTTAGCCATCGGGCGAGCACCCATAATACTATGTCTCCGTCTAAGACTCGACCCTTCCGATCGACAAAAAGCACCCTGTCGCCATCGCCGTCAAAGGCGATCCCTAAGTCAGCACCCTCCCTGTGCACCCACCCTTTCAGGTGCTCCATGTGCATAACACCCACACCTTCATTGATGTTCACACCAGTAGGGTCCGTCCCTACGAAAAAGACTTCATCGCCCAATACATCCAAGACGCTTTTTGCTATAACAGTGGTGGCACCATGGGCACAATCTACGATTACTTTGTGCAACTTGGGTTTCCGTTCACCCGTTAATCCTTTCAAGAAATGGACATAACTTTCGATGAGCGAAGGCTTCTCATCGACGACACCTATG
>CAYTKB010000187.1:0-3617 GCA_964438265.1 uncultured Acetomicrobium sp. | reverse complement strand
GAAATGCGCGCGGTAGTCGACACTAACGTCCTGATTTCAGGCCTTATCGGCAAGGTGAGCCCTCCCACTAAGGTGGTCGACGCCTGGGTGGCTCGCAAGTTTCAGCCCGCAGTGAGCGGAGAAATCGTCGAAGAATATAGCACCGCCTTGACGAGGGAGAAATTCTCGAGCCTGGGCACCGTAGAAGAAAGGCTCAACCTGTTGAGTATGCTTCTTTCTTTCGAGCACGCGGTATTGGTAAGCCCCGAGGAGAAAATAAACGCGATACAGGGCGACCCTCAGGACAATATCTTTCTTGAATGCGCCGTGGCGGGAAGGTGCGAGTTAATCGTATCCGGAGATCGCTACCTGCTTCAGCTTAAAAGTTACAAGGACATCAAGATAATGACCGCCGTGGAGTTCGCGCTCGCCCTGGAGGCCCGACCTTAGCTTTTTGCCTTTCTTGGCCCTGCCTGACTTTTACCTTGGGATCCCTCTTGGGGGTCAGGTAAAGGCTTTCCCTCGTTTCGCCCACAGGCGCCCAGCCTTTTTAGCTACTTCTATCAAGGCTTGTACGGTCATCCCGTAGAGCTTGCCCAGCGAGGTAAAATCCCTTTCCTTTAGCCCGTGTGGCCGAGCAGGAAACGGTTTTCCCTCGCCTGAGCGCCCTTTATCTCTGCGGGGTCAGTCTGTCATTTGAAGGAGAGTCCCGAAATCCGCGGCGTTTTCCCTCATCCTGCCACCCAAACAGAAGCGCAGAAACGCAAGGGATTTTCAAACAGGATCATACCCAGAATCCAAATCCGAGGTTGAAGGGAAACGCCACTTCTGGGGAAGTTCGGTCAACCAACAAACTCGAGAATTATTAAAACAAGAGACAAAGGCTGGAGCTGACAGCTGCTCCAGCCTTTGTCAATACACCGATTATTCAAGTCCGTGGCACCCATAGCACTAAGAAATAGCTGTCCACGCTTTCGTCATTGGCATGTTTGCACGTTCTCTAAAGGAGCACCGTCCAACGCCCACTTATAAAGGCGAGCTTCGGCACGGAAGCGCTTGCTCCTAACTGACAGGCCAAACGAATATCGTCGCCGAAGCCCAACTCCAAAAGGAAATGCGCGTGAGACGCGTCCTTCAATGCCTCTTCCATGTTTTCTCCGTAGTTGCACCAAACGGAACGCGCAATCCTGGCGCCATCGGAAAGTAGGACTTTAGGTTCCTTTCCCAGCGTTATATCCACTAAGACACCCGCGCAGGCGGAATCATCGAGAGATGCCCTGCCAAGCCGACCGGCACAAAGAATCCCAATGGAGCTTCCCAAGGATAAGGCCGCGTCAACTACGGCAAAAGCATTCCTCGCAGAGGCTATCAATACCGGCGCTCCCGTAGAGGCTGCGGCGAGCAACGCTCTGGTGCCGTTCGTGGTCGTCATTATCGCCCCCTCATACCTGCTTACACACGCATTCGCCGCTTCCAAAGGAGAATTGCCGAGATCAAAGCCTTTAGGAGGCAATCCTTTCCTTTCTCCCATCAATAGCCATCCGCTTCCAAGCGATCTCTTTAAAGCGAGCCCTTCATCAACGCTTTCCACAGGCAGTATTTTCCTACCGCCGCACTCGAAGAACACCGTCATTGTCGTCGTAGCCCGCAGCACATCGACAACAAGCCAAACGTCGCAAGATGGAAGAACCTCGGTCAGACTTAAAATTGCATCTAATCGCGCGCCCATGCTTTTGTCCCCTCGCACATTATGGTGAATGTAATTATATTGTAAAATTAGTGGGAGTCGCAGTGCGCAAATAAAGGGGCTGATCCTACATGGCAGAGAGGAAATTGAAAGGTGTTCCCTTGTCATCGGGTGTTGGAATAGGGCGAATCTTGCTTCTCCGTTCCTTCCCATTTGAGACCACGGGCAAGGAGATCGACCAAAATGAGAGGCTCAAAGAAGTAGAGCGCTTCATTGCAGCCCATAAAGAAGCCAAGGAGAGGCTACTTGCGCTAAAGAGGAATGCCGAAGGCCACCTCCCTCAAGAAGAGATAGGTATCTTGGAGGCTCATTTGTTAATGATAGATGATCCGATGCTCATCGGCGGCATAAAAGAACTCATAGCCAAGGGCAAGCCCGCTCGCGACGCCATTGTAGAAAAGACCAAAGAACTGAAGGCGATGCTCGAAAACCTGCCCGACCCCTACATGAGAGAACGCGCCGTAGACATAGAGGATGTCGGACTAAGGCTTTTTAGAGCTCTTCTCGGCATACCGGAACTCGACCTGTCAGCAACAACAGAACCCATTGTCCTCGCCGCTGAAGAGCTAACCCCGTCGGAAACGGCTGGCCTTAAGCCCGATCGTGTTGCAGCAATAGTAACAGCCCGAGGAGGGGTGACGAGTCATGCTGCCATCATAGCCAAGGCGCTCGGGATACCAGCAGTCTCAGGCATCTCTACGGAAGAGTTAACGGATCAGACGATAGTGATAGTTTACGGCGACGACGGAACGGTAATCTTAAACCCATCTGAAGAGACGGTCCAGAAAGCAAAGAGGCAAATCCAGCGCCTTGCCGCAGAAAAACGGGAGCTCGCCTCAATTGCAAAACTTGCGGCCGAGACGAAGGATGGCACAAAATTGGAGCTTTGGGGAAATATCGCCTCACCCGAAGAGGCCGATGGCGCAAGGACATCCGGAGGCACGGGCATAGGGCTATTCAGGACAGAGTTCCTTTACATGGATCGCCAAGAGCCTCCCACAGAAGAAGAACAGCTCGACGCATATGCAAAAGCCTTAAAGACGATGGGCGATCGGCCCGTGGTGATACGAACGCTCGATGTAGGCGGGGACAAAGAGATTCCATACTTATCGATAGAAAAGGAAGGAAACCCTTTCTTGGGTTACCGCGCCATACGGCTATGCCTGGAAAATGAAGAGCTTTTTTTGACACAACTGCGCGCCCTGCTCCGCTCTTCCATTTATGGGAAGCTCTGGATCATGTTTCCCATGATTTCGTCCATCTGGGAGGTGCAGCAGGCAAAGGAGATGCTGGAGGAAGCGAAGACGCAACTGAAGAACGAAGGTAAAGGTTTTGACGAAGACATCAAGGTAGGCATAATGATAGAAACGCCGGCAGCAGCTCTCATAAGCAGAGAGTTAGCTGCTGAGGTGGATTTTTTCTCTATAGGCACTAACGACCTTACTCAATATACGTTAGCCGTCGATCGAACCAATCAGAGGGTAAACCGATGGTTCGACTCATTCCACCCAGCCGTGTTGAGGCTCATCGCCATGACGGCCGAAGGGGCCCATGCACATAACATAGATTTGGGCGTCTGTGGCGAAATGGCAGGAGAGGAGCTTGCCATCCCCATTTTTGTGGGATTGGGATTCAATGAGCTGTCGATGGCCCCAGCGCGCATCCCATGGCAGAAGCGCACATTGCGCGCCATAACATCAAAGTGGGCCAAAGAAATAACTGCCCAAGCTCTTAAACTGTCATCCGCGCAGGAGGTGCGCGCATTCTTAAAGATCAGCCTGGAGGAAATCATCCCCACGGCCAACCTGGAAGATAGCCCAACTTGACGATGAGCTGAGGCCCAAAGATGAGCGCCAGCGCCCCTCCCATCGCCAAAAAAGGCACACAGGGG
>CAYTKB010000186.1:0-3621 GCA_964438265.1 uncultured Acetomicrobium sp. | reverse complement strand
TATGTGCGCCGCGCAGGTGTCGACAACCCTTTTCAAACTTACCGAGTTATGAGCAATTGGTAAGTGAAGCATCGGTGACAGACCAAACCGCAAATGCATACCCTCGTCAAGGCGCGCCGGGCATCATGCGCGCAATCGATACGATGTTTGGTTTGTTGTCGTGCAGAACCGCATTGCGCCTGGTACGAGTTTGGATAAATCCTTATATGTGCTATATAATAACAAACACTTTATCCATAAGCAAACAAGCGGATTGCACCGAGTTCTGCCACATATGTTGACGCGTGTGCAAATTGCTGGTGATTGAGCATGCAGATTGACTGCTAAGGGCTACATGTCGCCCTTAGACAAGTCATAATTCACAAGCGGGAGGAGGTTTGCGTGTTATGGCAGAAGTAATCATTCGTAATGGCTTAGTGGTAGACGGTACAGGGGGGCAGGGATATAGAGCCGATGTGGTTGTGCAAGAGGATAAGATTGTCGAAATTGGAGCGAGGCTTAGCACACCTGCGAAAAGAACGATCGACGCCGATGGACTTGTAATAGCACCTGGTTTTATCGACATACACTCGCACAGCGATGGCAGCATTTTTGCCCATCCTTTATCCGAAAGCAAGATCCTTCAAGGAGTCACCAGTGAGGTGGTGGGAAACTGTGGGATAAGTGCATTTCCGGTAGCGCCAGCTCATATGGAGGAGCTTGTGGGTTACCTTAAGATACACGAGTTTCTGTTCTCACAAGAAGATATTACCTGGACAGATTTTAAAGATTATGCGCATGCTTTAGAAAGGCATGGGCTGGGGCCTAATTTTTTGCCTTTAGTTGGACACGGTTCTCTACGCGGTGCGGTTATGGGGTTCGAGGACAGAGAGCCTACCGCTGATGAACTTGCAAGCATGGAAGGGCTGCTTACTCAAATGCTGGATCAGGGCGCATGGGGAATGTCAACAGGGTTGATTTACCCGCCTGGCAGCTTTGCTAAAGCCGATGAACTTGTCGCCCTTTCTCGCGTATTGGCCGATTATGACGCTTTATACTCAAGCCACATCCGCGGCGAAAGCTCCACACTGCTTGAGGCCTTAGACGAAGCCATTTATATCGGGGCAAATAGCGGCGCCAAGGTTGAGGTTTCTCACCTTAAGGCTATGGGCAGGCCGCAATGGGGACAGGGGAGGGAGTGTTTGGCGCGCTTAGCCAAGGCGCGCGAACAAGGCGTTGATATCGGCGCTGATCAATATCCCTATGAGGCATCCAGCACTTCCCTGACGGCATTGATACCCCAATGGGCACATTCCGGTGGGGCAAGAGAGCTCCTAAAGCGTTTGAATGCACCAGAACTAAGAGAAAGGCTCGAAGCAGAAATCCAGCGTGAAATGACGATGCGCGGAGGTCCCGAGCGAGTCCTCATCGCTGGTGTGGGTTCAGCGAAAAACGCAAACCTATCAGGACAAACCTTAGAACAGATCGCTAAACTCTGGGGGGTTAGCCCAGCGGCTGCGGTAATGCGGCTTCTTGGAGAGGAAGAAGCAGCTGTGGGAGCTGTTTACTTTTCCATGGCCACAGAAGATGTAGAGGCCATCTTGGCCGATAGACAAGTGGCAGTGGGTTCAGATGGTCGTGGCATGAACGCCGAAACAGACGCTGGTAAAGCTACCCATCCGCGTTCTTACGGGACCTTCGTTAGAGTTTTGGGCCGTTATGTTCGAGAGAAAAAACTCCTAACTCTGGAAACGGCAGTTTATAAAATGACTGGTTTACCAGCTCTCCGCCTTAGCCTTGGCGATCGTGGTCATCTCAAGGTTGGATCGGCTGCAGACATAACCATATTTGACCCAGTTAGAGTCATCGATGTGGCAGATTTCGTCAATCCGCATCAGTATGCTAGAGGTGTTGAATATGTCTTCGTAAATGGCTCTCTGGCGGTTGTATCGGGCCGTCTGACAGGCGATATGGCAGGTCGAGTCTTGCGTAAACGGTCATAGCAACAAGCTTGTTTTTAGTAAGTGTGCCTTATCGAGCGGTTGTCAGGTCTTGTAATTACTTTACGGCATAAACCTTTAACTCCGTTATTCATGCTCGGTCAACTGTCTTTGGTTAGCTGAATTATAAATTTAAAATGGGAGGTCATGAAGTTATGGCAGAAAACAGCTTTAATATTTGGCTTGGACTCTTAGGGCTTTTACCTCTTGCAGTCTATATAGTTCTTGTCTTTAGAGACTGGGAACCGCTCCCGGCCACATTGGTGTGTGTATTGATTGGTGCGGTAATAACACATCAGTCTTTAATATCTTTCGGCGATGTAATAGCAAAGTCTATGGGCTCGTTTTTGGCTTTGGTTGGCCTAATTATAATGTTAGGGCGGGGCCTCGGTGAAGTGCTCACGGAGACCAAAGTAGCTCACACATTGGTGCATGGAATCATTTACGGCATAGGAGTTAACACCAAGAAAAAATTGATGTTGGGCATTATGATAGCTGATATGGTAGTAGTTGCGCTACTAGGGACGATGGCAGGCGGCGTTGCCATTATCGCGCCAATAGTGTTACCCATTGCGGCAGAGGTAGGACTTTCTAGCAGCACAGTAGCCATCCTTTTTCAAGCGGTAGCGGAGACGGCGCTTATACTTGGCCCCTTTACTCCACCTGTAGTGGCGCTCCTTGGCTTTACCAAGCTCTCCTATCTTGACATGCTTCTTAAAGTGGCTATCCCGATCTCTTTAATAACGTTAATCCCTACATGGTTTATGGTACAGCGTATTCAGCGTGAGACCGAAAAAAGGGCTGCTTATCCACGGCAGGAAGGCGTAACCAAATTCATCCCGACATCTACGAGTCGCCGAGCTACTTTGACTTTCGGCCTCCTTTTCTCTGTAGCTATAGTCTATGGTATAATGGTTAAAGCTTCTACGTCTTATGTTATCGTAATAATGTTGGGGTTAGCATTAGCTACAGGCTTTGTGGGTGGATTGGACCTAGATCATATCTTAAAGGTTTTTGTAAGAGGCATGGCAGGCAATGTAGGCATGTTTTTCCTTTTTGTGTTGCTTGAACCCTTCATTAACTTTATCGTTCAGGCTGGCGGTTTTGCCGCACTAGCTCAGCTCTTTAGGCCACTTATCGAGATAGGCGGCAGATCTATCGTCGTTATTTTAGGTGGCATTACTGGTGCTTTTGGTATTTCTGGAGCTGTGGTAGGGGAGCTGAAAACCCTCCACGAGATGTTCCTTCCTTTGCTCTCTGAATATAATGTCTCTATGACCGCATGGGCAGTAGCGCTGATAGTTGCTACCCGTGTGACTAACTTCATTTATCCAGGTGGCAATATGTTCAGCTGTCTAGGTTTTGCGGGCTCGCGCGATGTAAAGTCTGTCATCAAAAACGGTGTTGTAATTGCGATTTGCCAGACGATTTTCCTTATTTTTTACGCTATTCTTTTTGCTTAAGCTGTTTGTATGCGGTAGGTGCGTAAGCCGCAAAGGTTGTTTTCGTAGTAAACTTACTTGTATGCTATTGATCCGGTAATCCAAGTAGATAGTTATTTTAGGTGATTATCTGAACGTCGACACCTGTAGGGCGCTATGTGCGCCGCGCAGGTGTCGACAACCCTTTTCAAACTTACCGA
>CAYTKB010000185.1:0-3662 GCA_964438265.1 uncultured Acetomicrobium sp. | reverse complement strand
TGCGCTTTACGACGACATATTTGTAGGCGCAAAAGCCATATGGGACATGAACAAGGTAAAAGAGATTGCCTTAACTCGGGCCGAACCGAGCAATATAGGCCTTTCCTCCGTAGGGGGCGTCCTCCTCGAGGAAGGGCTTTCGCAAAATCAGGGGCTTCGCATACGCTTGGGCAGCCATGTGGAAGAGGGCATAACTAAAATCACGGCGCCGGTAGCTCCTGGATTCGTGAGATCGGTATACGTAGACGCGTTCGATATCATAGAAGTAGGAGACGTGGTCAAGTTTGAAGCGGCTCCAGCAGTGTTGGCCCTCGACGGGGAAAGGGAGGTAGAGATCCTGCCGAACCAAACAGCTGCGGTGCGGTTGAGCGATCAAGGACCTCATGTGGTGAATATAGAAAAGACGATGAAGCTGGCGGTCCAGCGCGGTCGTTTCAAGGCAAATAACATCAAGTGTAAGGGGGAATGACGATGGCTACAGTCGTTACAATGCCCAAATTGGGTCTGACCATGACGGAGGGCTCCGTATCCAAATGGCACAAGAAAGAAGGTGAAAGGGTAGAAAAAGGAGAAATCATCGCCGAGGTGGCCACGGACAAGATCAACTACGAGTTAGAAGCTCCAGAAAGCGGCGTCTTGCGCAAGATACTGATAGGCCCAAACGCCAAGGTCCCGGTTACCGCACCCATAGCGATAATAGCCGAAGCCAATGAGGATATTTCAAGTCTAATGCCGAAAGGAACAGCTGAGACTGCACCTGCCGCTCAAGCTGAAGCCGAGGCGCCACCCGCACCCGCCGTCGCTGCACAAGCCCCAGCTATGCAGGCGATAAAAGCATCCCCGGCGGCCAAAAAACTCGCCAAAGACCACGGCGTCGATCTATCGCTCGTTACAGGCACAGGCCCCGGCGGTAGAATTGTAGAAAAAGACGTAGAAGATTACATAGAAAGACAAAAGGTAGGAGCTGTAAAGCCCGCTGCAGGCCTTAAAGAAACTCCACCTGCAGCCCCTGCCAAGGGGATCCCCCTCGTGGGGATGAGGAAGGTCATAGCCCAGAGGATGAGCGAAAGCTGGCATACATCTCCCATGGTCACACTGAACAGCGAAGCGGACGCCTCCGGCCTGAAGTCGCTGCGAGAGGAACTGAAAGATGAATTCAAAAAGAAGGGGGCAAGCCTTTCCTATAACCACATTCTCCTGAAGATATGCGCCCAAGCCCTCGTAGAATTTCCCATGCTCAACGCCCGCCTCGAGGGCGATGAAGTTATCCTTCAGGACGAGGTGAACATCGGGCTGGCCATAGCCCTGGAAGACGGCCTCATAGTGCCCGCAGTTAAAAATGTGGAAAAGAAAGGACTCTTCCAGGTAGCAGTGGAAACTGAAGAGCTGATCGAAAGGGCGAGAGGGCAGAGGCTCACACCGGACGACATATCCGGCGGCACGTTTACGATAACTAACCTCGGCATGTTCGACGTAAGGGACTTCACGCCCATCATAAACCCTCCTCAGTGCGCCATTCTCGGCGTAGGCGCGATGACAGATCGCCCTGTAGCGATCAATGGCGAGGTGGCTATAAGGCCTATCATGGTGCTCTCTCTGACCTTTGACCACCGAATCGTCGACGGCGCACAAGGAGCACAATTCCTAAAAAGGATCAAAGAACTGGTGCAAAACCCGCTCCTTCTACTCTCTTAGCTTTGCCTCAAAGTAACACAATACAACTCCCCTGCGGTAATGCTTACCGCAGGGGAGTTGTGAGAAAGGGGACTTTAAGCAAAGATATAAAACAGCCTCATTGCCGTGAAAGTGACCACTCCCTGGATCAACAACTGAAGTTTCTCTGGTTTATTTACAGGTGCGCGGCTCGCCAATATTTTCAAAAACTCCGCCCGATCCCCAGTTTCTTTGCTCGTTGAACCTAATATAGTTAGTTAGTCAGCCATATAAGTTGTTAATTTATGAGCCATCCGCCGTCTACGAAGATGATTTGCCCCGTTATGTAGTCAGAGGCAGAAGAGGCCAAAAACACGGCCGCACCCGCCAAGTCCTCAGGTATACCGAAGCGCCCGAGGGGAAGCCGCGAGAGCATCCTTTGGACGTTAGCTTCATCCTGAAAGACCTTCTCTGTCATTTTGGTCTTGAACCAGCCCGGACCTATGGCATTCACGTTTATATTATAGGGTGCCAGATCCTTGGCCATCCCGCGCGTCAAGCCCAAGACACCGCTTTTCGCCGTGCCGTAAAGCGCGATATTTGGTCCGGCGAATTCTACGCACGTGAGGGAACCTATGTTTATGATCTTGCCTCCGCCCTGCTCTTTCATAACCTTCGCCGCCCGTTGCGAGGCAAAGAACACCGCCTTGAGCTGGACAGCCATCAGTGATTCGTAATCCTCTTCAGTGAAATCAAGGAAGTGTTTCCTTATGTTGAACCCAGCCGCATTCACCAATACGTCCAAACGGCCGAAGTGATTTACCACCTCGTCGATCAGACGATAAACTTCCGGCAGCTTTGAGACGTCCGCTTGTACGGCAAGGGTCCTTCTACCCAGGGCAGCCATTTCCTCAGCGGCCTTCTTGCCCTCATCAACCGTGCGCGACGCTACCGCAATGTCTGCTCCTGCCTCGGCAAGCCCTTGAGCGATACCCCTTCCCAAGCCTCTGGCTCCACCCGTAACGAGCGCCACCTTTCCATTGAGCTTGAACTTGTCAATTATCATGCTGACACCCCTCTTCGAAATATTTTTGCCATAAGCTTTTTATTCTGGCTCAGCATCAACAGCACGATCAAAACCACCAATCCGAGGCTTATAGGCCTCGTGAAAAAGGGAGCTAAGCTGCCATCGGCTATGCTCAACGCTCGCCTGAAGTTCTCATCCGCCATGGGTCCTAAAATTATCCCAAGCGTCATGGGCGCCGCAGGGAATTTGCCTATGCGCAGCACATAACCGAGCAAGCCGAAGCCAAGCATAAGATAAACATCAAAGATACGCGTGTTAACAGCATAAGCTCCTATAACGCAGAGCGCCACTACTAAGGGCATGAAAATTTCCTTCTTTATTTCCAATACGCGCACAGTAAACCGCGTAAGCGTAAGCCCTAAAACGAGCATCATTATGTTAGCCACAATTAGCTGACCGATGAGTTCGTAGGGGAAGGTGGGAAATTCAAAAAAGATCATTGGACCGGGACGAATGCCGTGGAGCCATATCCCACCCAAAAGCACCGCAGCTGCACCGCTTCCAGGGATCCCTAAAGCAAGCATCGGTATTATAGCTCCTCCTATGCAGGCATTGTTGGCTGTTTCAGCCGCCACAATGCCTTCATAGCAACCGGTGCCAAACTTCTCCCTTTGGGGACTGGTACGCTTACATACGTCGTAAGACACCCAAGCAGCCACATCCTCACCCACTCCTGGGATTAGGCCTATCCCTATCCCTACTAAGGCCGCTTTAAATGTCGCCTTCCAGTGGCTCAACACTTCCCCTATTTTTGGTACTATACGGCTTAACTGACTTTCTAACTTTCTGGGTTTGATGTCCTTTAAAACCGCAAGGACCTCGGCTATGCCGAAAAGCCCTATGAGGGCCGGTATCAGCGATACACCCGCGGCAAGCTGCACATTGCCGTAAGAAAAGCGCGGGAAGGCATGGATCCCCTCGA
>CAYTKB010000184.1:0-3684 GCA_964438265.1 uncultured Acetomicrobium sp. | reverse complement strand
TCGCTCACTGCCGTCCTACCTCAGGGGAACATATACCTCGAGGTCGGAGAAGTGATCGACGTAGATGCAGAGATCGAGCGCTTAGAGAAGCTCCTTGCAGAGACTTGCAAAGAGATGGAGCGTTCCGAAAGGAAACTTGCCGATGAAAGCTTCCTCTCTAAAGCTCCCGAAGAGGTGGTGGAAAAAGAGAAGGCGCGTCTGCGTGAGGCCGCTTCTCAAAAAGAATGGATAGAGAGAAATTTGGCGAGCTTGAGATCGTAAGTAAAAAAGGCGCTGATTTTTTTAACCATCTTGAATCTCGCTTAATCAGCATTTCAAGCCCTGGAGTCAGGCCGGGGCTAAAGCGCATCAGTCGGCTGTTGGCGTTGCTGGGAAATCCCCATCTCGGGATCCCTGCCGTCCATGTTGTGGGCACAAACGGCAAGGGGTCAACTGCAGCTTCGCTTAGCGCTATATTTTCTGCCTCGGGATACAAAACCGCCCTCTATACTAGCCCTCATCTGATCCACATAGGGGAAAGATTGAGGATAAATGAGCGGCTGGTGGCCGAGGAGAAGTGGAGCGATCATTTCAACCGCCTTGATTCTGCATTGAAGCAAGATGAAAAGCTCAAAGATGATCCACCGACGCTATTCGAACTTATCACCGCGTTATCTCTTTCGATAATGACGGAAGAGATGCCCGATGTGGCCATCATTGAGGCAGGGCTGGGCGGGCGGTTGGACGCCACAAACCTGATCAATCCCGTCGCAATGAGCGTGATCACTTCGATAGCCATGGATCATGAGTCTTTTCTGGGGGACACCATATTTAAGATAGGCGAGGAGAAATTCGCAGTCCTTCGCCCACACGGCAGGGCTTTCTTTTCCGGCGAGCCCGAAGAGCTCGTACCGCTCTTCAAAGCCTTATGCGAGAGGTTGGGCGCCTCCGGGCACGTGTTGTCTGAGGATTGGCGCGTGGAGAACGTGCGCTCTTCCTACAACGGCAACGAATACGATCTCGTGGGACCCGATATCGCACTTACGGGCCTCGCGACCCATCTTTTGGGCCTGCATCAAGTAAAAAATACCGCGCTCGCCGCATCGTCGGTGTGGGAACTCAAGGGCCAGTTTGCCAACGTAACGGAAAAGAGCATAAGGGAGGGCTTGCACAATGTGAAATGGCCTGGTCGCTTGGAATGGGTTGCCGGAAACCCTCCATTACTCTTGGACGGCGCCCATAACCCACATGGCATGGCGTCTTTGGCAAAAAGCTTGAAAGTGCTCTTCGCCGAAGAGGCTCAATTTGTCATTCTGTTCGCGGTTATGAGAGACAAAGATTACCGTACGCTGCTTGCCATGTTGTCGGAGTTCAATCCGAAAAGCTTGGTGCTCACCGCGGTTCCATCACTTGAACGCAGCGCTAAGCCGGAAGAGCTATTCAGGGTGGCAAAGGAGGTCTTTCGTAGAGACTCCCAAATCGAAGCTTACAATGACGCAGAGGAAGCATATCACCGCGCGAGGTGCTTCGGATTGCCGGTCTTATGCTGCGGAAGTCTTTACTTCATAGGATGGCTTAAGTCATATCTCGAGAGGGTGCACCATGAAAGGCTTTCAGCTTGATCGCCAAGGCGACCAACCAGTATTGCGCTATCTTTTCCCGCCAGCTTTTTGCGGGTTTTCTGCAACGCTCTATCTCAGAGGAGCGCTCATGGAGCAGATCGATGCGAGTGAAAGTGTAAAAGAGCTCTTGTCGCCGAAGTTGCCGTTGGTTATGCCGTTTCAAATCCATGGCACTGATATCCTTCTGGCAGATTCAACTTGCTCCCTTCCCGAGCGCCGCGAGGCAGATGGTGTTGTAGTCTCGCGGAGCGCAAATGTAGCCGTAGCGCTTCAGTTTGCCGATTGTTGGCCTGTTATACTCGGAACCCCAACACCAGAGTCGAGGTTTTTGCTCCTTCACTGCGGCTTCAAGGGTGCCATTTCTCATTTCGTCACTAAGGCGCTGATTTGGGCCTACAAAGAGTGGGGCGTAGAGGGCAAGGACATTTGGGCTTGGCTCGGGCCTGGCATCGGACCATGCTGCTATGCGCGCAGCGCCACGGGCGACCCTTGGACCAAAAGGGCGTTTAAAAGCTTTCCCCCAGGAGTCATGAGCCGCTCGAGCGAAAAAAGCGTCAATTTCGACATCGCCGGCGCAATAAAGGCCGAAATGCGGCAATGCGGCCTTGTGGAAAATCAGATCTTCGTCCTGAGAGATTGCACATCTTGCAATAATGATATCTTCTATTCGTATCGCAAGGGTGATGCGGGAAGGCGCATGATCTTGGTCGCCTTTTTCACCTAAAGGTCAGCTTTTGCGCGATAAATGTGAGAATACATATAGAAGATAAGCATTTTCAAAAGATCGATGAAGTTATGAGGCGAGGAGTGAAATGAAAATGGAGCCGGTTCGCGTTGGCGTGATAGGCGTGGGGCATTTGGGTTATCATCATGCCAGGATATGTGCTGAACTATCCGAGGCTGAACTTGTAGGCGTGGTAGATGTCAATGAAGAGCGTGCTGCTGCAGTCAGCGAGGATATGGGTGTCCCGTATTTCACAGATATAGATCACTTTTTTGAGGTAACGAAGCCGGATGCGGTGAGCATAGTTGTTCCGACTAGCCTGCACTACGAGATAGCTTGCAAGGCTATAAAGTTAGGAACCAACGTTTTGATAGAGAAGCCCGTTACAACCACTGTTGAAGAGGCTGAGGAATTGCTCCGCCTGGCCGCGGAGAAGAGATGCGTCCTTCAAGTAGGACACGTCGAGCGCTTCAACGGTGCCGTGCAATACGTCAAAAAAATCCTGAACCCTCCTCATTTCATCCAATCTCGCCGCATGGGCCCGTTTACGCCTCGAGCTACGGATGTGGGCGTGGTCATGGACCTGATGATTCACGATATTGACATAATCCTCTCTCTCGTCCACTCTGAGATTTCGAGTATCTCTGCTTTGGGTCGTTCTATAAAATCAGACTTTGAGGATGTCGCCTCGGCCCAGATGGCCTTCACAAACGGAGCCATGGCCCATATATTGGTTAGCAGAGTGGCGGAAAGGCGTCTTAGGACTCTTGAGATTATGGAGCCTACCCGTTACATAACGCTGAATTACGAGACGCAGGATGTCACAATATATCGCTGTGTAAGACAAAACGGACGTGGCCTCGTTGAGATAGTCGAGCATCCCGTCTTTCCCAAATACGAGCCTTTGAGGCTCGAATTGCAACACTTTGTTCTGTGTGTCAAAGAGGGAAGACAGCCGTTGGTTGGAATAGCAGACGGGAAAAGGGCTTTGGAAGTAGCCATCGCGATTTTGAGGCAAATCCACCAAGGGGGTCAGGGTAGCTCCATAGAAGCCGTCGCATCAACGTGAGATGTGAAGTGCGAGATGTAAGGAATCGTATATAACCTAATAGCGGCCAACTGGATAGCGAAGGCTAAAATGTGCTATATTGGGGAGGGAGAGATCCCTCCCTTTTGCCTGTCTGAAAGTGGGGTGACGGCCGATGTCGGGTCACCGAAAACCTTCGTTAAGCAGACAGATCTTAATTATCGTTATAGTGTCTGTTGTGGCGCTCTCTTTGGTTTTCTTTGCGAGCATGTATGTGCATCCCCATAGAGTATACATGGAGAATGCCTTGCTCAGGCTGATGGAGGCGGAAA
>CAYTKB010000183.1:0-3693 GCA_964438265.1 uncultured Acetomicrobium sp. | reverse complement strand
TGTTTCAAACTGGCTGCTGAGCGAGTTTGGGGGAGCCTCGCTGCTGCTTTTGCTATATGTGGCATATCTTTCATCTGCTTACCTGTTAGATAGGCGCGTGCGCAACCTTCGACGGCAAACGTTAGGAACGCTGGTATTCTATCTGACGACATCTTTGATGTTGGGGATGTTAGAAGTGAATTCTTTTAGCGTTTCGCGATTGCTGAGCCCAGGCAAGGTCGGCCTGTCCTTAACCTCATTCCTTTACAAAAACATAGGGCCTTTGGGATTGACTCTGACAGGCGTATGTGGAGCCACGTTTGCCCTCGTGTTGTATGGCCGCGCCTCTATCAGGTCATATTTTGAGCGGGCTGTGGACGCAATTCATAACCTAATGCCGAAGAGGACAAAAGAGGAGAAAAGAGAGAGCCTAGCCATTGAAAGAAGAGAGAGGGAGGTAAGCCTCGCAGAAGAGCCGCAGCTATCTCGTGTGAGTTCTGGAGAGAGCAGAGTCACGTCACCATACGTTGCAGCAATGGTGGAAGAGGAGCCCTTTGAGGAAGAAGACGGCTTTGTGCTCCCTCCAGAAGTGGAGCCTGGGCGTTTCCCTCCTCCTGTGGATATCTTGGGGGTGGCTCCCGAGTACGACAGCAGCGGTGATGAAGAGATAGTTGCGAAGCAGGGGGAACGCATAGTCGAGACATTGAAGGAATTTGACATTGATGCCGAGCTTGCCGAAACCGTCTTCGGCCCTACCGTAGTACAGTTCAGGCTTCAACTTGCGCCGGGGATAAAGGTGAGCAGGGTGGCAGCCTTAAGTAATGATTTGGCCGTGGCGCTCGCCGTTCCCAGCCTGCGCGTAGAGGCGCCTATCCCCGGCAAACCCTATATAGGCGTGGAGGTTCCGAATCCGCACCGTCGCTATGTTCACTTGAGCCAGGTTATAGGGAGCGAACCCTTTCAGGGAACACCCGTCGAATTGCCTCTTCCCATGGGGGTGAGCGTCGAAGGGGTGCCCCTTGTAGCAGGGCTGGAAGGGTTGCCCCACCTATTGGTGGCGGGCACGACTGGGTCAGGTAAAAGCGTTTTCATATCATCGTGCATCATTGGATTGTGCTTCAAGTGCAGACCCGATGAACTTAAGCTGCTCTTGGTAGATCCCAAGAGGGTCGAGATGAATTTATATGAACGCCTACCGCACACACTCACGCCTCCCATATGCGATGTGAAGACGGCGGTGCATGCGCTGGCTTGGGCCATCAGAGAGATGGAGCGACGCTATGAGTTATTTGCACGGGCAAGGGTCAGAAACGTGATGGGCTATAACGAACACATCCTGCCCAAAGACCGCTTGCCTTACATTGTGATCATCATCGATGAGTTGGCCGATCTCATGATGACGTCACCCAAGGAAGTGGAGGATTATATCTGTAGACTTGCTCAAATGGCCAGAGCCACCGGCATCCACCTCATCCTCGCAACGCAAAGACCATCGGTGAACGTGATAACTGGCTTGATCAAGGCCAACATCCCCGCTCGAGCAGCCTTTACGCTCCCTTCGCAGGTCGATTCGAGGACTATTATAGATGTGGCCGGTGCCGAAAAACTCCTCGGCAAGGGGGACATGCTCTTCGTTACAACTCGGTTTCCCAAACCGGTGCGCGTTCAGGCTCCGTGGATCGACGAGGATGCGATAGGTCGATTCATTCAATACATGGTGAGCATCTTTGGCGAACCGGAGCATATAGATCTCGAGGAGCAGGGTGCGAGCAGGGAGGTCAGATCTTCATGTCTTGACGACCCGCTCCTCGAGAAGGCTGTGCGAATAACCTTAGAGACTGGCATAGCTTCGGCCAGCAGGCTTCAACGTCAACTCAGGGTAGGCTTTACGAGGGCGGCCAGGTTGGTGGACGCGATGGAAGAGCTCGGCATAGTGGGGGCACAGGATGGATCCAAACCGAGGGAGATCCTTGTAGACGAGGATAGAGCTGCGGCCATCCTGGAAGATGCTTTGAGGGGAGATAAGGGTGAAGAGGCTTTCTATTCCCGGGATTGATGCGCATTACAAAGACGAATTGCCCGAGATATGCATGCTTTTGGTCGCTGGCGGACGCAAGCCACACAAATCTTGGTTGCGAGAGGCAGCGAAGGGGCGCCGCGTTTGGGCTGTAGACAGGGGAGTGGAATCGTGCATGCGGGCTGAGGTGTTGCCTGAACTGGTGATAGGCGACAGCGACAGCGGGAGTCCAAAGGCGTGGGAGTGGGCTCGCTCTATGGGAGCCGAGGTCCATAAGTTCCCACGGGATAAAGACCTTACAGATTTGCAGTTAGCCCTTCGTCAGCTTGTCTCTTTGGGCCTTCCGGTGACGGCATTGCTGTGCGGCGGTTGGGGCATGCGCTTCGATCACGCCTGGGGCAACCTCTTTTCCCTCGTTTGGGCGAGCAGACACGGCATCGAGCCCGGTTGTATCTGTGATGACAAAGAAGTCCTGTTTTTTTTGCGGGATGGGGACCATGCGGAACTGGAGTTCGATGTCTTACCTAAAGCGATCTCGCTCCTTGCCTTGTCCCCTGTGGCAGAAGGTGTCACTGCCGATGGTGTAAAATGGCCCTTAAAGGACAAGATGCTATTTTTGGATGAGCCCTACGCCGTTAGCAATGTCCCTCTGGGCAAAAGGGTTGCCTTTGGCGTGAAGTCCGGTTGGCTTGGGGTATATTGCACCTGGGAAACGTAAACGCAAAAAGGCGGGCCCCTCTAAGGGGTGACCCGCCTTACGAGACCAGAGCGCAGACAGCGCGTGCAGACCCGCTTCGTTACTACGCTACCGTCACCTGCGATCGTTTTGACATTCTGTAAGTTCACCTGCCAGCGGCGGCGGGTGCGTCTGTTAGAGTGACTCACGTTGTTGCCAGTAACTGGACCACGACCACATACCTCACAGCGGCGCGACATACTTCCATACCTCCCTATCTTATAGAACGAGCGGATGTATTGTATCATGTGTCTGTGCCTATGGCAAACAGATATGGAAGGAGTTTTCATATGTCGTTTACTCAAGATATGGAGGAGTTACAGAAAATCGTTCGTCGCCTGGAGAGCGAAGCTATGCCGCTGGAAGATGCCTTGAGTCTTTTTGAAGAGGGCATAGCCCGCCTGCGCGCTTGTCAAGCCTTCCTAAAGGATGCTCGCCAACGGGTGACGCGACTGAGCAGCGAAACTCTCCAGGAAGAGGAGTGGAATCCGATAAGGGATGAGCAAAGATAGTAAAAATATAGCTGAAATTGTTATATATATTGAAGACCAGATGGCTCGGTACAAGGCGCTCTTTGATAGACACTTGGAAGCAGTCTTGACCGAGGAAGATCTTGCGCCTCGCCGCCTGAGAGAGGCCATGGGTTATTCTCTGATGGCGGGTGGGAAGCGATTGCGGCCCGCATTGTGCATGGCGGCGGCTGAGATCTTTGGCGCGAGCACCGAGATGGTTTTGCCGATGGCCGTCTCCTTTGAAATGATCCACACTGCCTCCCTGATCCACGACGATCTCCCTTGCATGGACAACGACGCAATGCGGCGGGGTCAACCGACGAACCATGTGGTTTTCGGAGAGGCCATGGCCCTGCTCGCCGGAGATGCGTTGCTCGCCTGGGCCTTCTCCCACTCCTTGAAAGAACTCCCCGCTCTCGGCCATCCCGCAGATGTCATATTGAAGGCCC
>CAYTKB010000182.1:0-3740 GCA_964438265.1 uncultured Acetomicrobium sp. | reverse complement strand
CTCAGACCTCCCAAAAAAACAAATACAGAATAGGCCAATAAAGCTTGTTATGATCTGATATACTTTAATGCATGAGTGATTTCGCATCTTTATTTGACAATTTAAACAACAAAAAGATACTGGGAATTAACCCTCCCGTTTTTGACTTCGCCTTCTTCGATTTTTGGGCCAAACCTTTGGGTTTGCTATATATTTTAGAACATCTGCGCCGGTGCGGGAACAATATTAACCTGATCGACTGCGTTTACGAAGGACGCGATAAACCCAAGACGTTTGGCCGATACAAAATCAAAAAAATGGAAATCGAAAAACCCTTACCATATAAAGACATTCCCAGGAAGTTTTATCACTTTGGCATAACAAAAGAAGCGTTTGAAGACAGGCTCTCTAAGGCAAAACAGCCTGATCTAATTCTAATAACATCGGGCATGACCTACTGGTATTTGGGCGTCAAATGGTGCATCGATATAGCTAAAAAAATCTTCCCGAAAACTCCCGTGTTGTTGGGAGGAATATACGCTCAGCTTTGTCCCGATCACGCTGAAGCGCTCGGCGCCGATGGGGTTCAAACAAAACCCCTCTACGTCCCATATGTTCGTCCGGCCCTCGATCTTTACGAAAATCCCGAATACGGCATCACAATCACATCTATGGGGTGCCCCTTGCATTGCAAATACTGCGCATCGAAAAGATTATGGCCATATCACGAAAAGCGCTCGATCGACGAAGTAATAAACGAAATTTCATTTCAAGCGAGCATCAAAACCGTAAGAGATATCGCCTTTTACGACGATGCGCTATTGATCGAAAAAGAAGAACATTTCTATCCGCTATGCGAAAAGCTTAAAGAAAACCTTAGCGGTATGCGCTACCACACTCCGAACGGACTTCACGTGCGAGAGATCGACAAACTTTGCGCGCGTTACCTTTACCAAACAGGCTTTAAGACAATACGTCTCAGTTTAGAAGGCACCGAACCTTTCATACAAAAGGCAAGTTCCGATAAAGTCCAGGAGCGCCAATACGTGAAAGCCGTAGAAAGTTTACTTGAGGCCGGATATCTCCATAAAGACATAGAAACATACGTACTGGTGGGGTTGCCTGGGCAAACCTACGAAAGCGCGCTTGAAGCTATCACGTTCGTCATGTCTTTGGGTGCTACGGTGAAGCTGGCAGAGTACTCACCAATCCCTGGCACGCCCATGTTCAAAGAATGCACAAAGCTCCTCCCAATTTTAGAGAAAGAGCCCCTGTATCAAAACAACACGGCTTACTGCGGGTATATGTCGCCAAACATCACGCAGACAGAGTTGCAATCGCTAAAAGACCTCGCCAAAAAATCTTTGCCCTCATGATACAACCCAACCGACGTTGCCCTCGGCGGATTATAGCGGCAGTTCGTCCTGTCCTCCGACCTCTTCTTCTTTCAAATCTATTGCTTCCTCGATCGTCGCTTCTTCTGGCGCCGCTTCAACCTCAGGAGAGGGCAGGAAACCAAAACCTTGTGCGGCCTGTCCTTTGACCTCAAGGGAGATCTCCTCCATCAGATCCTGGTGCTCTTTGAGGTAGGCGGAAACGCTCTCTTTGCCCTGACCAAGGCTCTCCCCTTTGTAATAAAGCCATGAGCCCTTGCGCTTGATCACTTCATAATCTAAGGCCATGTCCAAGACGGCCATCTCTTTCGGAACACCCCTGCCATAAATGAGGGTCGCGTGAGCCTTGCGAAAGGGCGGAGCTTGTTTGTTCTTGACGACTTTGAGCCACAGTTCGTGCCCTATCGTTTCGTCTCCTTTGGTTACAGATTTACCGCGCCTCACCTCTATACGGACCGAGCTGTAGAACTTGAGCGCTCTTCCGCCGGTGGTCGTCTCTTGAGGGGCGCCATAACCGAAGGTCGATATCTGAGCTCGCAATTGATTGATAAATACCACCGTCGTGTTGCTCTTCGATATGCCGGCCGTAAGGCGCCTCATGGCGTAAGACATGAGCCTCGCCTGAAGGCCCACCTGCGTGTCGCCTATCCTGCCGTCGATCTCCGCCTGCGGCGTCAACGCCGCCACGGAATCCACGACTATTATGTCCACAGCGCTGCTGCGAACGAGCGTATCGAGGATATAGAGAGCCTGTTCGCCGCTGTCGGGTTGAGAGAGATAGAGAGAGCTCACATCGACGCCTACGTTGGCCGCAAGCCCAGGATCCAAAGCGTGCTCGGCATCTATGAACGCAGCGATACCCCCCATCTTCTGCGCTTCAGCCACGGCATGGAGAGCTACCGTGGTCTTGCCCGAGCCCTCAGGCCCAAAGATTTCGACGACCCTTCCCCTCGGAAGTCCCCCTATTACCAAAGCCACATCCAAAGGGAGGATTCCGGTTGGAATGACATCGACCGAGGCTTGAACTTTATCTCCTAACTTCATTATGGCTCCATCGCCGAACTTGCTCCTTATATCGTTTACGGCCTGTTCAAGTACGTCCTCTCTTGTCAAAGAAACTCCTCTTTTGGCCATTTCTAACATTCACCTCCCAATTTGTAACGAGCCAAGGGCGAATACTTGGCTCCCTTCGGCGTCAACGTGCTCCGCATAAAAGTCAGCGCCTCCACAGTCCAAGGGCCAAAACTCGCATCCTCCTGCGATAACTCCAGCAGGAACGAGAGCGGCACATCTTTCGGGTTTTTAACTCGAGCGAGCGTCAAGTGGGGATGAAACGGTCGCCCTTCGGGAGGCAACCCAGCCCTCTTAGTCGCCATCTCCACCTGTCTCCATAGCGAATGCAGTGCCTGAACTTCTCCCGCAACGCCAAGCCAAATCACCCGCGGCTGGCGCAAGTGAGGGAAAGCGCCCACCCCTGCCAATGTCAGCTCAAAAGGCGACACCATGCGACCTTTAAGGCGGGTCAGTTCGAGATTTATCTTCTCGACTTGGGCGGGTGATATCTCGCCGCAAAACTTGAGCGTCACGTGCAATCCCTCAGGGTCAACCCACCTCAGTTCCGACATCTTCTCGCTTAAACCCTTAACCCAACGCGCAAGCCTCGTTTTCGTCGCCTCGTCCAACTCCACGCACAAAAAGGAGCGAATCCCTTTCTCCACTTCCAAGGTTTAAGCCCCCTTCAACCTTCTCCAAAAGAGCTCCAGGGCCGTAGCCGCCGCCAAACGCCTGATCGTCCAGCGGTCTCCGGAAAAGTGCCGCTCTACGGCTTTATCTTCGCCGAGACCGGATACGCCGAACCAAACCGTGCCGACCGGCTTTTCGCGACTGCCCCCTTCGGGCCCCGCTATCCCAGTTATGGCTACGGCCAGACGAGCCTTATAAATTTTTCGCGCGCCGACAACCATCGAAAGCGCACACGGCGCACTCACGGCTCCATCCCGCTCTAAGATTTCACACGACACTCCCAAGATATTCTCCTTCGATTCATTGCTATAACAAACTGCGCTGCCCAGGAAGGCCCTCGAAGAGCCTGGAACCTCGGTTATAGCCTCGCCAACCATGCCGCCCGTGCACGACTCAGCAGACGCTATCGTAAAGCCTTTAGACACAGCCTCTCCGATAACGGCCTGAGGCAATGAGGAAACACCAGGGGGGAGACAATCCTCCCCGACGAGCGACCGTACTCTCCCTTCGAGGTCTTCGACCTCTTCCCTTCCGCCACTTATGACGAGAGTAACGCTATTTAGGGCAGGTAGGAAGGAAAACTTATCTTCGTGTCCTGTGATAAGCTCGGCGATCTTCTCTTTG
>CAYTKB010000181.1:0-3753 GCA_964438265.1 uncultured Acetomicrobium sp. | reverse complement strand
TGGAAGAGCTGGTCCGCTTCAGCGTTTCAGTCCCAGAGCAGCTGCTTGAGGAATTCGATCGCTGGCTTTCGAGGTCAGGCATGCACAATCGCTCCGAGGCGGTGCGCCAGATCATACGAAACTACATCGCCCAATCTCAGTGGGAGGAAAGGAGCGGTGAAGTCTTCGGCACTGTCACGATAATATACGACCACCACCGTAACGATGCCGTTAGCTCTCTCACCGAACTTCAACACCACTTCAGTCGTGTCATAATCTGCACGACGCATGTGCACATAGACCCCAGGCGTTGCCTCGAGGTGATAGTCCTGCGCGGAGAGGTCGAAGAGATGAGACGGTTCATCACAAGTCTCTCTTCCCTCAAAGGCATAGAAGAGACGCATCCAGTAATAGCTTCGCCGCTGTAGAAGACGACGAACTGTCGCCGTTTATATGCCTCAGGTCGAACCTGAAGAGAGGCAACTGCCCCTGCGGAGCAATGAGCCCTCAATTAAAGTCAACACTTTGCCCCGGCAGTGGGGACACTTGATCGATTCGCCTTCTGCTGCGAACTCCTTCCCACAATTTGTGCAGCGAAAACGTCTGATTTCCCTATCCATTTTATCTATTACCCCATTTCAGGCATTGCCGATAGTGGCCACCATCACGGCCTTTATAGTGTGCAGTCGATTCTCTGCCTCATCGAACACTTTGGACTGAGTCGATTCGAAGACTTCCTCGGTCACCTCGTTGCCTTTGACGGCTGGCAGGCAGTGAAGGAAGATCGACTCTCTCAAGCCGGTAGCGGACATGAGTTCCGAGTTTACCTGATACGGGCGCAAGAGGGCTATTCTGTCCTTGAGTTTATCCTCCTCGCCCATGGAAGCCCATACGTCTGTATAGATGGCGTGAGCTCCTTTGACTGCTTCTTTAGGGTCCTCCGTTATTTCAACGGACCCGCCGCTTATTTCGGCATTGGTGCGACACTCAAGGACGAGTTCTTCGGGCGGGAAAAGTGAGTTGGGTGAAGCGATGACGTAGTTTATACCCACCTTCGACGCCCCTATCATCAGCGATTTAGCCACGTTGTTGCGCCCATCGCCCACATATACGAGCTTGAGACCACAGAGGCCGCCGAAGTTTTCTTTAAGCGTCAGGAGATCGGCCAAGGCCTGGGTCGGGTGGTATTCATCGGTGAGGCCATTCCACACGGGCACTCCAGCATAGGCGGCGAGCTCTTCTAATGTGGCCTGTTTGAATCCTCTGAACTGGATGCCATCGAACATCCTTCCCAATACTCGAGCGGTATCTTTGACGTCTTCTTTGTGGCCCAAGTGGATGTCGTCTTTGCCGAGGTATTCGGCATGCCCGCCTTCCTCAAGACAGGCGACCGTGAATGCGCACCTTGTCCGCGTAGAAGGCTTTTCAAATATGAGCGCTACGTTCTTTCCAGCCAGTAAATTGCCCCTTATGCCGGACCTTCTCTTAGATTTAAGGCTTTCGGATAGATTGAGGATAAAGTGAATCTCGTCTGAGGAATAATCCCTCAGCGTCAACATATGCCTACCTTTCAGATTTTTTGCCATTTCGCTCCCTCCCATCGCTTTTTGCGCTTCTCGTCAACCCCATAGGATGAGCGCTTCTCTGATTACTTTAGCGGCCAGCGCGGCGGTGATGCCGTTTATGTCTTGAGGCGGCGACACCTCCACCAAATCAATTCCTACCACATCTAAGCCTTTCATCGCTTCAAGCGCCCTGAGGAGTTCATCTGGAGTTGCACCCCCAGGTTCTGGCGTGCCTGTCCCCGGAGCGGCAGAAGGATCCACCACGTCTATGTCTATAGAAACGTATACTGGAACGCTGCTGAGTTCATCCAAGCAGTCTTCAATTTTCGTCAGATTGAAGGGAAAGAGATGGGTATGATTCATGCCCCAGTCATATTCTTCGGCTGAGCATGAGCGGATCCCAAACTGATAAAGCCTCTTCGTCTCCTCGAGACAACCTTCTGCTGCTCGCCTCATCACCGTGGCGTGAGTGAAGCGGTTTCCCATCCAACGATCTCTCAAGTCGGCATGGGCGTCCAAGTGAACCACTCGTAGGTGAGGCCAAGCGCAAGACGCCGCCTTTATGGCACCGTAAGATACCAGATGATCACCTCCGAGCAGCAGGACCTTCTTTTTTCGCTCGATGAATTTGCGGTTCGTAGCCTCTATAATGCCCATGGCCTGATCCACATCTCCTGGCGGTAAAGCAAGATCGCCCACATCGTAGAAGAGGACATCAGCGACATCTTTGAGGTGATAAAGGCTGAACGACTCGAGATGTAGCGACTCCGCCCTTATCGCTCCAGGTCCAAGCCGACTCCCGCCGACGCGCGAGGCCGTAGCATCCGTAGGTGCGCCTATGATAACCCACCGCGCCTGAGACAAATTGCGGGCGCTTCCTATGTAGCGTGGCATGCCTTTCCCTCTGTCTGCACTCGAGCATCTCCTCCAATTAAATCTTTTAAGAACTTGGGCAGTATAAAGGCAGAACGGTGCAGCTCCTTCGTATAGTAGCGCACATCGAGCGGGATTGGACTCCTCGTCTCTCTGGGATCGTAGAGCTTCGAACCCATGGCATAGGTCCACAGTCCGGTGGGATATGTAGGGACAGCCCCCCAATACAGAAATGATATAGGGAAGACTTCGTGGAGGGCAGAAAACGTGGAGGAGACGATCTCAGGCTCGGCGAAGGGAGACTCGGTCTGAGCTACTACTATTCCGTCGCCTTTGAGTGCGTTGGCGGTGGTGACAAAAAAGGACCTCTCGTAGAGCCCAGCAGCAAAATCAACGGGATCAGTGCTGTCGACGATAATGATGTCGAATTCATCCGCGTGCTCTTTCACATAAACTAGGGCATCCATGGCCGTTATCTCAACCTTGGGATGGTCCAAGGCACAGCTTACAGAAGGAAAGTACGCACGCGACGTCTCTATGACAGCTTCATCTATATCCACCAACGTTACCCGCTCCACCGAGTCGTGTTTGATGACCTCGCGCACGACGCCGCCATCCCCGCCGCCCACCACTAATACCCTCTTGGGGGCAGGATGAGCGCACATGGCCACATGGGTTATCATCTCGTGGTAGGTGAATTCATCCTTCTCTGTGAGCTGAATAGCTCCGTCCAGGGCTAAAAGTCTCCCGTATTCCGCCGTTTCTACCACCAGGATATGCTGATACTGGGTTTGTTTGTTGACCAATATCTCCTTTATGCGGAGGCCTAAGCGCATGTCTGGTTTTTGATACTCCGTATACCACAGATCCGGGCTTCGTTTGTCCATTGGTTGCATGCCATCAACGCTCCCGCTCATAGAATAACGGACAAGCCGCTATGACGGCTCCGCATTCGTTCACCACGTGCTCAATGGCCTTAACCTTGACTTCCTTTAAGGGATAACTGCGAAAGGCAAATGCCTCTCTTACCATCTCTTCGACTCTTAGAGAAGCCTCATCGGCTGAAGTGAAGGCAGAGAATTCCATAATCATACCGGACAGCGCTGGGTCTTCTGGGACACCTACACCGATGGCCGCCGCGATTCTCTCTCCTGGCACGTCGCTCGTGATGGAGCCGTATGCCACCGGCAAAAGAGAGCCGGCAGGTATATCGAGGTGGCTTGCCAATGAGCAGCCCGGTGGCAAGACACTGCTTACTCTAAGCAGGTTCATATTGCCTATACCTGCGTCCAATAGCGCAACGTCAAAAGCGGTAAGCTTCTTTTTGCCTTCACCT
>CAYTKB010000180.1:0-3766 GCA_964438265.1 uncultured Acetomicrobium sp. | reverse complement strand
GAGAAGAACAAGAGCTACGAAAAGCCCTCCTCGATCACCTCAAGCTTTTCGGGGCGGAAGGGCAAACTGCCACTGACTCCCTCGATCAGTTTATAAGGGAAACGGCCTTCACATGGCTCAACCGCTTCGTTGCTTTTAAGATGCTCGAAGCCCGCAACCTTATTCGCGAAACCGTATCCCGCTTGGAGAATTCAAACGGCTTTAAGATGTGGCTTACTGAGCCGGGAAACGAAGCATATCTTTCGGATTACCAAAGGGGAGACTTGCCACAGAACGGCCGAGGAGAAGGGCCGCGCCAGCGGGTCTATCGAGCCTTCATCTTTGCCCAGTGTCGCAAACTGTCTGAAGAGGTGCGGGTTCTTTTTGACCCCGATTCTCTTTCCAGCCGCTTCTTTCCCCGATCAAAGGTCTTAAAAGGGCTCATGGACCTGCTTAACGATCCTAACCTTACAGAAGCGTGGGAGCCTGGAAATGAAGAAACAATAGGGTGGGTGTATCAGGGGTTCAATTCAGAAGAACTGGAGCAGGCATTTCGCGAAGTTCGCATTTCGAAGAAGAAGTTTGAGGCTCACGACATACCAGCAGTGACGCAGCTCTTTACTCCTAAATGGATTGTTCAGTTTCTGGTGGAAAACACATTGGGTCGCCTCTGGCTTGAACTGCATCCCGATTCTAACTTAGCCAATTCGCTTTCATACCTCGCCCCCTTTGATTACCGCCAAAAGGCAAACAGCAAAGGGCAGAGGGTAAAGTCCGTAAAAGAAATTGCCTTTCTCGATCCTGCCTGTGGCACCATGCACTTTGGCCTGGTGGCCTTCGACCTATTCGTTGAAATGTACTGGGAAGAAATGGCCAATGCCGGAAAACCAGGTTGGCCAGAAAAACCGCCTGTTGAATCCGAAGGCGAGATTCCAGCCGCCATCATAGCCAACAACCTCCACGGGATCGATATTGATCTGCGGGCCGTCCAACTTTCCGCGCTTACGCTTTACCTCAAGGCCAAGACATTAAACCCAAAGGTGCAGCTCAAAGAAAGCCGCCTTGCCTGCGCGAATGTCCACATGCTGGACGGGGATAATTTAAGACAGTTTATAGAGCGGGCCAAACTCGGCCCTATCCATAAGCGCATCTTGATTGCCCTGCAGGATCGGCTTAAAGAGTCAGAACAGCTCGGTTCTCTCCTTAGGCTGGAAGAGGACATTAGGCAACATATCGCCGAAGAGCATGAGCGATATAAACGCGATGGTGGGCAGCTCCTTATTCCTGGGCTTGCGGAGCAAAAGTTTGAAACCGAGGCCGGGCGGCAGGAGTTTTGGGAGACGCTTGAAAGCCAAATTAAACAGGAGCTCGATGCCTTTGTGCGCGACCACACAGGGGTAGAAGCGGAGCAGACGTTCTTTGCCGATGAGGCCGCCAAGGGCCTGCGTTTACTTGACCTGATAGCTCAGCGATACGATGTGGTGGTGACTAATCCGCCGTACATATACGCAAGAAAGATGAACGCAAAACTGAAATCGCTTATGGCAGCGAATTACCCTGAGGGGAAAAGTAATCTTTATGCGGCATTCATTCAGCGGTGTATAAACTTCGCCGGTCCAAAGGGGTGGGTGGGCATGCTCACCATGCATTCGTTCATGTTCATTCCTTCCTATGAGAAACTGCGGACATCCATCAGAAAAGAAGCGGTTATCGAGTCTATGGCGCATCTCGGCCCTGCGCTCTTCGATGTAGGAAATCCTGGAATATTACAGACCTCGGCGTATGTCTTTCGCCAAGAGGAAGACCCTGAGGTGCGTCAAAATGCTATTGGCACCTATTTTAGGCTGGTGAAAGAGCCAGACAGCGAGGCGAAGCGCAAGAGGTTTGAGGAAGCGCTAATTAACCTGCGCGCTGGGCGGGACGACCCTATCGTTTACAGGTACCGCCAGGGCGATTTCGACGCCATCCCTGGCAGCCCGTGGGTGTATTGGATAACGCCTGGCTTAAGGAAGATCTTTGAAACATTCCCGAAGCTGGGCGAGATTGCCCAGCCGCGCGTTGGTTTGCAAACTGGAGACAACTTTCGATTCCTCCGTTTCTGGTGGGAAGCAGGGCTTGACAGAATTGGCTTTGATTGCAAGAACACACAGGAAGCCCAGGCCACTGGTAAACGCTGGTTCCCTTACATGAAAGGCGGCGATTTTAGGCGATGGTATGGAAACCAGGAGTATGTGGTGAACTGGGAACGAGACGGTGCAGAGATTTGCAATTTTATCAACCCCGATACAGGCAAGGCTTATTCACGGCCACAAAACACTGACTACTACTTCCGCCGCGGAGTGACATACTCTTACCTTACAAGTGGCAATTTTAGTGCCCGCCTTTCTCCGGGTGGATTCATTTTTGATGTTGCAGGCTCATCTCTGTTCCCCAATAACATACCACTCGTTCTTGCTGTGCTGAACTCCCGTTTTGCTCTATACGCCCTTCGGCTTATAAATCCCACAGTTAATTTTCAAGTCGGCGACCTCGCTCGTTTGCCAGTATTGAGCACGTCCAGCGACGTTCTATGCCAGCTGGTAGAACAAGCTATCGCCCTTGCCAAGGTCGATAGCGAAGAAGACGAGACAACCTGGGACTTCGTCGCTCCACCCGATTGGCCCAATGGCACCCAAAAGGTCTCCGAGCGCCACGCCCAACTTGCCGAAATTGAGCGGCAGATCGATGAGAAGGTCTATCGGCTCTACGGCATTTCAGACGAAGACCGCCTCGCGATTGAGGCGGAACTGGCGACGGGCAACATATCCCAGTTAGACGATGATTCGCAAGAAATAGAGCCACAAGATTCCGCCGAACAGGAACCCTATGAATTGGCATGGTCGCGCGATGCTCTTGCTAAGGCCTGGATAAGCTATGCTGTGGGCGTGATAATGGGGCAGTTTCGCCCTGGCATCGAAAATGGCATTGGTCGTGGCCGATTTGATAGCAAAACGGCTGAACAGTTGCAAGCCCTCGAGGATCAGGATGGCTTGCTTGTGGTGGACCCGACTCATCCTGATGACATGACCTCCAGGGTCTTATGTGCGCTTGATATAATGTTTGGTGAGGATGAGGCTGCCCAGCTGGTTAAGCAAGCCTTGAACACTAACGGCGATCCGCTTTCTTCACTCAGAGACTACCTGACCGACAAATTCTTTAAGGAGCATGTTCAAAAATACCGCAAACGGCCCATTTACTGGTATCTGCGTTCTGTCAAGGGCAACTATGGCCTGTGGCTTTACTACCACCGGCTGGACAAAGACATCCTGTTTAAGGCCCTTTTGAAGTATGTGGAGCCCAAAATCCGCCTGGAGGAAGACCACCTAAGAACTCTCCGCGAGCGAAAAGAAGGCGTGGGAAGTTCAGGCCGCGAAGCAAAACAACTCGAAAAAGATATTGACCGTCAGGAGCAGTTTGTCTCTGAACTGCGTGATTTTGAGGAAAAACTGCGCCGCGCGGCCAACCTGCACATCGATTTCGACATAAACGACGGCGTTATTCTAAACATTGCTCCCTTGTGGGAATTGGTCCCGTTGAAGGAGGCCAAAACATACTGGGAGGCGCTTCAAGAGGGCAAATACGACTGGTCGCATATAGCGTATCAGCTTTGGCCAGAGCGCGTGGAGGAGCTATGCCGTAAAGATCGCTCCATCGCCATTGCCCACGGGCGGGAAGACCTTTGCGAAGTGGAGTCTCCAAGGCTTCGATAAAGGAGCAGGTGAAAAGATGAACCGCGGCGTTGTTACAG
>CAYTKB010000179.1:0-3781 GCA_964438265.1 uncultured Acetomicrobium sp. | reverse complement strand
ACTCTATGACCGCGTCATGCACCGCAGAGGGCATCAAAAGGCAATTAGAGCTGTACGTCGCCACCTGGCAGAGGCGACGTACTGGGTCCTTAAAGAAGGGGAGCCATACTGCGATCCAGCATTTAAAGACGATGTTTCGATAGCGGGGGCGCAAGCGCGGCGTGAGGCATAGGCCGAGGAGCCTGGGAGTTGATTGCGAGACGCCCCCCTGGAGAGCCTTATGCTAAAAAACAGCGAAGAGATGACTCCCAAGAAAGAGGAGCAAGGATACCGGGGCGACAGGACCAGGAGGTGACAGGCAAATGTATTAAAAACACTTGACAAGGTGCGCGCTTTCAGAGATGCCTCAAATAACATCTTAGGTCTTTTAATAACTTGTTTAGTAGAAAAGCACATCTGTCTCGGAGTGTTAAGCCCCATTCGAGTTATTTGAAAAATCTCCCCTTATAAAATTTATACTTTTAATTAGATGGTAACAATGAAGAGGAATGCTATCAATTTTGAGGCTCTTTTCTGAATAATAAAGAGATGCTGTAAAGAGAAAGAATCAAATAATGAGAAGAAAAAAGAAAGGTCTCCCATTTGCCCATGTCTGTTATATTTGCCATTCCTTCATCTCAGATACTTTTAGGGCAAGTAGGTTAGGACTGGCAATATGAAATGTGCAAGTTACCCGAGATGAGCATATACTATAAGTTCGGGCGTAAGCTGGTCTTTAAGCAAAACGCATCAGTTTTAGAAATATTGACGCGCTTAAGCGACATAATAAGGAGATAATGATTTATGAAAAAGAAATTTGCTCATGTGTATCAATTCAAAATCACACTGAAGGGCAGCAAGCCGCCGATTTGGCGTCGGATACAGGTGCCGGAGACTTACACATTTTGGGATTTACACGTAGCTATTCAGAATGCGATGGGTTGGGGAGGTGGCCACCTCCACGCCTTTGAGATGCGACACCCCGTTACTGGAGAAAGGATGACCATAAAAACGATATACGAGGACGATCTGTTTCTCGGGCGAGAGGTTATATCGGAGCACGTACAGAAGATCGTCAACTGGTTTTCTATGGAAAACAAAGTGGCGAATTATATCTACGACTTTGGAGACGGCTGGGAACACAGGGTAGAATTAGAAAAGATACTCCTTCAAGACGAAAACATCGAATACCCGATATGCATCGCCGGAAAAAGGGCGTGTCCACCCGAAGATTGTGGTGGCATCTGGGGATATAAAGAATTTCTGGAGGCCATAAGAGACCCTGAACATGAAAATCACGAAGAACTACTGGAATGGGTTGGCGGAGAGTTTGATCCGGAAGCGTTTGACCCTAAGAAAGTCTATTTTGAGGATCCCGATGAACGCCGAAAATATGAACTTGACGAATAGAAGGCAAGTGCCTCCTAAATAAGCGTAGCCGGCTTCGCTGCGCCGTAATCCAGCTTGGCGGACCATACGCTTGCAAAGCCTTAGGCAAGTAAAAGATAGAAGAATGGAGGCGGGCAATCTGTGAATATTTCGGAGATTTCAGAGGAAAAATACGCGATGGAGGGTAAGTTGTGGATGAACCCTTACAGCTTTCATGAGGCCGCGTTTGGATGATATTAAAGTGACAAATTGCTTTGACATGAAGAACGAGTTTCTTTAATTTAAATATGGGAAATCTCTCTTTAGCTTCAATAGCAGGGATGAGCAAAATCAACTTAAGCTATAGAGGGGTATGCCTCGAGAATGGTAAAAGGAGGGATTTGCTTGCCACACGTTCACCTTTTTGCGTTAGGCGGCACCATCGCCTCTGTTCCGCTCCCCGCAGGCGGCGTAGCCCCAAGCCTTACAGCTGAAGAAATAGTGCGCGCTGCTGGAGTGGATGAAGCAATTGACGTGTCCGCGTCGAACTTTCGTCAAATGCCCTCAGGAGATTTGACCACAGACGACATGTTGATGTTGGCCGAAGCGATCGAAGATAAAGCTCGTAGCGGGATCGATGGCGTCGTGGTTACGCAAGGGACCGACACTATCGAGGAAACCTCCTTTGCCCTGGACTTACTGGTGCGAAGCGAAATACCAGTAGTCGTGACAGGTGCCATGCGACATCCTAAACTCAGCGGTTCAGACGGGCCTGCGAACGTTTCTGCTGCCGTGGCCGTGGCTGTTAGCTCTATGGCTCGCGGCCTTGGCACCTTGGTGGTGCTCAATGACGAAATCCACACGGCGCGCTTCGTGCAAAAGCGCCATACCCAAAGTCCGTCAGCTTTCGGTTCACCCACTGGGCCCATCGGTTGGGTGACAGAAAGAAAGCCCTATATATTAGTCAGGCTTAAACGGGCACCGGAGTTGCCAAGACCCATAGCCACTAACCCAGGTAACCTATCGGCGCTATATAAAGTTGTGATGGGCGATGACGGACGGATGTTAGAAAAGCTTCCTTCTTTGGGGTATAAGGGGTTGGCCCTTGAGGCTTTAGGCGGGGGGCATGTGCCTGCTAAGATGGTGCCGATAGTGGCTGAATTAGCCAGACAGATGCCGGTGGTGCTATCTTCGCGCACGCGAAACGGTCGAGTCCTTCGAGAAACATACGGGTTTTCGGGCTCAGAAATGGACCTTTTTGCCCGTGGGGTAATAGATGGTAGTTGGCTCGACGGGGTAAAACTTCGCATGCTGCTTGAGCTTTTACTGCGAGCCGGCGTGGAAAGAGGAGACGTGCAAGAATATATACATGCCTTCGATGCAGATAACATCTAAATAGGTCAAATATGACATAACATCGCGGCATATTCGCACAGTATATTTTCTTGCTATAGCACCTACCATGCTCGTATAGCAGCAAGGACAAGCAGAACCTGTAGTAAAATAACGTTAAATCCTATAAATGAAAAAGGGGGGAAGGATAATGTCCAAGGAGATTTTTGTAGGCTTTGGCGTAGATGTGGACGCAGTGGCAGGATGGTTAGGCTCCTACGGCGGGGAAGATTCGCCATTTGACATTTCCCGTGGAGTCTTCGCCGCTGAAGTTGGCGTTCCACGCCTTCTCAAACTTTTTGACCGTTACGGGCTTAAAACAACATGGTTTATACCCGGTCATTCTATCGAATCCTTTCCAGATCAAATGAAAATGATCGTCGAGGCTGGACATGAGGTCGGCGCACATGGCTACTCGCATGAAAATCCTGTACAAATGACACCCGAGCAAGAAGAGGCAATATTGGTCAAATCAATAGAGCTGATCGAAAAACTCACTGGCAAGCGACCGAGAGGCTATACTGCACCTTGGTGGGAAATGTCGGCAGCTACAGCAGAGTTGCTCTTAAAGTATGGCTTCCGCTACGACCATAGCCAAGGATATCATGACTTCCAACCTTATTACGCAAGGGTGGGTTATCGTTGGACTAAGATTGACTACTCCAAGCCGGCAGAAACGTGGATGAAGCCATTAGAACATGGGCACGAGGTCGACCTTGTCGAATTTTCCGCCAGCTGGTACCTCGATGACTTACCGCCTATGATGTTTATAAAGTCTTCGCCGAACAGCCACGGATTTGTAAACCCACGAGACATCGAACAACTCTGGCTCGACCAGTTCGATTGGGTTTACCGCGAATACGATTATGCTGTATTCCCCATCACCATCCACCCAGACGTCAGCGGAAGGCCGCAGGTGTTGCTCATGCTTGAGCGCGTGATCGATTACATCAGCCGTCACCCAGGCGTGCGGTGGGCAAAGTTCGAACCTGACTTCCGCACTTTTCCCCCATATGGAAGATATCACAGAAGACAAACCCTT
>CAYTKB010000178.1:0-3801 GCA_964438265.1 uncultured Acetomicrobium sp. | reverse complement strand
GGAAGCCCCATGCCCAACAGTATAGAAAGCAGCATGACGAGCAAAAGGGCCAAGAAGGGGATGTTTCTGGCCAGCGAGAATATGAGGCTAACCACCTTGAAGCCCAAACCGGTGAGCGTGACCGACCCGACCACTATGCCAGCTGTGGCACAAGCGATGGCCACAACGAAGATGTTCATCGAGCCGTCGTGGATCGCATCGAGGATAGCCTTGGGCCCCATGCGATAGCGCGGATCGAAGAGAGAAACAATCCAGGCCATCACTATGCCAGCCATAGCAGCCCTCATGGGAGTGTAGCCGTAAAGCAGCATTACGACCAGACCTATCAGTGGGACGACCAAATATATGCGTTTCAATACGAAGATCCGCGATGGCAGTTCTTCTCTGGGGAGTCCAGTCAGGCCTCTCTTCAACGCCCTCATATGGACCATTACAAAAACGGCTACGTAATACAAGAGGGCGGGGATGAAAGCAGCTATGATAATGTTTTTGTAGGGGATGCCGAGGAAAGACGCCATTATGAAGGCACCGGCCCCCATGATCGGAGGCATAACCTGCCCTCCGGAGCTCGCCACGGCTTCCACCGCGCCGGCGAAAGTGGGTAAATATCCTATGCGCTTCATCAACGGTATCGTGAAAGTGCCAGTGGCGTAGACGTTAGCGACGGCCGAGCCGGAGATAGACCCGAACATAGCAGAACTCACCACAGCGATTTTCGCCGGCCCTCCCGGCGAATGACCGGCGAAGGCTTGAGCTAAATCCATGAAATAAGGACCTATGCCGCTCTTCTCGAGGAAGCCGCCGAATATGAGGAAGATCATGACATAAGTGGCAGAGACCCCGAGCGACGAAGAAAAAATTCCCTCATCGGTGAGATAGAGATGTTCTATAACTCTATGAAAGGAAAATGGGAAGCCTTTAGCTATGCCTGGTAAAAAATGGCCAAAATACATATATGCCGCAAAGAGCCCACCTATGACAGTCAAAGGCCATCCCACAACCCGTCGCGTCCCCTCTAACAGCAACAACGTGAGCAGTGTGCCGAGTAACAATTGTACGGTCGTGACAGGGTCAACCTGAATGACACGATAGATAATAGACTCGTAATTGAAAATGACATACAACCCTGGGCACGCGGCTAAGACCGCAAGAGCCCAGTCGAAAGGTGGAACCTCATCCTTGGGACCGGCCTTAGAGGCTGGATAAAGGATGAACGTGAGTGGAAGAATCCAGAGCAGATGGACGTTTCGCTGCAGATAAGCCTCTAAGCTGCCAAACGTCGCCGTGTAGAGGTGAAACAGCCCCATTGCGACGACATAAAGGTATAGAACCGCTTTAAGCGGGCCCTTGAGCCTTCGCACGCTAAACCCTCCTCGAAAACAAAAAGACGGGCAGCTGTTTAAAACACTGCCCGTCCTTTATAGGCTTTACTTCAACTCCGACCAGAACTTAGCCGCGCCCGGGTGGACAGGGACGCCTTCGGAAATAGCCTCTTCGGGGTTCAGCTCCTTCATGTCCACGAAAGCTTCGCCGAGCTCGTCTTTATGCTCCCACAAGGCCTTGGAAAGCTCGTATACCAGATCCTCCGGCAGTGCCTTGGCCACCACTATACATGTGTAATCGCCAACCGTGGGAACTGGCTCCGTCACGCTCTTGTAAACCCCTGGCTCTATGTCGAATGTAGTCGTTCCATAAACTTCAGCCATGGCATCTCGAGCTTCTTTATCCACAGGAAGCAACACTACATCAACACGGCTTTCTATGTCCATGATGACCGAGGCTACGCGGCTGACTTGAAAGGCAAAGCAATCCAAGTGGTTGTCAGCCAGCAGGTCTGCCCCGTCGGAGTAAGAGGCGAAGCTCACCGAGCCGCCCCAGGACTTGATGTCATTCCAACCGACACCAAAACCCTTTTCAAAAATGGAACGGATAGAGAACTCCGACGATGTGCCTGGCTTAAGTGTAGCAAAACGGATGGGAAGCTTCTTGACGACAATATCCTTGACGGATTTAACATCGTTCTTGTCGGCGTAATCCTTGCGCATGATGAAGTATGTATATTGCCTATAGATGTTCGCAAATAGCGCCGTCCCCTCGACCGGCTCTTTGAACGGATCCAACCCCTTTGCCGCTGCACCGAGCATAGAGGTGGTAGAAAGCCCCAGGTCGGCCTCTCCGCGCCCGGCATTCACAACATTGCTTACGCCGCCGCCGCTACCGCTCGTCACTTGGATGACGCTCTTCGTCCACATATCGGCTATCGCCCCACCCAAGGCGAACCACGTCCCCCCTGGAGGACCAGACGGAAAGCGCAGCTGTGCAGGCCAATTCTCCTTCGCTCCAAAGGCTCCCCCTGTAGCAAAGGCAACCAGAAACACCGCCATCAAGATAACACAACACTTTCTCGCCTTCACGACGACTCACCCCCTGAACATATTATGCTCTATTCCTAACAGCCTCTCTTGATACAAGGAGCTTCCTCGATTTGCCGTTAAATCGGTGAAGTAGGCGACGTGGGTCTTATTCTTCCATAATCTCCTTCTCTTTCTCTTCCATCACTTGATCGACCTTCTTTATAAACTCATCTGTGATATTTTGAATCTCCTCACGATAACGCTTTAGATCGTCTTCTGTAATTTCACCGTCTTTCTCTTTCCTCTTGGCATCCTCCAAAGCGTTGCGGCGCAAGTTGCGTATAGCCACGCGCGCATCCTCGGCGTGGCGGCGCACGAGCTTGACCAGCTCTGTGCGGCGCTCGCGAGTCAGCTCTGGCAGCGTTAGGCGAATGCTTTCGCCATCGCTCTGGGGCGTAACCCCTAAAGAAGAAGCCATGATGGCCTTCTCGATGACCTTCACGGCCGACTTATCCCATGGGATGATCATAAGCTGTCTGGGCTCGGGGACGGTGACCGTAGCAAGCTGTTTTATGGGCATCGTGCTCCCGTAATATTCAACATTTATGCCCTCTACCAGAGCTGGATGAGCCCGAGCCGTTCTCAAAGCTACAAGCTCTTCCCTAAGGTGAGATACCACCTTCTCCATCCGGATAGACAGTTCCTTAAGCATATTATCGGGCATCCCCACTCCCCCTTTCAATCCAAACCTTACCTCAATTTTGCCCTATGTACCCCTGAATATCAACCTTTTGAGGAATCGACGACCGTTCCGACCCGCTCGCCGTCGAGCACTATCCGCCTCAAGTTGCCCGGGCGTAGGATGTTGAAGACGACGATTGGCACGGCGTTTTCCATGCAGAGCGAGAAGGCTGTGGCATCCATCACCTTGAGCTGACGCGTCAAGGCTTCCATATAGGAAATGTGAGGCAAAAACGAGGCGTCGGGCTCTTTCTCCGGGTCTTTTTCGTATACGCCGTCGACCTTGGTGCCTTTCAGCAGGCAGTCTGCCCGGATTTCAGCGGCTCGCAACGCGGCCGCTGTATCGGTGGAAAAATACGGGGAACCTGTACCTGCAGCGAAGATGACGACCCTTCCTTTCTCTAAATGCCTTATGGCCCTTCTACGGATGAACGGCTCCGCCAACTGCCTCATCTCTACGGCTGTCTGAACGCGCGTCGGCACTTTCAGCCTTTCGAGAGAATCTTGAAGCGCCAAGGCGTTTATGACCGTGGCGAGCATGCCCATGTAATCGGCTTGGGCTCTGTCCATGCCTCCTTTAACGGCCTCCACGCCGCGAAAAATATTTCCGCCGCCTACGACCATGGCCAACTCCACGCCGGCTTTGGCTACCTCTGCTACCTCACAGGCAATGGCTTCAACAGCTTTCAGGTCGAGCCCGAACGGC
>CAYTKB010000177.1:0-3801 GCA_964438265.1 uncultured Acetomicrobium sp. | reverse complement strand
GTGACACCCCTTATGTAGAACTCTATGACATTCATTCCAGACCGAATTAAGGTTGTTAATGTACCCCTCATAAGTATCATTGAAGCCGATCTGCTTCTCGTTCTCATAATCCTTTAATTGCCAATATGGCGGAGATGTAATGGCAAGATGAACAGATTCATCGGCTACTTCATTCATGCACCTTGAGTCGCCAATAATTATTTTATGCAACGTCTTCAAATTGTGATCACCTCAAATGTCTTATAAACTTTCCATGGCAACTATGCAATTCCCAAAGGTAGCTATGCTCAATATTTTACCACCCTTCTTCGATTCGTTTCTATAGTTTATTCATGCTGTATGCTAAACATATCGAGGAAAATTTCCGGGGTTTTTAACTGCGCGCATCGATCCAAGCAGTTCAAAAAGGAGAGGAACTCTTTAGGCGGGACGAGCCGGGTGTCAGCCTTTGTAGGGCGCTATGTGCGCCGCGCAGGTGTCGACAACCCTTTTCAAACTTACCGAGTTATGAGCATTGGTAAATGAAGCATCGGTGACAGACCAAACCGCAAATGCATATCCCGTCAAGGCACGTCGGGCATCATGCGCGCAATCGATACAATGTTTGTTGCCGTGCAGAGCAACAATCGGCGATAACAAAGGCTCAGTACCCAGGATGCAACAGTGTTGCTATGTGTGGTTTTGAGTTATGGAATATTCAGCTTATCTTTAATGGTCCTCACATCGTCGTAAATTCTTCCAATTGCGTAAAGCACGATACCATTTATGATGATGGCAATTCCTGATGGAATTGTTACCAGTGGAAGCATTATTAATACCCCAATTATTATGCCTATGATTCCAAATATTCTTAGCATTTTCCCCACAAGAAACCCCCCTCAATTCAGATGTATAACTAAAACAGTGGAAAACCAGTATGTTTCAAAAATAAGACAAACAATAGCATTAATATCTGCATAAAAAATAAATATACTGTGCTTTGAGTGTTAACCTATCCTGCATTATTTAGTTTTGGACATTCTCTAAAATGCAAACCAGCCAACTCAGATATCATAAATGTGAATATAACACCTGTGCCTGGCTCTTGAAGCTTACCTTCTTCGACTATAGCATCATATATTGCTTTATATTCTCCGACGTCGCTGAGTATGAGAATTATTTCTTTAGAAGCCTCGATGCGTAGATTGAGAAATTTTAATGCCTCTGCTTGCCCCGTGCCTCTTCCGTAAAGAATTGTGGCTCCTTTTGCGCCCGTTTTTTTGGCTCTTTCTACAATTTTATCAGCTTTACCTCTTTCAACAATAGCAACAATGCATTTGGCTTCCATGATACTTTCTCTCCTTAATCATTTATGTTATTCATATTTTTGTCAATATTCCTAAAGTTAACACCGATATTACAGCTCCAATCGAGGTGAGTCCCACTATACCAAACCCATATGCTAATGGATCTACGTTTTCGAGTACTTTTGCTAAGCCAATTGCTAAAGCCATATTTATAGGAATATTGACGGGGCCAGTGGTAGCGCTAGCTGAATCCATTGCTATTGATACAAATTCTTCTGGTGCAAAGAGGGTTAATATGAGGATTAATAAAAGTAAAAATGTGACAATCTTTATGTAAGATGTACTATTTAAGATTTTATATATGCCTATGCCCATTCCAGCGCCGAATCCGATAGCTACGGAGTGAATTAAAGTCATGTGCGGTATGGCTCCAATGGTTATCTCTTCTACTTCTAAAGCCAATGTCTTTAAGGCTGGTTCCACTAAAGTTCCAAAGTATCCTATGACGAATGCTGCTGCTATTATCAACCATTTGTTATTTAAAATAATTATACTTCCACCTACAGAATCTCCAAGCGGGTGAAGGCTCATTAAGACACCTTTTAAGAAGAAATGTAGACCAAATATGCATAATAAAATTCCAAAAATGAATTCCTTAACATTTTTGATTGGTTTTTTCAGTATAACCACCTGAAAAAAGACAAGTATTATAGCCAATGGAAGCACGCTTCTTGTGGTTTCCCACAAATCTTTTAAATTCATCAAAACTCTCATAATCATAATATGATAACCTCCTATTGCTTGTGCGGTTGATATATTATACGGTCAACCCATATTACTTACGCGGCACAGACCAGAAGACGGAGGCAAGAAGCCGTTATTTGGATGCTGCAATCCATCGGTCTAAGAAAGAAAGCAGCTCCTCTGGGGGGATTATCCATACGTCGGCAATTGTGGGGCGCCATTCTCGTCGCACGAGGGCCGATAATCCCTTCCCCTTTATGGCAGAAAAAGCGTCCTCATCGGTGAGGTCGTCGCCGAGATAGACCGCGGCAGCATCTCCTTCTTCCGCAATTACGGTCTCTACGGCCATCGCCTTGGTGCAGGAAAGAATTCTCAGTTCAAGCCCGCCGTCGAAGGGCATGAGCCCGAGCCCGCAATCGCACAGAGGATCGAGTAATTCTTTAAGTTGATAGCCGATGTCGTCGCTGAGGCCGCGCAGATGAAATGCTACAGAGAGCGACTTTTTCTCCACGCGCCTTTCCGGAAGGAGGGCGAGCGCAATCTCGCTTGCCCTCTCCAACGTTGCCCTCTGCGCAGGCGTTAAGGAAAGAGTGCGGAGTTCACCCGAAGGCAGAAGCCTCTCTCCGCCGTGGCATCCCCAGACTTCGAGCGGCGGATCTGTCGGCAAGAATCGCAGGATCTCCCTTGCGCTTCTGCCCGTGACGATGACGACGCGCGTATTGCTCTGTATTATGGCGCTCAGGCGCTCCGTTATGCCGGGATATGGAAGGGCTTCGTCGCGGTCTTCGACAAATGGGGCAAGCGTCCCATCGTAATCGGAGAGCAGGGCGCGCCTTTTAGCCTCAGAGAGCTTCTCCCAAAAGTCCTCCATTGGTTTCAGCTAAACCACCACCTCAAGCCTGGAAACCTTCCCTTCTTTAAGGCTCATCATGAGCGCTAGGTAGTTCCGCACCTGTTGTGTGATCAAGAAATTGTCCTTCACAAAATTGTGGGCATTTTGCCCCATGCGCCTGGCTTTTTCATGGTGGTGGAGGAGATAGCGTATTCGCAGCGCGGCGCCCTCAGGCGTGCGCACGCGGAAGCCGTTGAAGCGGTCTATCACCTGGAGGCGTATCCCGCCTGTGTCTCCTCCGACGACCGGTTTGTATTTCCACAGGGCCTCGGTCACCGTTAGACCAAACCCCTCGCGAAGTGACTTTTGAAGTACGACCTCTGCCGCTCGCTGGAGGGCGTTTATCGTGCGGTTGGCAGTGGGAGGCAGTTCCAGTATGTGTATGTCAGGGTCATCCTTGGCTGCCTCGAGTACTTCGCCCAAAACTACCCCTCCCTCAGGGTCATCAGAGGCGCCGCCGCCCGCCAATACCAACTGCACGCTCTCCTGAAAACTTTTTACGATTTTATAGGCCTCTATTACGCCCAACGGGTCTTTGAAGCGATCGAAGCGCGAGACCTGCAAAATGAGTGGTTTTTTGCGATCTAAATTGAAACGATCAAAGACGGCCTCAATCTCTTCTTGAGGGAGATCTATATTTTTTTCGCTCAAAGGATCAATGCTGGGTGTGATCAAATACTGCGGGTGGGGTAACGCTTGGGCGAACTGAGCCAGCGAAAAGATGCTGGCATCATATCTTGAAACCGTCCTCTCAAGGCGCCGCCACACCGACGGCTGGGGGATGCTTACGTCTATATGGCAACGCCAGATCCACTTTGCGCTCCTCTGGGGAAAGTGGTTTATGAGTGCCGCTGGCTGAGGGTCATGGATGAATACGAA
>CAYTKB010000176.1:0-3806 GCA_964438265.1 uncultured Acetomicrobium sp. | reverse complement strand
CTTCTATTACACCTATCCCTTCGGGCCTGATTTCGCTCGAGCTGACCCTGAGCTCGTTTCCGAGCGTATCGGGATCATTCAAGAGCTCTTCTATCCTTTCAAGGCCATAAAGCGCCTCTATTAGGCGCGCGTAATGGTAATAGAGGGTGTGAGGCACAATACCGTCTTCAGAAGCCTGTCTGAACACCGAAAGCTCAGCGGACGCTTCCGGCGTGGAGATATCGTCGCACGCATTGACCCTGCCAAGGGGGCCCACACGGTAGCTCCCGTGAGGAAAACCTAAGGGCTTGTAATAGGGGAACTTAAGGTAGCTCCACGGCTCCACGTGCTCGCCTATGTAGTTCAGGTAATCGGAGCACGCAAACTCGTCTATAACCCTTCCCCGAGGACCGCGGATGCGGATGTTTCCGTCGTAAAGCTCAAGCATGCCGTCGCGCACGAGCCCCATATAAGCGGTGCTGATGGCAGCGAAGCTCTTGGCCTCGGCGGCATGTTCTTTTAGGTAGCCCTTGATCAAAGCGATGGCCTCTTTAGTAATAGCCTTCATCTGTGGGATTTGCCCCAAGATATCATCGCGCTCATCCTGCTTCAGACCGCGATTCACGCCGCCCGGTATGCTATGCCAGGGATGGATCTTTTTGCCCCCCAGCGTCTTTATGATCTCTTGGCCAAACTTGCGCAGGGCTACGCCTTTTTTCGCCAACTCCGGATAAGACTCCACTAACCCCGCCACATTTCTCACCGCGGGATCGGCATCGAAGCCGAAGAGCAGATCGGGGCTCGACAAATGGAAGAAACTCAAGGCGTGTGATTGAACCACCTGCCCCATATGCATGAGCTCTCTCAAATTTTTAGCCGTTTTGGGGATTTCCACGCCCAATATATCGTCACAGGCCTTAGCGGAGGCGAGGTGATGGCTCACTGGGCATATGCCACAAATCCTGGGAGTGATGACGGGCATCTCGCGAAAATCCCGCTCACGGCTGAACAGCTCGAACCCCCTGAACTGCGTGACATGGAAGCGAGCATTTTTGACCTGGCCTTTGTCATCAAGCTGCACCGTTATCTTGCCGTGCCCCTCGATGCGCGTCACAGGATTAATCTCTATCTTGCGGCTCATGGAACATTCCTCCTAATCATATCGCATCATTTCGACGGGCACTTTCGGTACGCGCCCTTCAAGTAATTCAGCGAAGACATAATATATCGTGTCGGCATCAGGCGGACAACCGGGCACATATACGTCAACTTTCACGGCTCTGTCCACGGGAAGCGCCTGAGGAAGCAGCTTGGGCACATCCTCGTGAGGAATCACCCCTTCGGGGTTGACGGTGCTGGCCGTGTTGACATAGCCCTCCTTCAGCGTCAACTCAGGGGTGGTAAAGTTGCGCATGCAGTTTATGCCACCGAAGACAGCACAATCGCCCCAGGCCACCAATATCTTGCATCGCTCTCTCATTACTTTAGCCAAATGTAACTCCTCTTCATTGCCTAGCGCGCCCTCGATGACGCCGACGTCGACTTGAGGGATCTCTTTTATGTCTGTTATAGGGGTGGCGGTGAGCTCGGCACGCTCCAGGAGCCCTATAATTCGCTCATCTATGTCGAGGAACGACATATGACAACCCGCACACGCCTCAAGCCATACACTCGCTATCTTTGCCTTCCCCATCGCCTAATACACCTCCTGAAGCAGAACCATCCGCGCCTTCGCCGATGGCACCTTTTGAGCGAAGATTGCCTCGCAAGGAGGCACTTGTGCCTTACCTATCGTCACGCCGAGATTTTTCGCCATCCCATCGAGCACGTAAGACAACGGGCGCATTTCGGCAGGCGGCGGAACTATGACATTGAGCCTGCGCGTCTCTCCCTCTATAGTGCAGAAGTGTCCGCTGCGCTCGTACCACGCTGGCGCCGGCAGTATGACGTCGGCCAAGTTGACCAGAGGGCGCACCATATACGGAACTTGTACGGCCACGAACTTTGTGCTCGATATGGCGGCCAGTGATGCGGCGTCCTCCGGTATCATACCTGTAGAGAACACATACAGAAAATCCAGATCTTTCTTGCCAAGCCATGCCTCTTCGCTCACGATTGTGTTTATCGCTCCAAGTGCATTGCCGCCGAACAAGAGGGGCACAACGCCCAACCCATCATCGAAGAACGCCTGAGACGCTATGGCCAAGTTGGCAGCCGCCGTGACCATTCTGTGGTTTTTGGTCAAATTCTTGCCCAGGACAAAAATCGGATGTTTGGCCTGAGAGAGCTTCATGACGAGCTCTTCCAAGCTTTTTTTGTCCACACCGAAGGCAGAAGCGGCACTGTCCAGCGCTTCCCTGTACGAAGACAGCAGGTCTTCGCTAGCTTCGTATTCCTTCTCCTCCCCACGCGCGGTTGACTGCGCCAGCGCCGCCACAGCTTGAGCCAAAAGCTCGATAGCGCGTAGGCCTTCGTCGTTTTCCGGCAGACGGACGCTCAAGTCCGTAATGCCTGGGAAGGGATCGAGGTATGAGGATGCGTTCACCAGATAAGCGCCATTATGTAGGGTCGCCACGCGGATGTAGCTCGCTACAACCGGTGCCTCTCTCTGCGGGTCAGCGGAGAGCATCATTATTAAATCGCTGTTCAGGATATTCTTGGCTGCGGTGAACGGGCAGATGCCTTGCTCGCGGAAAGGAGCAAAACCTTTGATGAAACCCCTCATGACGTCGCCATCAAAGGCGTCCACATTATCTATGCCGAGCGTGTTTCTGAAAAAGGCAGAAAACAGCGTGAGTTCTTCGTCTGTGCAGAGGCTCGAAAGAAGCGCTCCTGCCTTGCCGCTTTTGCGAGCTTCACCAAGTTTTGCTGAAATCAGATTGAGGGCCTCTTCCCAACTTGCTTCGACATATTCAGCTCCATGGCGTATAAGGGGGGTCAGTATTCGCTCTCTCTCAGTGGCTTCCGGGAGCCACCAACGGCCCTGATAGCAAAGCTGGCCGCCATCTGGTCCCTCGAGATTTGATCCTTCCACCCGCACTACACTTCCGGTGCGGACGTAAGCTTTAATTTGGCATCCGACTGAGCACAAGGGGCAAATGCTTTCCACAACCGCATCGCATTCATTCCTTCGCCCTCTATAGACGAAGTCTCTTATCGTTATAGTACCCGTGGGGCAGACTTGAGCGCAGGCACCGCACTCTACGCAGCTCTCGCTTTCACCCAACTTTTGGCCTAGGTCGGAAACGACTTTCGCCTGCCATCCGCGCTTCTCAAGGTCCAGAGCGTGGGCACCGACCTTTTCAGAGCAGACCCTTATGCAACGAAGGCAGAGTATGCAGCGGTTGTGGTCCATCATTATGTCTTCATTCGTCGTATCGACGTCGAACTTGGAGTACAGATAAGGGAAACGGACCGAATCCATACCGTGCTCTATCGCCAGCTTTTGGAGTTCGCAGTCGCCGCTCTGTGAACAATACATGCAGAAATGGTTTCTATCAGCAAAGAGAAGCTCCAAGATCTGACGCCTGTAGTCATGCAACTTCGGACTCTTTGTGATTATGGCCATGCCATCCTGCGCAGGAGTGGTACATGAGGTGAGGAGCTTATTGCTCCCTTCCGTCTCGACGACGCACATGCGACAGGAGCCTATCGGAGAGAGTCCTTCGAGGAAACAAAGCGTCGGAATGTAAACGTCATTTCTGCGGGCGACCTGAAGCACAGTGTCTCCGAGCTCCCCCTTGCACGTCTTTCCATCTATAGTGAGGGTGATTTCTTTCATCTTCGCCTACCTCCTAAGCGGCTAAATCTTCTCAACAGCGTGGAAC
>CAYTKB010000175.1:0-3814 GCA_964438265.1 uncultured Acetomicrobium sp. | reverse complement strand
TGAGGTCGGTGGCGTGGACCGATGCGCTTCAAGCGTGCATTATGCTTGTGGCAAGCTGTGCACTGCTGCTTTTTGTAGGGTTCCATTTTTCCGCAGGGGGTGCCCTTACTTTTGAGGCCCTAACCCCCATGCTGCATGTTAAGTGGCCTTTTTCTATGTTTTTGGGCCTGACATTGCCCTGGGCCTTTTTTGCCCTGACCAATCCTCAGGTTGCGCAGCGTATGTATGTGCCCAAAAACGTCCAAAGCCTGAGGCGCATGATCTTGGGCTTTGCTGTTTTTGGCTTCGTTTACACCGTCATATGTGTCATCCTGGGTTTAGCAGCGGCGGTTGTGGTGCCTGGCTTGAAAGTGGCAGATAACGCCATGCCCGAGCTCTTGAGGAGAGTGCCGCCCTTGCTCGCGCTCGTGGTTTTTTTGAGCATCACCGCGGCCGCAGTGTCTACGCTGAACTCCATAATTCTAACGCTGAGCTCTATGTTCGGCAGGGACATCATAAAGGCCTTTGAGCCGACCATGAGCGAAAGCCGGGAGCTCTTTTGGGGGAAGCTATTCATCCCCATTCTCACAATTGCGTGCCTCGTATTTGCCCAGCTAAAGTTGGGTTTGATAGCGGTGATGTCGGCCATGGCGTCCGGGGGGCTTTTGCTTCAGCTTCCGGCGATAGTGGGGTGCTTCTTCTGGAAGAAGGCCACGGCGGCAGGAGCTATCTGGAGCATGGCTGTAGGCGGAGTCTTGGTGGGCGGCATGTATATCCTAAACCTTAAGCTGTTAGGCCATTGGCCTGCGGTGTGGGGGCTTTTAATCTGCACCGCCATATTTATTTCGGTGAGTTTGGCCACATCTCCTCCTAAGGGTACTGCGTCATTTATGGAAAAGGTGAGCGAAGGTCTTAAGACGCACTTTTGGGGGTAGGCGCTATAATAATTGCAAAAAGGGGGAGTTTTCGTGTATAAGCCGCTTTTGGGCATAACGATCGGCGATCCTTCCGGCGCTGGCCCCGAGATATCCGTAAAGGCGTTGATGCACGACGAAATAAAGGAGATATGCCGTCCGATCCTCATAGGAGATGAGGCTGTCATACGTCGCGTGATGCCCATCGTCCGCTGCGGCGAAAAGCTCGCCGTTATCTCGACACCTGCCGATTATTCTCCCGACTCTATAAACCTCATCTCCCTCGGCGTAATCAAAGAGCCTAGCGAATACGAGTTTGCCAAGGTTCAGGCGAAATGCGGCAAGGCCGCCTTTGAATATATAAAGAAGGGCATAGAGCTCGCCATGGCTGGCCATATCGACGCTGTGGTGACAGGGCCTATACACAAAGAGGCGCTGAGTCAGGCCGGGCTTCCTTATCCCGGCCATACGGAGATCTTTGCCAACCTTACCGGCACCTCGGATTATGCGATGATGCTCGTCGGTGGCCCGTTGCGCGTGATACATGTGACTACCCATGTGTCGCTCCGCGAGGCCTGCGACCGCGTGAAAAGGGAGAGGGTGCACAGGGTCATCAGGTTGGCTCACGAGGCGGTCAAGGGATTGGGCATAGAGCGCCCCAAGATTGCCGTGGCGGGGTTGAACCCTCACAGCGGCGAACATGGTCTCTTCGGCGACGAGGATATAAAGGAAATAACGCCTGCTGTCCAGCAGGCCAAGGAGGAGGGCTTGGACGTCGCAGGGCCCGTCCCCCCAGACACGGTGTTCTATCATTGCAAGGAAGGGCGATACGACATCGTCGTCGCCATGTATCACGACCAAGGGCACATCCCCCTCAAGCTCTTAGATTTCATGGGAGGCGTAAACATCACCGTGGGCCTTCCCATAATCCGCACCTCCGTTGACCACGGCACCGTTTACGGCAAGGCTGGGAAGGGCACTGCGGACGAGTCGAGCATGGCGAAGGCTATAGAAATGGCAGTAAAGTTTGCGGTTTCTAAAAGAGGCGCTGCATAAGATTAAGCAGCTCGGCTACTTTTTTGAGGGTTACCTGTCTTATGTTATAATTTTATTATAGGTTGTGAAACCTTCCTTTAGGCGTGCCATATGGGCACGCCTTGGTTTTAGCCGAAATGTTCGGTATTTCCTGCTTCGATTCCAAAGAGTTTTAAGGAGGCTGTTGCCGATGAGGGAAGGCGAGATGCTTTTCATACTCTGCACCGAAGTGATAATTATGATGATGGGCATCGGCATTGTAGGGCCCATTCTCCCTCATTATGCGCGCCTCTTCGGCGTGAGCATAACGATGATCGGCCTCCTGATCACGGTCTTCGGGGTGGCGCGCATCGTGATGGATATCCCGGCCGGCAGGATGACGGAGCATTTCGGTCGGCGACCCATCCTCATAAGCGGTCCCATCGTCTTGGGAATGGGGTCGTTGGCCTGCGGCTTGGCCGGGAGCTATTGGCAATTGCTGATCTTCCGCTTCGTTCAAGGAATAGGTTCGGCTATGTATACAACCGCCGCTATGGTGATGTTGGCTGATATCAGTACTCAGGAAAGTCGAGGGCGGATGATGAGTTTTTATCAGGGTTCGATCCTGTTAGGCGCAGGACTTGGGCCGACCCTCGGAGGGTTTGTCGCTGAGCTGTGGGGGATAAGGGCACCGTTTTTCGTCTTCGCCGTTATGGCTGTAGTGGCAGCGTTGTGGGCATATGCGCGTCTGCCGGAGACCAGGCCGCCGTTAGCGCTAAAAGCAATTTCGAGCGACGAAGGCGCTCTCCAAAAGCGCCCTCGCCTGGGGCCGCTTCTTCGCGACCGGGACTTCCTTCTCGTTTCCTTCGTCACGTTCGGAATATTCTTTACCCGCACCGGCACCCACAACCAGCTCATACCCCTTTTAGGAGCCGATCGCCTCGGCCTCAGCATCTCTAAGATAGGCGTAGCCTTGACGCTCATCGCGGTGACCCAAATAGGAGCGCTGCTTTTGGCGGGTGCGATGGCGGGCCGTTTAGAGAGAAAGAAGCTCATAACGCCCGGATGTCTGCTCTTAGGGCTTGGGTTGGCCGTAGCGGCCAAGAGTTTCAGTTACTCCCTTTTCGTCGTCAGCTGCATCGTCATGGGCTTTGGCATAGGGCTTGCCGGCCCGATCCTTTCGGCCTACGTTGCGGATATCCTTCCGAAAGAAGAATATGGGATAGGTATGGGTTTATATAGGGCAGTTAGCGATATCGGCTTCGTCACAGGGCCGGTCCTCTTAGGTCGGTTGGCCGATTTGAGGGGATTTACGTTTCCCATCCTCTTCAACGCCGGTTTGATCTCCCTGGCTGCTTTGATCTTTTTCTTCTGGGCGAAGGAACCGACGCTGCGCCGTCGGGACGAACGTTGCGACGAAGAGCAAGAGACGTTAGTTCAAGTGAGTGAAACATCACATGAGCGTTATTGACATGGAGATGGCGGCCGCATAGAATAACCTTACGAGGTGGGGTGGCCGAGCAGGCTTAAGGCACTCGCCTGCTAAGCGAGTAGAGTGGCAGAAACCGCTCTCGAGGGTTCGAATCCCTCCCCCACCGCCAAACATTTCGCGCGCCGGTAGCTCAATTGGATAGAGCAACGGACTACGGATCCGTAGGTTGGGGGTTCGAATCCTCTCCGGCGCGCCAAATCATGTAAAACCGGCGTTCATCACTGTTAAGCGTCCTTAAGACTTTGCCTGAAAATGCACGAAAAAGCGCAAGTTCGCTGTCCATGACGATTGAAACACTCTCCCATCATTTGATGGCGAAAGAGGAGGCTTTATACTTCTATCCCTTGGCCTTGAGTAGGCACTGGCATTGTGGGCAATTGCAAAGACGTGCCAGTGGAAATCTTTGCGCCTCCCC
>CAYTKB010000174.1:0-3856 GCA_964438265.1 uncultured Acetomicrobium sp. | reverse complement strand
CTTTTACGCCCACTGCCATGATGGCCACATCGAATCCCATCTCCGTCTCTTCCTTTGCGACGTCGATCAACGATTCGACAGCGGGGTCTACCACCCTGTCTGCGCCGAACTTTGCGGCGAGCCTTCGCCTCCCCTCAAACAGTTCGCTCGAAACGACTTTTCTGGCCCCTCTGGCCTTTGCGAGCATGAGGTGCATGAGGCCAATGGGGCCGGCACCTATGATGAGCACGGTATCTCCAGCCGAGACGTTTGCTTTCTTCTGGCCGTTTATGCAACAGGCAAAGGGCTCAAGGATTGCAGCCTCTTCGAAATCTATGGAATTGGGAAGGCGCACGACATTGCCGCTTTCGAGAGCCACAGCGGGTATGCGGACGTATTCGGCGAAGCCTCCGTCGAACTCGTAGCCTATGGCTTGCCGGTTTGCGCAGACATTTTCGAGCCCTATCCGGCAGTAAAGGCACTTCCTGCACGGCACGATGGGGGCTACGCCGATCCTATCGCCCAGTTTGAATTCCAAAACCTTTTTGCCCACCTCTACAACTTCGCCCGACAATTCGTGCCCGATTATCGAAGGATAGTGGATGCCTCTCGTCTTCTTGCCGGATACGATGCGAAAGTCAGTTCCGCATATAGCCGCTGCCAGCACTCTCACCAATATCTCGTCATCGCCAATCGCTGGGCGCTCGATCTCGGTCAACTCCAATCTGTTGGGACCATAAAGTATCGCTGCCAGCAATGCAGTTGCACCTCCCCGCTTTTTGTCGCTACCTTCCGCTACAGTGCTTTCTTGTAAATCTCTATTATGTCCGCCTTGGAGGGGAATCTCGGGTTCAACGGCACATTGCCGCTGGTGAGCGCTTCGTCGGCCAGCATGTCGAGGTCGCTTTCTTTTACGCCGAAGTCGCCGAGCCGCTCGGTTATCCCGACGTCTTCCATCAGATCTCTTATGGCCTTTACCGACTTAGCTGCTGCCTCCATAGGCGTGAGGCCCTCTATGTCTTCGCCGAAGGCTAAGGCTATGTCTATGTACTTTTCGATGTTGCCTATGAGATTATATTCCATGACGGGAGGCAGCATTATGGCGTTGCTTATCCCGTGGGGTATATCGAAGTGGCCGCCGGCTGGCTGCGACATGGCATGCACTCTGCCTAACCTTGTGGAGTTGAACGCCAAGGCTGCGAGGGCGCTGGCGGCGAGCATGTCTTCTCTGGCTTGCAGGTTTGTGCCCTTCGCTACGGCCTTCCGCAGGCTCTTTGCGACGAGCTCTATGGCGCGCATGGCGAGCGGCTCAGAGATGTGGTGGGATGTCGTGTTTACGTAGGATTCGATGGCGTGAGTCAACGCATCCATGCCCGTGCCGGCCGTGACTTTGGGTGGCAACGTCAATGTGAGCTCGGGATCCAAAATGGCATATTTTGCCATTGTGAGGTAGCTTCCTACAGTGAGTTTGGTCCTCACGTCGACGCCGGTGAATACTATGAACCTCGTGAGCTCGCTCCCCGTGCCGGCGGTGGTGGGGACGGCGATCACGGGAAGGCCGGGCTTTTTAACCTTCTCAACGCCTACATAGTCCAGTATACCTCCGCCATTGGTCACCAAGAAGGCAGCCGCCTTGGCGGTGTCCATGGATGTGCCGCCTCCGACGCCTATGGCAACCTGAGCGCCGCTTTTCGCGAGTTCTTTTGCCGCGTCTCCGATGGAGAGCACCGTGGGTTCTTTTTCAAGCCTGTCGAAGACGGTGGCCTTGATCTGAGCTTCGTCCAATAGTTTTAAGATTTTATCCAGGATGCCTGCTGCCTTGACGCCCTTATCCGTTACCACAAAAGCGTGGTTTGCGCCGACTTCTTTCACCTTTTCGGGGATGGCTTTTATGCTCCCGGGTCCGAATGTGATATCTGTGGGCAGTTTGTATGTAAACTCCACCTTAGAACACCTCCGTGATATATATAATTTCTCCGCTCTGCGGAGAACGCTCGCTCTGCGCCGCAATTGGCCATTTCATAAGCGGCGCGTCTCTCGCTGCGTATGCATCGACCTGGTCTCTTGTTCTTTTGCTTCTCTATTCCGTTGTCGAAGACGCGCCTTTCTCGCCTTTTGATGGAACCGAAGGTGCTTTATGACGATATCCCAAAAGAGAAACTTCGTCAACATCTGGTGACTCGACAGCGTACCGGGTGAAGCTTGACAGGACAAAAGGAAGGTAGTAATTTAACGACACAAGAGGTGCGCCCGTAGCTCAGCGGATAGAGCGTTGGACTCCGGATCCAAAGGCCGGGAGTTCAAGTCTCCCCGGGCGCGCCAAAATAGATCCTGACCGGGTTTGTAGCCTTAATTATTCTTTTGACCTCCGTCACTATGAAGGCCATAAAAGTTCTTACCTTTTTGGACAGTAGACCGGCTTGGTTAGGTAGGGATAAAAAACGATTATAAAAAGCATCGTTACTATAGCAGCGAGAATTATGCCCGCTGCAGCGGAGGCGATGTTCTGTTCATTTCCTGTGGGAATCGTAGCCATGGAAGACATGAACGCCGAGTAAGATGATGATATAAAACAAGACGTATTGAAGACGTGCCTTCCGGGTGTGCCGAAAAGCCTCTTGATGTTGATGGCAAGTGCTATATATAACACAGTGTTGATTATCAATGTTTTGTGTAGGTCAAGAGGTAAGCGAGCTTATTTCCCGTGTTCGGATGTGCTACGACATGTTTTAACATCGGATGGTCTGTAATCGGGTGATTTTTGAGGTTGTCCTATGGCGTAGGGAGGCGGGATTGCCTTGATTTCCAACGCTTCTGAAATCAAAAAGGAGAAAGCTCCTGCCCGTATCGAGTACCTGAAAGTCAATAATTTCAGGGCTTTGCAGGATACCGAAATGAAGGAACTGACGCCCCTCACAGTGCTGCTTGGCCCAAATGGCAGTGGAAAATCCACTGTTTTCGACGTCTTCGCTTTCCTGGCGGAGTGTTTTGAAATGGGACTCCGGCGGGCCTGGGACAAGCGCGGTCGTGCAAAGGAGATCAAGACGAGGGGGTGTGACGGCCCTGTCGTCGTGGAAATCAAGTACAGGGAACCAGGTTATCCGCTTATCACCTACCATCTGGCTGTGGACGAAAAGAACCGACAACCGGTGGTCGTGGAAGAATGGCTTCAGTGGCGACGTGGAAGGAGAGGCAAACCGTTTCGTTTCCTGGAATACCGCGAAGGGCAGGGTCAGGCAATCAGTGGTGAATTACCGGATAAAGAGGACAAACGCATCGAAAGTCCTCTCAAATCGCCCGATCTGCTGGCAGTCAACGCGCTTGGCCAATTTGCGGAACACCCAAGGGTGGCGGCTTTGCGCGATTTTATCACCGGGTGGTATGTCTCGTATCTTTCTACGGACAGCACGCGCGGACAACCAGAGGCAGGACCGCAAGAAAGACTTACCAAGACGGGAGACAATCTGGCCAACGTTATTCAGCACCTGGAGGAACTATATCCCGAACGTCTGGAACTGATCTTCTCTACGCTTCGCCGGCGAGTGCCGCGCATTGAAAGTGTTTTGGCTGAATCCATGCCCGATGGGAGGCTTTTGCTGCAGATCAAGGATGCGCCTTTCAGCGAACCGATTCTCGCCCGTTTCGCTTCGGACGGGACGTTGAAAATGCTCGCCTATTTGGTTCTGCTTTATGACCCAACGCCTCCGCCTTTCATAGGAATAGAGGAGCCTGAGAATTTCCTTCATCCAAGGCTTTTGCCCGAACTTGCGGAGGAGTGCCGGGCCGCCAGCGAACGTGCCCAGCTCCTGGTCACCACCCATTCCCCCGACTTTCTGAACGGCATGCGGCCAGATGAAGTGCGCGTGCTCTTTCGCGA
>CAYTKB010000173.1:0-3895 GCA_964438265.1 uncultured Acetomicrobium sp. | reverse complement strand
GTGCTTTCGTTCCCCGGCTTCCACCAGTTGTTCCTTTACGGAAACTTCAAACGCGAACTCAGACAGTTCTGCCGGCTTCAAGGGATTGAACCGGTGGTAGTCTGAGGCCGGCTTGCCGTGCCGAGTGTCCGTGTCTCTGGCGAGCGTGAGCTCCAATTCGGGGCTCGTCCTTGCCAGCACGTGTGGCCGGAAGCTGCAGGACCGTCGAATCCGATATCACTGAAATCTCAGTGTAATATATTGCCTATTTTGTGATAGCACCTCTTTTTATTAGATTAGTCGGCTTTATTGGCCTATTTTTAGAGCATAACCTTCAATCGTTGAGCTGGCAAGATATATCTATGGCCTTGGCGGGCCTCATAATAGGGCTCATCATCGCAAACCTTCTGGCCCTCCCCTTCGTGGATCTGCCCGGGATAGGTATTTATTTGGCTGTCGTATTGAACATAATGCTCGGCTATCTGGGAATCCATCTCTTCTTGCGACGTAAGGATGAAATAATGAGCTGGTGGAGCAGTTTCGGGACGCTGAAGGAACACCTCACTCTGAGGAAAGGAAGGCAACCGGAGAGCGTGGTCGGAGATCATGAAGGGTCTGCAGAAAAGAAGGGAACTTGTCCGAAGAAAATCCTCGACACAAGCGTCATCATCGACGGCAGGATCTTGGATATAGCTAAGACTGGTTTCTTAGAGGGCGTTTTCTTGTTGCCCCAATTCGTGCTCGCCGAGCTTCAGGCTATAGCTGATTCGTCGGATCCCACAAGGCGAACCAAAGGCAGGAGAGGGCTTGACATTGTCAAGGAGTTACAGGAAGTTTCTGCAATAACACTTAATATTGTCGATATATCCCTCAGAGAGCTCGGCGTAGAAAGCGTCGATGACGGCCTTTTGGCCTTGGCAAAGAGAGAAAACGCTGCTATCCTCACTACCGATTATAATCTGAACAAGATCGCTCAAATTCAAGGCGTTCAAGTTATGAACGTGAATGACTTAGCTAACGCTATGAAGCCGATCCTCCTGCCAGGAGAGACAGTCGTAGTCGATATAATCCGCGAAGGAAAAGAGCCCAACCAAGGAGTTGGATATCTCGACGATGGCACGATGCTCGTCGTAGAAGATGGGGAAGCTTATATCGGCAAGCGAGTAGAAGTGACCGTCACCTCGATACTTCAAACCTCGGCGGGCAGAATGATCTTCGGACGGATGCGACGGGAGGTACGTTGATGAAGACATGGTCGTTCATAATAGTTGCCGCCGGAAAGGGAACCCGTCTCGGCGGCGAGCTCAAGCAATTTCGCATACTCGGAGGGCGTCCTGTATGGTGTTGGAGCGCCATGGTGGCTGAGGAATTATACAAGCAGGGTCTCGTAGAAGAGCTAATTTTGGTCGTCCCAGCTGGGATGGAGGAAGAGATTAGGAGCCAAGCGCAAAATTTTGAGCTTCCAGTGACTGTAATAACTGGAGGTCCGCGCAGATCCGATTCCGTGCATGCCGGCCTTTTGGCCTCCAACTCATGGGGGTGTCTCGTGCACGATGCCGTTAGGCCTTTCGTGAAACCGGGACTCTGCCGTCGCCTCATGGAGGCGGTGACGGACGGCAAAGGGGCAATACCAGTCATACCTGTGGCCGATGCACTTAAAAGGGTTCTCCCAGATGGCAAAATGACCATTGTGCCGAGAGAAGATTTGCTGGCTACTCAGACACCTCAAGTTTTCCCCAGAGAAGAACTGCTATACGCATTCGATGAGCATCAAGACGGCTTCAGAGACGAGGCCGAGGCTTGGATCATGGCCGGCAAGGAGCTCGTTCCCGTAAGAGGCGCCAAGCTGAATTTCAAAATCACAGACGCACAAGATTGGGAACTCGCCAGCGCGATCGTCGAGGGCGGGGAGGTAATGCGCGTAGGGAACGGATTCGACGTTCATCCGCTGGTGCCTGGTCGCAGATTGCGTTTGGGCGGTATCGAGATACCAGATGCTCCGCTCGGATTACATGGGCACTCCGATGCCGATGTCGTAGCCCACGCTGTGGCTGATGCCCTGCTCGGGGCTGCCGGGGAATCCGATATAGGAACGCTTTTTCCAGCCGACGACGATACGTATAAAGGAGCCAACAGCATGGAACTTCTGAAACAGGTGGTGGATCTGATCTCGAGCGAGGGTTGGTCTATAGAATGGGTGGATGCCACGCTGCAAGCGCAGATCCCGCGATTGGCGGACAAAATAGAAGCGATCCGGCGAAGCCTGGAGTCGGTCTTGCAGTTAGGCCAGAGGCGCTCGGGGCGCGTGGCCAACATTAAAGTGAAGTCCGGCGAGTATGTGGGAAGCGTCGGTAGAGGTGAATGCCTCGTATGTCATGCCACCGCCACGGTTGCGAGGCGACCTCTCGGCTGGAGCAGTGAATCCTGATCATGAAGAGCGTAAGAACACGCTTCGCTCCTTCCCCTACTGGCGAACTTCACATAGGGGGAGCCAGGACTGCGCTCTTTAATTGGCTTTGGGCGCGCAATCGTGGCGGTGCTTTCGTATTACGGATAGAAGATACCGACCAGTCGCGGTCGAGCGCAATCTACGAGCGCAACATAATGGAAGACCTGCGCTGGCTCGGGCTCGATTGGGACGAAGGGCCTGACGTGGGCGGAGCTCACTCTCCATATCGCCAGAGCGAGCGACTTTCTATATATCAAGAAGCTGCAAAACGCTTGGAATCGCTCGAGCGAGCGTATCCATGTTACTGCACAAAAGAAGAACTCGAGGCGGAGAGGTCGAGTCAAATTTCTGCAGGCAAACCACCCCGTTATTTGGGGCGTTGTCGTAGTCTAACCGAAGCGGAACGTTTGAGTATGGAAAAAGAAGGGAGAAGGCCGAGTCTGCGTTTTGCCACCCCAAGGGGCACGAGGCTCGACTTTGAGGACGCGATACACGGTCGTAGAGTTTACGATTTGGACGATTTGAGTGACTTTATCATTATGCGGCCGGATGGCTGGCCAACGTATATATTTGCAGCCGCCGTGGACGACCACTTGATGAATATAACTCACATAATCCGAGGCGACGAGCATTTAGATAACGCAGCCAGGCAAATCTTAATATACGATGCACTGGGATGGGAGAGGCCAATTTTCGCCCATATCCCTACAATCCTCGACGCGGAGAAACGAAAGCTCAGCAAGAGATTCGGGGCTGTAAGCATAGCCTATTATCGCAGCCTCGGGTATCTGCCGGAGGCTCTCGTGGCATATTTAGCGACGTTGAGTTGGTCTATCGAAGGAAGTGACGCCGTGCCCACGCTCTACGATCTGGCTAAGAGATTTTCGCTCGATCAAATTAGTTCTTCCCCTCCCATCCACGATGAAGAAAGGCTGCGCTATTGGGGGAAATTAGTCATAAAAAAGGCCGATCTCGCATGGCTTGCCGAAAAGGTCATAGCTTGTGCCGGAGGTAATTTTAAGCCCGTCGACGAAAGGGCGTTTTTGGCTCTCATCGATGATGTCCGAGGAGATTGCGCCACGCTCGTTGAGATAGCTCAAAAGATCTCTTGGCTTTTCCAGCGCCCCCAAAAATGCGAAGGGGCTCCGCCATGGGTTTCGGAGCTGGTTCAGGTCATGCGCAACTTGAAGGAATGGAACGCTGAGGAAATTGGGGAAACCCTCAGATCCTTTTGCCGCGAAAAGGGGATAAAGGGCAAAGACTTTTACCATCTCTTGCGAATGATGCTCACAGGCACAAGAGACGGATCTTCCGTCGCCCTTGTATTGTGGGGTTTGGGACGCGACGAGGCGCTTTTGCGCCTCGAAGGAGATCGGAGGCATTGAGGAGTGATCAATTATGGACTTGAACGTTAAATTTAAACCCTTTGAGGGGCTAACTTTTGACGATGTGTCATTGGTTCCCAAT
>CAYTKB010000172.1:0-3939 GCA_964438265.1 uncultured Acetomicrobium sp. | reverse complement strand
GGCAGGTTCGAATCCGGCCTCTTTCGCGAGCTTGCTCCAATATTTGAAGTCCTCTTCCAGGAATTTCACGAACTCCTCTGTATCCATATACCTAACTTGAGAGAAGGTCTTTTCCTCGATCTCCTTGACGTAGGCTTCATTCTTAGACATTTCGCCTATAGCCTTGGAGAAAACAGCTACTATATTTTCCGGGGTCTTGGGCGGCATGTAAAAGCCTGTATCTTGCATGAAGATCGCATCTATGCCGAGCTCTTTCGCAGTCGGCACATCTGGCAGAAAGGGATCTCTTTCTGCAGACGTTACGGCTAACGCCTTCAGTTCCCCGGACTTCAGATACGAAACCACTGAAGAAAGAGCCACAACGCTCAGGTCCATGTGGCCACCCATGATCTTCGTAATCCTGTCCATATCGCCACCCTTGCTGGCCGTGAGGACGAAGGCGTTATTTGTCATCATCTGAAGCGGCATAACCTGAAAGTGACTGGTGGCTCCGATTTCTGCGCCGAGCCTTATCTGGCCAGGGCGCTTCTTCGCGTCTTCTACGACATCTTTAAGGTTATTCCATGGGGCATCAGGCCTGGTGACGAATATGCGGTTCGTGCTTATGGCAAGGCAGACGGGCGCAAAATCATTGTAAGTAAAGTCCGATACACCGGTTAAATAGTTAGAAAACATCGATTGATGTTGAAAGAGAACGGTGTACCCATCGGGAGCAGCGTTTAAAACCTCCCTGTTGCCTATGCCTCCACCAGCACCGGCTATATTTACTATTACGAAATCCTGGCCCAGATATTCCTTGACGTACTTAGACATGATCCTCGTCTGGATGTCACTCGTCCCGCCTGCCGCATAAGGAACCACCACCTTGATAGGCTGAGCAGGATATTCTGCGGCAAAGGCAAAACTCGTCAGAAGGACCAGCGTTATACTTAAGAGGAACAGTGAACAAAATCTTTTAATCATTCTAAATTCCCCCTCCTTTAGATTTATTAGTTACTTTTTTATAGTTAATTCATCATGCTTTATATTATATACAAGTTTGCAAAAATGTCAATAAACTATATCCCGCTAACTCTACGCCGTTTCATAACTATTTGAAGATACCTGCCCAACAAAAAGAGCGCTGCAGCTGCAATAAGAAGGCCCAAGGAAATTGGGCGCGCGAATATAGGAAGGAAGCTCCCCGCACTTTCGGTCAAACCTTGCCTTAAATTGGCTTCCACAACAGGCCCGAGGACGAACGCTACCAGTACTGGCACCAATGAAAATCCCATTTTATTCCAAGCGTAGCCGAAGATTCCAAAAAATACCAGAACCCATATGTCAAACACTCTATTGTTGAGCGCAAACGCTCCAAGTATACAGGACACTGCTATTATGGGCAAGAGGAACCTTTTGGGGAAACTCAATGAATATATGAAGAGCTTGATCAAAAAGAGCCCCATCACGAACATCACAACGTTTGCCCAGAATTGCGCCGAAAATACGGCATACACAAGATCTGCGCTATATCTGAACAGCAACGGACCGGGGTTAATGCCGTGAATCATGAAACCTCCCAACAGAATCGCCGTAACGGCATCCCCTGGGATTCCCAGAGCTACGAGCGGTATAAATGCCCCTCCAATAGAAGCGTTATTGGCCGTTTCGCTCGCTATGATGCCATCTGGTATGCCGGTGCCGAATTTCTCGGGATGTTTTGAGCTGGACTTCGCCATGCCGTAGGCGATGACATTTGATGTAGCTCCCCCAATGCCAGGGAAGATGCCTATTATAAGCCCTATCATAAAAGACCTGAGGAGATTGGCGAAGTTGTCCCTAAAGACTTCAAGTGGCGGCAGGAGCTCTCTGAATTTCACCTTCCGCGCCTCCGGAGGAACGATGGCCTCCATCTCCGCCCCAATATCCTCGATGATCTCAGAAACGCAAAAGAGCCCAACCAACAAAGGAAGGAGCGCTATTCCACCTTGGAGTTCACTGATGCCAAAACACAGACGAGGTATGCCGCTTATGGGATCGGCACCGATCGAGCTGATGGCGAGCCCCACAGCCAAACCAGCCAAATTTCTCCAGATGCTTCCGCCCAACATGCTGCTTACGGCCACAAAGGCTAAAACGCCCAGGGAAAAATATTCAAAGGGCCCGAACTTCAGGGCCTGACGGGCGATGAACGGCGCAAGCGTCATGAGAACTAAGACTCCAAGCAAGCCACCGATGACTGACGAAGTAAGGGCAATGCCTAAAGCTTGACCTGACTTTCCCTTTCGACTCATTGGATAGCCGTCGAAGCAGGTTGTGATAGACGAGGGAGTGCCAGGCATGTTGAGGAGACAGGCAGATATGAATCCGCCGGAGACACCACCTACCCATATACCCGTGAGAAGGGTCAGGCCATCCACAGCGCTCATAAAAAATGTGAAGGGGATAGCTAAAGCCACACCCATGGCCGCCGTCAGGCCGGGTATGGCGCCGAAGATCATCCCCCAAAAAACCCCCAGGACGAGAAGCAAGAATGTGAACGGTTGAAATGTAGCCGGAAATCCAACAGTGAATACCTGAACCAAGCTTTCCATAAACGAGCCTCCTCCTCGTTGCCACTAAAATTAATGTCGGCGGCGCAACCGTGTGCACTGCACTTTTTGTCACATGTTTTTAATTAAGGTAAAATCACCGACCTTAGCGGCTTCCAAAATCGGAGCCATATATTCGTCAACCAGATCGGCAAAAAGCGGCACTGGCATGTTTTTGAGCTTCATCTCAAGTTGCGGATCTTTAGCCGCTTTTAAGGCACGTTCTATGTGTTCATCGGAAAAGCCCGGAAGATCCGTGAGTTTTGTGGGTGCACCTATATCCCTGGCGAAGGCCACCATACCTTTGGCTACTGCAATACCCAACTCTCTACCTCGCAGCGCCTTCAGATCTTCGCCTATATAGCCTGCTCTCTTAAAAATCTCTCCGAGCAGTTTCAATTGCCTTTCTATCGCCGGTGCAAAAAATACCGTATAGTACGGATTCATAAGCCCACACGCACGACCATGGCTTGTGATATCCACCAGGGAAAAGCTGGTCAAGTGAGCGCCATTCGTGCCGCCTATCATAATGGCATAGCCGCCCAAGTCGGTGGCCAAGCCTAACCCTTCTCTCACTTCTAAATCTCGAGGCGCTGACAAGACCTTTTTCGCATAGCCCACGGCGAGTTCTATGCCCGTTAGAGTCACCTCTGCAACTTTGTCGAAAGCCTCGCCAGGGGCACCGTAAAAGACCTCGAGGCAGTGCGAGATAGCGTCCATAATCCCATCCACGGTGACGCCCAGCGGCATAGAGGCAGTCACTCCATAATCGAAGACGGCTTTGGGCGGAACGATAGCATCGTCTACTATGAGCTTCTTTTGCCCAGCTACTGGATCTGTAACATTGGAATACTTAGTGAGATGCGCCCCAGAACTGGCAGAGGTTTGCACCGCAACAATAGGCACGAGTTTTTTGCCAGTCTCGTTTAAGGCTTTCGTAACCAAGCCGGTGCCAAAATAAGCGTCTATATCGGGTTCATACCCGCCCAAGGCTGCCAAGACATCTGCAGCCTTAGCTGCGTCTATGGTACTTCCTCCGCCTATAGGAACTATGCAATCAGGCTTGAAGTGAAGGATGTAGCTCTCCATCCGGTAGACATCCTCCCTCGGCGCATTGGGCCGAGCTCCAAGCAATATCCGCCCACCAGCCAAAGCCACTCCTCGAGCCTGCAGAGACTCAACGACCACGCTAGCCACAGACTCAATATGTGTCGCATTCGATATCACAAGGGCGCTTTTGCCGAAGGATGCGCCGTATTCCCCGGCTTTCTTTAACACGTCGAGCCCAAAGGCATAATTATCACCCTTAAACTCCACGAGTAAATGCCGTGCCTTGTCTTTCAACCCTTTGAGGTCCACAGGATTCCCC
>CAYTKB010000171.1:0-4005 GCA_964438265.1 uncultured Acetomicrobium sp. | reverse complement strand
TACAGAAGGTTGCTTGAGGGAAGTTCTCTTACCGAGAAAAACAAAGAGGCCCTTCTTAAGCGCAATGCCGAGAGGTTGCTCCAAGGCATTCGAGCAATAGGTGGAAATAAATAGCGATAGCGGGAGGAAACGAAAGCGGTTGAATCATACGGGAGGCGTTTTGGAAAAATTGGGCGCTGTTGAAATTCCGGAACTCGTCCTCGAATCCGGAAAGAAGTTGGTCAGCGTCAAACAAGCCTACGCGCAGTACGGCGAACCGTCCCCAGCGTGCGACAACGTGGTGTTGGTTTGCCATGCCCTTACAGGCAGCCACCATGTAGCTGGGAACGATGTCGAAAGGCTTCCGCCTGCGTGGTGGCCAAATCTCGTAGGACCCGGTAAAGCTATAGATACGTCTTCGCTTTGCGTCGTCTGCTTCAACCTCTTAGGGAGCCCGTACGGCAGCACGTCGCCCGCGAGTATAAACCCCTCTACTGGACGCCCCTATGGCATGAGCTTCCCGGTATTTTCGGTACGCGATATGGTGTGCGCTCAAGCAGCTGCCCTCCGCGAGCTCGGCGTCAGGCGCCTCGCTGCCGTCGTCGGTGGATCTCTTGGCGGTATGCAGGCGCTCGAGTGGGCCGTGATGTATCCGGAGATTGTGGAGCGCGCCGTCGTCATAGCAGCTCCCCTTTGTCTTTATCCTCAGGCAATAGCCTTTAATGAGGTCCAAAGGCAGGCTATAATGGCCGATCCAGAGTGGAAGAGCGGAGACTATTACCCTGGACCAGGTCCGGAGAGGGGTTTGGCCGTGGCAAGGATGCTTGCCATGATCACATATCGCAGCGAAGCCGTCTTCATGAGACGCTGGATGCGCCAGCTCGCTTCAGGCCAGCCGTGGGAATGGAATGGTCGCTTTCAGATCGAAAATTATCTTCATTATCATGGCGAGGAATTGGTCCGCCGATTCGATGCCAACTGCTACATCTACCTCACGCGAGCCATGGATCTTCACGATGTGGGCGAAGGGCGAAGAGGAGTGGAGTCTGCCCTATTTAACTTCTCTGGTAGACACCTTTTGGCCATAGGCATCACCAGCGATTGCCTTTTTCCCACATGGCAGGTTGAGGAGATTTCGACAATTGGCAAGAGCGCCGGCGTAAAGGCATCATACGATGAGATTGAGAGTGAGAACGGCCACGACGCCTTTCTTATAGATGTCGATCAATTGGACGACATGCTGCGCGAATTCTGGGAAAGGACCGACCTATAGACGAAAGCATGCATTATAATATTTTATAACTGCGGAGAAGTTGAAGCCCACTTAGGAGGTACAGTGATGTCCTTTGAAAAGAAGCTTTCTTCTGCATTGGATGAAGACGAGATCGTTGAGCTCGTGAGCGACCTCGTCAGGGTTCCCAGTCATAAAGATCATAAAGACAGGGAGCGGAAGGTGGCGGAATTCATTTTCCGGTTTTTTAGGGAGAACGGCATCGACGCTGAATTAATTCCCATCATCGATGAACGGCCAAATGTAATCGCTTGTATTCGAGGTACAGGTGGAAGTCGAACGCTTATGCTGAACGGTCATACCGACACAGTGCCACCTTATGGCATGGATGATCCTTACAGCGGTGCCGTCAGAGAGGGCCGAGTTTATGGCCGCGGCAGTTGCGACATGAAAGCTGGTCTCGCTGCTATGATGTGTGCCTTGGTGGCGCTCAAGCGCGCAGACATCTCCCTCTCTGGTGACGTGGTTTTTACAGGCGTCATCGACGAGGAATTTAAGAGCGAAGGAACAGAAGCAGTCATTCAAAGTAACTTATCGGCCGATTATGCTATAGTCGGCGAGCCTACGGAACTATCGGTGGCGCTGGGTCACCGTGGGCTGGAATGGATCGACATAGTCTTCGAAGGCCGGGCTGCCCATAGCGGAAATCCAGAAAAAGGCATTAACGCCATATCTAAGGCTGCAGCCTTTATTCGGGCGGCGGAAGAGCAGCTCCTGCCGCGACTGGAGGGCCGGACTCATCCTGTGGTTGGCAAATCAACCCTGAATTTTGGTACTATTCACGGCGGAGATCAACCGAGTAGCGTGGCTGGCCACTGTGTTTTGCAGCTCGACCGACGGTATACGCCGAACGAAAGCCTGGCACAAGTGTTTAAAGACTTTGAGGACATCATCCAAGATTGCCATGCCTTAGATCCATCCTTCAAAGCCTCCGTGGTTCGGAATATGGATAACATGGCGACGATGGACCACCTTCCGGTTTTTCTCGATGAAGACCATCCCCTCGTAGCGGCGTTAGTCGAGGCTCATGAACGCGTCCATGGAAAACCGGCGGCACTTTCGATCAAGTCAGGATGGACAGATGCTTCTCTTCTTCAAAATTATGGAGGAATTCCAACCCTCAACTATGGCCCAGGATCATTGGCACGAGCCCACACGGAGTTGGAGTATGTCGAGATCGATCACCTAAAGCCCGCTGCTCTGGCCTATGCCCTTACGGCGGTTAAACTTTGCGAGCCTGTCGCAGAACGTGATAAAAAGGGGAGGTGATTTCCACGGGTGTGACCTTTTGACGCAGAAAAGGCAATTCGAAATTTGATCGTTTTTGAGTAAATTCGAGGAAAGGAGAGAGATTAATGACAGCGGAACACAAGTCGAAGGTACCGCATACATTTGTTTTACTTTTTGCCTTAATCGTCCTTGCTGCAATTGGCACCCATGTCCTTCCTGCCGGTCAGTTTGATCGCGTGAAAGATCCTAACACGGGGCGGACTGTGGTCGTTGCAGGTACGTACAAACATGTCGATCAATCTCCTGTGGGTTTTTTCGACACCTTCGTCGCAGTCCAAGAGGGAATGGTCGATGCTGCAGAAGTGGTCTTCTTCATTTTTCTGGTGTATGCGTCGTTCTATGTTGTCCTTAAGACGGGAGCATTGCATTCGCTCATCGGTTTTCTCTTACGGGTGCTCAAAGGCAAAGAGGCGATTATGATCCCGATTTTCATGTATCTCTTTGCCTTGGGCGGTTCTGTCTTTGGGATGTTTGAAGAGACCTTTGGGTTCATTCCGCTCTTCGTCGGTCTTGCTATAGCTATGGGATATGACGCGATTGTCGGTATGAGCATGGTTTCTTTTGGAGTAGCTATGGGTTTTGCGGCAGCTTTTATGAACCCCTTCACGGTTGGTTTGGCTCAGAAGTTTGCTGAGTTGCCGCTCTTTTCTGGAATGGGCTTTAGGATCGTCAGTTGGTTTGTGTTTGTTACCATGGCTGTGCTCTGGACAACGAGATATGCTGCAAAGATCAAAAGAGATCCCACAAAGAGTGTGATGTATGGCCTTGATGTGGGAGTTCTGGCTCTGGACCGCAGCGAGCTCATCGTCAGACGTTTTCAAAAGCGGGATGTAGTGATCCTAAGCCTAGTATTAGCTTTGATCGTGCTTCTGATTTGGGGTGTCATTGTTAAAGGCTGGTATTTTAATGAACTGGTAGGGTTGTTTATCATCATGGGTGTCTCGGCCGGCGCTATTGCCGGTTGGGGGCCTAGTAAGATTGCCGTGACGTTTCTGGAAGGTGCCAGAGACATCACTTTTGGAGCCCTCGTAGCCGGCCTTGCGAGGGGAATTCTCATAGTTATGCAGCATGGAAACATCATCGACACAGTTATTTACGGTATGGCTCAACCACTGTCGGCCTTCCCAAATTGGGTGGCGGCCGAGGGGATGCTTATCGTGCAGACATTGATAAACTTTTTCATACCCTCCGGTTCTGGCCAAGCTGCGGCGACGATGCCAATCATGGCGCCCCTCTCGGATCTTTTGGGTATAAAGCGCCAGGTGGCTGTACTTGCCTACCAATATGGAGACGGTTTCTCAAATATTCTCTGGCCGACAACGCTTTTGCCGGTTATCTGTAGCATTGCTAAGGTCCCCATCGAGCGGTGGTGGCGGTACTTTGTGCCCTTTTTCTTAATTCTGATTCCAGTGCAGATGATCTTCATTGCCATAGCTCTGGTGATC
>CAYTKB010000170.1:0-4008 GCA_964438265.1 uncultured Acetomicrobium sp. | reverse complement strand
GTGAGAGTGGATGTGAATGTGGGTGTAGTTTTATGAGTTGACCACCCGGAGGGACAACCGTTTTACGCTTCACGGCCTTTTGGGGCTCATTGACATGGGTGGCTTTGATGTGATACATATACTTCGTAAAATACAATGATTTTGAATAAATGGGGGTGCAGGTCATGAACGAGAAATTGCTCAAGGCTTTACAGGAGCAGCTCAACGCCGAGGCCTATTCGGCGTATCTGTATTTTTCCATGGCCTCTTGGTTCGAGTCGGAAAACTTGACCGGGATGGCTCACTGGATGAAGGTTCAGGCAAAAGAGGAGCTTGAACACGCCGAGCGTTTTTACAATTTTATAAACGCGAGGCGGCAGAAAGTGAACCTCTTACCCATAGATGGACCGAAGACGGAATGGTCTTCTCCATTGGAAGCGTTTGAAGATGCCTTTAAGCACGAACAGGTCGTTTCGAAGCGCATACACGATCTGTTAGCGCTTGCAATCGAGGTTAAAGATTATCCCACTCAGGAATTCCTGCAGTGGTTCGTCAAGGAACAGGTGGAGGAGGAGGCTACCGCTGATAGCATCGTCCGAAAACTGCAGCTCGTCGGCGACTCCAAAAATGCTCTTTTCATGCTCGACCATGCCTTGGGGGAGAGGGACGAGTGAGAAAGCTTTAAATTGGGTTAAAATTTGAGGGAGGCATGGGTAAACCTTGCCTCCCTCATAGTTTTTTTAAACGTAATTTGGATTGTTTATAAGAATGAACAAATTTAACAAGGAGGAGTTGCTATGGCCGACGAGAAGATTCAGCTCGAATCGCTTTTCAGTTTGACCTACGGCATGTATATCGTGAGCACCGCATATGAAGGAAAGCTCAACGGTCAGATCGCCAACGCCGTTATGCAAATAACGGCCGAGCCGATATGCATAGCTGCTGCGATGCATAAAGATAATTTGACCACGACGTTGGTAGAAAAGAGCGGCATAATGGGCATATCGGTGCTGGAAGAAGATGTGCCCATGACGTTCATAGGCAATTTCGGCTTTAAGAGCGGCCGCAGCATCGACAAGTTTTGCGACTGCGAATATATCACTGGAGAGTTGGGCACACCGTTAGTGATAGACCATTGCCTGGCCGTCGTCGAGGCGAAGGTCATAAACATAATGGAGGTCTACACCCACAAGCTCGTCGTGGGCGAAGTCGTCATGGCGAAGGCGCTCAAAGAGGGAGGCACACCGCTTACTTACTCGAACTACCACCTCATCAAGCGCGGCAAGTCGCCCAAAAACGCCCCCACCGTCGTCTTCAACGCCCTTTAAGCGCAATGCCAGCACCGCAGGAATGCCTTCGGGTATTCGATGAGGTTTATTATCTTTACAACCGGCGCGAATATGTGCCGCCGGACCCCCTTCAATTTTTGTATTCCTATCCTGATATCGAAGATAGGGAAATAGTCGGTCTGATCGCTGCGATGCTCGCTTTCGGCAGAGTAGAGCAGATCATAAAGAGCGTCGGCATAGTGTTGGATGCACTTGGCCCTCGTCCAAGGGTTTCCTTGCTGAGCCTGAGCGACGAGGAGCTCTCCGCATCGTTTTTTGGCTTCAAGCATCGGTGGGTTAAAGGTCCTCACATCGTGGCCCTCTTGCGGGGGATCAGATCGACGATAGAGGAGCACGGTTCATTGCAACGCGCATTCACCTTGAGCATAAAGGTGAGCGACGGGGATCTCTTGCAAGCCCTTTCTCTCTTTGCGAATGACCTCATACGCCATGCCGGGCTGTCAGAAATGAGCGGTTTTATTCCCAATCCCGGGAGGAAGAGCGCTTGTAAGAGGTGGCACCTTTATCTGAGGTGGATGGTTAGAACTGACGAAGTAGATCCTGGCGGTTGGGATTCGATCTCTCCATCAAAACTCCTGATACCCTTGGATACCCATATGTTTCGCCTCGGCAGTACGCTTGGTTGGATCTCTCATAAAGCGCAAGACCAAAAGGCGGCCGTTGAACTTACCAGAGCCTTTCAGGTTATTTCCCCAGAAGACCCGGTGCGCTACGACTTCTCGCTGACGCGTTGGGGCATACGTCGCGATCTGGATTTCAGCGAACTCTTGAGGCGCCTCAACGTAGCTTGAGACAATTTGACGCTAAGAGAGATCAAAGGTTGTTCTAATTGTTATAGTTTTCAGAATATATCGCAGAGGCTTGACATTTTCGTCGTACCTCGAGTATAAATGGTAGTGTTCCGCCAGATGATTTAGTTCCAAGCAAGTTTTGACTTGAGGGTTCACTTTTGTAAACCCTCACTAAATAACGCTCTCGTAAGGAGGGGTTTTTGTGAGGACCACGGTGACGGTCATTAAGGCGGATATAGGAAGCATCGGCGGGCATTTGAAGCCGAGCGAGGAGCTTCTCAAATTGGTTAAGTCGCGAGTCGAGGCCGAGAAGGGTAAGCTCATCATCGATTGTTACGTTTCACATACGGGCGACGACATAGCGATACTGTGCACTCACAATAAGGGCAAAAACAGCTCTGAGATTCACAAGATGGCTTGGGATACGCTTATGGAAGGGGCAAATCTCGCGAAGAAGCAGGGGCTTTACGGCGCAGGCCAAGACCTCCTGAAAGATGCCTTTTCGGGCAACGTGAAGGGCTTGGGTCCGGCTGTGGCTGAGCTCGAGTTCGACGAAAGGCCGAACGAACCCTTCCTTTTCTTCGCCGCAGACAAGACCGATCCCGGCGCCTATAACCTGCCGCTTTACCTCGGATTTTGCGACCCCATGCATTGCAGCGGCCTTATCCTTTCGTCGAAGATGGCGAAGGGCTTCCGCTTTGAGATTATGGACGTAAGCTATACGGAAAAAGATAAGATAATCATGTTAAACGCGCCTGAAGAGCTTTATGACATCGCCGCCCTCTTGAGAGACCCAGAGCGTTTTGTCGTAGCTGCTGTATATTCGAGAGAAAGTGGCGAACAGGTAACGGCGGCCAGCACCACGAGACTCCACAATATCGCCGGCAAGTATGTGGGAAAAGACGACCCAATAATGCTGGTGCGCGTGCAGGGAAACTTCCCCGCCACGGGGGAGGTACTATCGCCATACGCTCTTGGGCATTACGTAGCGGGGTTCATGCGTGGCAGCCACAACGGTCCGCTCATGCCCGTCAAACTCAATTCCACTATATCCTATTTCGATGGCCCACCCGTGGTGAGCTGCGCTGCCTTCTGTGTTCACGAGGGGCACCTCACGGAGGCCGTCGACGCTTTCGACCATCCTTTGTGGGATTACGTGCGGCAAGAGGTCTCCAAGAAGGGGATAGAGATCCGTCGCCAAGGCTTCTTCGGCAACGCTATGCTCCCCATGAGTGAGCTCGAATACGGTGGCATAGCCGACAAGCTTCGGGGACTCGAAGAGCGTTTCGTAACGAGGGGCTAAATTAAAAGGGCCTTGCATTAACGAGGCTGTCTTTGCAAGGCCCTAATGCCGTGTGTCAAACCGCAAGTCCTGCCTTGTATCCCTCCTCGACGGCTTCAAGCGCTTTCCTCGGCTTTAAGGCATCGCCTACAACGATGAGCTTTTCGACCTTTCCGCCGAGTTCGCTTTCGAGCTCGTTCACGGACTTGGCCCCTATGGCCAGTATTATCGTGTCGACCGGACCTATCTTTTCTTCCCTGCCCTCTCTCGTCGCTATTACACTGTCGTCCGTTATCTCCTTAACTGGCGAGTTGACGTAAATTTTTACCTTGTTTTTCTCAAGGTCACGCATGAGAAAGAGCCGCACGGCCGCCTCTTCATCTGTGGCAATTTCCGGCAGCATCTCGACGATGGTCACTTCCTTGCCGTGGTTGGCGAAGTGGTCTGCCGTTTCGGTCCCGACCATGCCTCCACCTATTACTATAACCTTGTGTCCTACCGTTACCTTCTCAGACAAAGCGTCAAAGGCGGTAACTACATTAGGTTTGTTTACGCCTGGGATGTTTGGAATTATCGGGGTTCCGCCGGTGGCTACTATCACGGCATC
>CAYTKB010000169.1:0-4012 GCA_964438265.1 uncultured Acetomicrobium sp. | reverse complement strand
CTACGGGGCGCGTGGTCGTGCGCCTTGAGGACCCGCCTGAGCTTTTAAAGCGCACACCATTTGACCTAGAGCTTGAAGAAGGCGATCGCCTTCATATTCCTAAAAAGCCTCAAACTGTGCAAGTGGTGGGGTCAGTGTTGAACGAATCCGCTTTTGTATTTGAACCTTACCGTCACCACAGCTATTATATTCAGAAGACAGGCGGCTACGGCGTGAACGCCGATAAGGGGCGTGTATATCTTTTAAAGGTTGACGGCAGTGCTGTCCGAGTGGGGAGTTTAAAAAAACCGCCATATTTGGAAGAAGGCGACACAATAGTAGTGCCTGAAAAAGTTCAGGTTAAAAGCAATATGCGTGACACTGCATATATTATAGACATGGTATACAAGGTCGCCATAAGCGCCGCTGTCGTCGTGGATGCCCTCGACGATTAAAGCAGTTATACTACTTGATTATATGTGTAATAGAGGGAATAAGAGGTGAATTGATTGGCTGAAGGACATCATCCCAACTCAATAAATGACGACGCAGCTTCAGTAGGAGGCCGTGAGGCCGCCGAGAGTGCGGCCTCCAAGGGACGGCCGACACCTGCAACCGGCGCATACGCTCCGCCATATGCATATGAAGAGGACGAAATCGACCTGCTCGACTTGGTCCTGGTGGTGGCCAAGCACAAGCGCCTGATACTTTTGCTCACGCTGGGTCTGGCATTCGTAACCGGCGTCATAAGCCTCATTATAACTCCTATATACAGAGCCGAGACGCGTCTCGTGCCGCCCCTTTCGAGCGCAGGCGTTTCCGCTAACATTGTGAATATTCCTGATTTTGCAAGGGGCGCTCTGGGAATGGCACCTACACCTAGCGACATGATGGTAGGGATAATAAAGAGCCGGACCGTCGTGGATACATTGATCGATAAATTTGATCTCCTTTCTTACTACGAGGTCGAAAAACGCCAGGAAGCGAGGAAAACGCTGTCAAATGTATTTTCGGCCGAAGTGGACTCTAAAACGGGCCTTATAACTGTTTCCGTTGAGGACAAAGACCCCGAGCTTGCCGCCGCCATAGCAAACGCCGCTGTGGAGGAACTGCAGCGTCTCATGCAGGCCTTAGCCATAACAGTTGCTGCACAGCAGCGCCTGTTTTTAGAGGGACAACTCAAGGAGATTCAACTTTCTCTAATTCAGGCCGAGGAAGACCTAAAAAGATATCAGGAGGAAACCGGTATCCTGAGCGCTCCTGCTCAAGCCTCGAGCCTTATGAGCGCCATAGCAAATCTCCAAGCAGAGATCCGTTCACGGGAGATACGCCTTACAGCCCTTCGAAGTTTTGCTACTACTCAAAACCCAGAGATTCAACGACTTCAAGCAGAGTTAGAAGGACTCAGAAGCCAATTAAAAAAGCTTGAAACTCAAGCAGAAAAGAGCAAGGAAGACTTAAGTTCGATATCTCTGAAAGAGCTTCCCCAGGCGAGCATCGAGTACCTGCGAAAGTTACGAGATGTGTCTTTCTACGAAACGCTCAACAGAATGATATTGAATCAGTATGAACAAGCTAAAATGGCTGAGGCTCAAGAGGCGATGGTGGTCCAGGTTGTAGACCCTGCCGTGCCACCGGAACTCAAATATAAGCCCAAGCGCACGCTCATGGTGGCCATAGCCGGGGTGTTGGGGCTGTTCCTTTCGATCTTTTCGGCCTTCTTCCTTGAATTTTTGCACAACGCATCCAACGACCCTGAGCGCGCCGCAAAAATGGCTCAACTTAAAAGCTACCTGCGCTTTCGAAAATCCAGCGCTAAGCCAACTTAGCGAAGGGGGATGGCACCTTGATCTACGACGTAATCGTTGTAGGCGGTGGGCCGGTCGGCTGTTTCGCAGCTCGGCTCCTCGCCGAGAAGGGTTTCCGCGCCCTCGTAGTCGAAGAGCACGAAAAAATCGGCCTGCCGGCCCGCTGCACCGGCCTAATAGGCGATGAAGCCTTCAGGCGTTTCTCTCTGCCGGAAGAGGCCGTGGAGCGCTCGATAACTTCCCTTTACGCCTTCGGCCCCCTCGAAACGAGCGTCCACTATGCGGCTGACCGCGTATTGGCCCGCGTCGTAAACCGGCCGCGCTTCGACGCCCTCTTGGCCGATTCTGCGCGCAGGTGCGGCGCGCAAATTACGACAGGGTCTAAAGTGTCTGCCGTTTCCGCCTCTCCCAATGGCTGCGCGATAGTTATAGAAGGCGGGAAGGCTTTCCGCAGTAGGAGCGCGATTATAGCCAGCGGCGGAAGATCGAACCTGACGGCAAAGCTGGGCCTTGGGCACTTAAAACGCTTCGTCTGGGGCGCTCAGGCCGAGGTCTCCTTTGCCGACGCAGAAGAGGTAGAGGTCTATGTAGGTAGGGCCATATCTCCTGGCTCATTTGCCTGGGTTGTGCCGGCATCACCCGGACGCGCCCGCGTGGGGCTCCTCTCCTACGACCGCCCAAGAGAGCGCTTTTTCTCATTTCTAGAGGACCCTCGCATAGAGCCGCGCCTGAGGGAGGCGCCCATGCCCGTTATCTCCTCCATACCGATGGGCTCCCTGTCCAGGACCGTTTCCAATGGGGTCATCGTAGTGGGAGAGGCTGCCGGGCAGGTGAAGACCACCACGGGAGGAGGCGTTTACTTCGGCCTGCTTTGCGCAAGTATAGTGGTAGACGTATTAACCAAAGCTTTGGAAGAGAACGACATGAGCTCCGAGAGGCTATCCGCTTACGACGAAAGGTGGCGAGCGCTGCTTTCGAAAGAAATCGAAGCCGGGCTGCGCCTGCGCCAGTTCGCCCGCTATTTGGGCGACGAGGCCATCGCTTCCCTGATGAACCTCGCCTTCAATGATGAGGTTATGGGCCGGTCGGCGCCGTTTTTCAGCTTCGACTGGCATGCCCAGATCATCTCTCGCCTTGCGAAGGAAATGCCGAAAAGGCTCCTGGCCCGCGGAATAAAAGCCCTCTTCGCGTCTCAGTAGCAACTGCTGCCGTTGAAAAGCCGAATCCAGCAACAACCGTCGCAACGCCGATGCATAAATAAATGCCCCATGGGCCAGGAGAGATGACGTTTGAAAGAGAAGGTTAGGACACACCCTTCGGACATTGCGATCTCCCCGTTGAGGGTAGTCTTTCAGTTCGTGCTGTTGCTTGAAAGGTTGGTGCCAGCTTTAGGTGATCACCACATGAGAGTGGCCATCCTCTCCTGGGCGGTGGCCACAAACATGGGGTTTGGAAGCCGAGCCGTAAAATCCCTCGTGCGCGCAAGCCTCATTCACGATTTGGGCATGTTCCTGTCCAACCCGTGGTGGGACGACGAACCGCATGAAGATCGTGAAGATGAAGCCACCATCGACTACTGGGAGGGCATCTCCGCGCTGGAGGAGCTGCAGGAGGAGTTGTCGCAGCGAGGGGGCATTCCGCGTCATGCGAGGACAGGTTACGACCTGATAAGGCGATTGCCACCCTTAGAGGAACTTGCTCTGCCCATCCTCTTTCATCACCATCCGTACAGACTCCTGAAAAGACTGGATCTGAAAGAGGAAGAAAAAGCCGCCGCGGCCATCATGAACGCCTGTGACCGCTTAGCGGGAGCGTTCTTCCTCAAAGAGGACGGCCCATCGTCGAGAAAGCGTATCCTAAAGATGCTCGCTTCCCTCGCCGCGAGTGGCGAATTGGACCCCAATGTCGTCTCCGCGCTCCAGAAGCTCCTCGAGAAAAGGGATCATCTATGGTCAAGCATGGCACACCCTAACTGGTGGCAAAGGGAGCTCTTTTCTATCGCTGACGAAGCGGTCTTTTTATCGCTTGATGAGTTGTCTCACTTCATGGAGATGTTATCGCAAGTGATAGACGCCAAAAGTCCTTTCACCAAAAAACATACCCTTCATGTGGCGCAAACGGCCGTTTCCTTGGGAAAAGAGATGGGGCTTACCGAGCGGGAAATAAAAATCCTGCGCCTCGCAGCCTTCATGCACGACCTGGGAAAGATCGCCACGCCTAACGCG
>CAYTKB010000168.1:2214-4065 GCA_964438265.1 uncultured Acetomicrobium sp. | reverse complement strand
GCAGAAGATGCATAAGAGCCTGCGATGAATTGGCCGGACACGGCGTTTTGGGTCTAAAAGATAGAGGGCCAAAGACGCTGGTGTGCGCAGATTTGGATTACCCCTTTGGCGAATCTACGTGCGTCTCTTGCGGCACATGCCTCCAGGTCTGCCCGACAGGGGCATTGGTGGACAAAAGGAGCGCCTATTTAGGGAGAGAGATCCACTTCGACCGCACGAAGAGCGCATGCACATTCTGCAGCGTAGGGTGCGGCATAGAGATCCTAACGAGGGATGGCCTCCCTGTGAGGGTAGAAGGAGATTGGGAGGCCGAACCTAACCGCGGCATACTCTGCGTCGCCGGGAGGTTTGAGCCGCTATACGAGACGAGGAAGCGCATAAAAGGCCCGATGGCGAGGCGCGGTAGCTTTCTCGTGGAGGTTACCTGGGAAGAGGCGCTGAACTTGGCGGCCGAGGCAATAATAAGCGTTGGCGGTCCTTCCGCAGCCACCGGAATTATATCCCCTCGAGCCACAAACGAGGCGGCCTTCGCTTTCAAAAAGCTATTCGACAAAAACGCACATTCCACGACGCCTTACAAGACGACAGCGGGCAACGGGAAACTCTCCGATATCGAAGAGGGGGACTGGATATTCATAGCGGGAACCGACTTAGACGAAGAATTTAACGTAGTCAGTTCCTTCGTCAAGCGCGCCGCCAACAGAGGCACCAAGGTGGCAGTGCTGGGAAGCGCAGGCAAAAGGGTCGACAAAAAGGCCGCCAAAATCCTCGCAGAAGACGACGTGACAAGCCTTGAAAAACTCATCGCGAAAAGCGAAAGGCCGGTCTTCGTATGGGGACCTGCGACGCATGCAACTGTGGTGAAATACCTGCATAGCCTTAAAAATAAGATCAAACAAATAGGTTTAGCTGCGGGAGCTAACAGCCGTGGTCTGGAGAAAGCCGGCATAAAGCCACTGAGTGAAAGCTCGACCAGAGAGGCCTTATACCTTCTGATCGCCGACGACGTTGCGTCTTGCGAGGTCGAAGAGGAGGCAAGGAAAGCGAAAACCTTGATAATCCAGTCGAGCTACGTAAATGAGATCGCAGAGAGGGCCGACGTGATCTTCCCCTCCCCTCCCTGGTTTGAACGCTCCGGCACTTATACGAACACGGAAGGCAGACTTTGCCAGCTCAACAGGGCCTGCGAGCCTCCCGAGGGGGCTCTAACTGACGAGGAGATAGTCGATGCAGTGTGGAGGTTGCTGCGATGAAAAAGATCAAGATAGCGACTGATTGGCTTGAGGCGTGTGCGGGCTGTCACATGTCTCTCCTCGATATAGATGAGAGGCTTGTGGAGTTATTGAAGCATGTGGAGTTCAGTTCAAGCCCCATCACGGATCTGAAACATCCTCCGAAAGATGGCGTCGACGTGGGCATTTTGACTGGGGCCATAGGAAACTCCCACCAAGTGGAGGCGGCAAAGCTCATGAGGGAGAGGACTAAAACCCTCGTGGCTATAGGAGATTGTGCCGTATTTGGCGGCATATGCACCATGAGGAACTTCTTCGACACGAAAGACGTGCTGAGGCGCGGTTATGTGGAGTCGGAAAGCACCGTGGATGGGAAGGTGCCAAAATCAGAAGATCTGGGCGAACTCCTCGACAAAGCGTTGCCCGTAAACCAGATCGTGGAGGTAGACGTCTACCTTCCAGGCTGCCCCCCCTCAGCCGACGCCATTTACTTCGTCTTGAGCGAGCTCGTGGCCGGCAGGAGGCCTGTGCTGGCCGGCGAAGTCTTGAAGTACGACTGAGAGGAGACGGCCATGACACAAAAATTGCTCATAGAGCCGGTGACGCGGATAGAAGGGCA
>CAYTKB010000168.1:0-2114 GCA_964438265.1 uncultured Acetomicrobium sp. | reverse complement strand
AGACGGCCATGACACAAAAATTGCTCATAGAGCCGGTGACGCGGATAGAAGGGCATGCCCGGGTGTCCATTTATCTCGATGACGACGGAGCCGTGGATCGCGCATATTTTCACGTTGACCAATATAGGGGTTTTGAAAAGTTCTGCGAAGGCAGAATGTTTTTTGAGATGCCCAACATCACGCCGAGGATCTGCGGCATATGTCCAGTGAGCCATCATTTAGCCTCAGTCAAGGCTTGCGATGCCATAATCGGGGTAAAGCCCCCAAGGACGGCATCCCTCCTGCGAGAGCTTATGCACATGGGGCAGATCATTCAATCTCACGGCATGCACTTCTTCCACTTGGCTGGGCCGGATTTGCTTTTGGGATTTGACGCCGACCCCGCCATAAGAAACGTGGTCGGCCTGATGGAAAGGTACCCCGAGCTCGCAATCAAAGCTGTGAAACTGCGCAAGTTCGGCCAGGAGATCATCAAAACCTTAGGAGAGAAGAAAGTCCATCCGACATTTGCGGTTCCAGGAGGGGTCAACAAGGTCCTGACGGTAGACGAGCGCGACGCTATCCTCGCGGGTCTGAATGAAACGATCTCCATCACCCAGGAAGGCATAAATATCGCTACCGGATGGCTTGAGGGGAACTCCGAACTTGTCAAGCGCTTCGCCAACTTCGACACCGGCCACATGGGGATGATAAAAGATGGTGCCTTGGAGCTCTACGACGGCGATATTCGCCTCATCGACTGCGATGGGACAGTTTTAGAGGAATTTGAGCCCGAAGGTTATCTGAACCATATAGGCGAGCGTGTCGAGGATTGGTCGTATCTAAAATTTCCCTTTTACAAGAAGAAAGGGTGGCCAGATGGAGTCTACCGCGTCGGCCCTCTCGGAAGACTCAACGCCGCATCCTGCGTGACGACGCCTTTGGCGGCGCAAGAGTTCGAGCGCTTCAAAGCTATAGGAGAAGAAGCGCCCGTGCAGGAGACGCTCTACTATCATTACGCCCGTCTGATCGAGCTCCTCTACGTCTTAGAGCACACGCGGGATATCTTAGAAGACCCCGACATACTCTCCAAGGAGATCCGCGCCGAAGCGACAGAATTACGCGAAGAGGGAGTCGGGTGCATTGAGGCGCCGAGAGGCACGCTCTTCCACCATTATTGGGTCGACGAAAATGGTATAGTGACGAAGGCTAACCTCATCGTGGCCACGGGGCACAACAACTACGCCATGAGCAAATCCGTAGAGGCAGTGGCCAAGGAGTTCATAAAGGGACAGGATATAACCGAGGGGATGTTGAACCGCATCGAAGCCGCCATCCGCTGCTACGATCCGTGCCTTTCATGCTCCACTCACGCGATCGGAAAGATGCCTTTAATCGTCGAAATATTTTCCCCCTCAGGGGAAGCGTTGAATGTTTTGAAGCGCACTTAAAAAAGCCATCGCAACGGCACATCTGTTGAAACTTCCTGAGGCAACTGCGTTTTCGAGCGGTTGCCTTTTTCTTTTTAAGCGAATTTACGTGGAATTACCGATGGCTCAGACTGGTAAGCGCAGTAGTCTCCAAGCGATCCGTTAGCCTTAAAGAAACGGGAGCAGTTTACCGATGAGAAACCTTTTAAAGACCCTCACGTTATCGCTCTTTTCGCATCTAACATCGAAGAAGAAACGCGTGACGGTTGCCTTGTTTCTCAAAACCGGGGGTTGACGAAGATTAAAAAGCATGATAAGCTTCGCCGCGGAGTCTATTGTGATAATTCATTATGATAAATATATAGGAGGATTTACGAGTGATGCAGTTTCCCAACATACCGTCAACAAGGGAGATATTCTTAGACAAAAACGAAAATCCCTTTGATGCTCCACCAGCCCTGAAGGAAGAGATCAGGAAAAGTTTATCGTCTCTGAAGCTCAACCGCTACCCGGATCCCGATGCCAAAGCCCTTAAGGCAGCCATCTCCGAGTATACGGGCTTTCCGGCAGAGCACATAGTAGTAGGCAATGGAGGGGATGAAATATTATTTCTGCTGTTCACCGCTCTTATCAGAGAGGGTGACCGCGTTTTGACGCTATCGCCGTGCTTTTCGGAATACAACCATCTCTGTAAGCTCTTCCGCG
>CAYTKB010000167.1:286-4100 GCA_964438265.1 uncultured Acetomicrobium sp. | reverse complement strand
CACGACCGACATCTTTACGTATATAAACCCGCGCTGAAGGCGTAGGCTATGAGGACCGATATCGGGCCCGTGAACTGCCTCGAAATGAGTATGGCGCTCACGCCCACCGTAACGGTCTCAGGTTTAGCCTCCCCTAAGCCCAACCCTACCGGGATAAAGTCGCATCCCACCTGCGGGTTTATGGCGAAGAGGGCCGGCAAAGCATACTGGGGAGGAATGTTGCCGCGCCCTATTTCGACGCCAACTAACACCCCGACAACTTGGGCTATGACCGCCCCAGGACCCAAAAGCGGAGAGAGGAGCGGGAAGCCGCATATCACCGAAATGATCAAAAGCCCAGGCACGGTCCCAGCCAGGGGAGTTAGGACGTTGGCTATGGCATCGCCGACGCCAGTGGCAAGGATGATCCCTATTATAGTGGCGACGAAGGCCATGAAGGGTATGATGTTTCTGATGAGCTGGTCTATGGTGAGTCTTCCCGCCTGATAAAATGTCCCCACTATGCCGCCCATGAGGCGCCCAAAGCTCTCCAACATCCTGCCCATTCCCTTGGCAGCCGGCTGCGGAGCAGTCGCGGCCCGAGGAGCCTCGAAAGGAGACCGCGGCGCGGCATTCGGCGAGCTCGCCGCGCTTGCGGCCACTTCTTCTTCCCCCTCGAGGAGAATTACATTTTTCTCGGTCACGCCGGAGACATATATGTCTTCCGTTATAAACTGCGCCAGAGGACCAACCTGTCCCACGGGGGTGAGGTTTATCGTGGGGATGCGTTTTCTCGGGTATACGCCGCAGCGGGCGGTGCCGCCACAATCTATGATGACGCAACAGATTTCGCTCTCGGGCACGGCGCCCCTGAAGCCGTCTACAGCTACGCCTCCGGTGAGGTCCGCTATCAGCTTCGCTATCGGGTGAATGCCACCGCCGGTCACAGATACTATCTTATCCTTCTCTTGAGAGGGCTTTACGACTAAAGGCCCTCCCCAACCGCCAGGCCCCTTCTCTACGCGAACGGCTCTATACACTCTCCATCCCTCCTCAAAGTTCTATGCCCTGCTGCCTTGCCATCCTGATGGTCAGGCGCTCGGTGACCATGCCCCTTATGAGGATCACGATGACACCGACGATGAAATACCTTATGGCGAGCTCGCCCACAGGCAAGCCCAACTGCTGTATGCCCTGGGCTATCCCCATGTAGACGAAGAGCTCCGCAGGGTTGGCGTGAGGGAAAAGCCCTAAGATAGGATGGACGAACGAGACGGCTGCGTCGTAAAAGGCAGGCTTGTACTTCTCAGGGAGAAATCGGCCGAACGTGTAGGCCATCGGGTTCGTCAGGAAAAAGACCGCCATAACCGGCATTACGGTGTAGCGCAATGGAGCGATGCGCGACGCAGACTCTCCCCATCTGTTCACTCTATCCTCGCCCACGAATTTCACGAGAGCGTTTACCGCCGTCATAAGACAGACGAGCGTGGGCACGATGCCAGTCAAAAGCCCTACAAAAGTCTTGCCCCCGGTCTGAAAAACACCTATGAACGCCTGCGCAAAATTGGCCAAAAACTCCATATGCAAACCTCCCTTGATAAACTCTTATGCTCTTACGTCTTCCCTGGTGCGGGATCAAGCCTCTTCCTCCTATCTCCCCCCTTCTTCTTTGATGTGAGTGAAACGAGAGAGGGCCGCTTTGTAAGCTTTCTTCAGCGGCTCATCGAGGAACAGTTCGACGGACTCGTCCAATATATTTTTGCCGACGAGTCCGTCGAGGCCCTTAAACCTGGCCAGGACGCTGACTCCCTTCATGTATTTGCAATCCAATATCCTTCCGTCTTCGTCCACGGCCATAGCGAGTATCGCGCCGCGAGACAGGCGCCCCCTCTTCGCCCCAACGACGAGCTTCCCCTTTTTGGAGAGCTCGAAGGTAACCCTCTGATAATCTTTCACCTGAAAATAACCGAGCAAGGCCTGAACGAACCAGGCTGCTCCGAAGAGCAGGATCACCCTGACCCACATGTTTTATTCCTCACAATTATGGCAATATTTTATCAATATCTGAAAGTGGTTCAAGGATTTTGCTCTCCTTGCCCGTAAACCGCCTCTTCGAGCCGCCTCAAAGCCTCTTCGAACCGTTCGAGCGCCTTACCATACTCCACCCAATTTCCATCGGAGAGGGCTTTTTTAGCCTCCGCCCACGATTCGCTCGCTTCCCTGACGAGAGAGGATACGTTGGGAGCTCCGATCCCTTCCGGCCGAGAAACAGCCTCGCTTTCTGCTGTTTGTCGCCTTTGTGGCGCCGTGCCCAAAAGAATGGAGAGCGCGTCGTCGAAATACTGAGCCCAGGCGACGCGACCACCGGTGGAGACGATCACGCGCTTGAGCTCTGGCAGGTCACTGTTTTCAGCGCGCAGGTAAAGGGGCTGAACATACAGTATCGAATCTCCTAAGGGAATGACCATAAGCTGCCCCCTGATCACATCCGACCCCCTTTGACTCCACAGCGAAAGCTGGCTGGAGATTTCCGGATGTTGGTCTATCAGGGCCTCCACTTGAGAGGGGCCGAAGATCAGTTCCTGTTTGGGAAAATCGTATACCACAAACTCCCCGTAATTATCGCCGTCACACCGGCCCGCCATCCAGGCGATCATGTTGTTCTTGCCGACGGGCAAGAAGGGCGTGGCTATGAGAAACTCCGCCTCGTCTTCTTGGGTGAGGCGCATCGTGATGTAGTAAGGGGGCATGGGTTTACCGTCTTTCGTCGGGGAGATCCACAAGTCCTCCTTGTTGTAGAAGGTGTTGGGATCGGTCATGTGATACGTGCGGTAGACTTCGCTTTGAATCCTAAAGAGATCCATGGGATAGCGCCTGTGCGAGAGAAGCCACACCGGCATTTCCGAGGAGGATTTGAAAAGCCCTGGGAAAATGGCAGACCAAGAACGCACGAGAGGGTCCTCTTCGTCGGCGATGTAAAAGTCCAAGCTGCCGTTATAGGCATCCACGACGACCTTTACGCTATTTCGAATGTAATTGATCCACTCCCTTCCGCCCCCGTTTGCAGATATGACTATCGGTTCCGCGTAGGGATAGCGATCTGTAACGGTATAGGCGTCCTGAACCCAGAACAACCGTCCTTCGGCGATCACGAGATATGGGTCGCCGTCATAACGCAGGAACGGCGCCACGCGGCGCACTCGCTCGTTTATCGTGCGGTAGAACATAATCCTGCTCTCGGGCAGTATCGCATCGGTAAAAAGAATCCTCGAATCGCCGAAACGGGTAGCAAACAATAGCCGCCCCCACAGAGACCCGACAGGCACACCCCCACTCCCTTCGTAGGTGGTGCGCACATTGGCGTCACCCATGGGATAGTCGAACTCCTTAACGCTCGTCTTGACTAAAACATAAGAAGATGGGCTCTCTCCGTAATAAATCTGCGGCCTATCCACCTGTATCGGCACGGAGCTCTCGGGAGGGAGGTCCTTTATGAAGAAGATGGGTTGCCCAGTGGGCGTGACCTCGTTCACAGGGCTTGCTACCACGCCGTAACCGTGGGTGAACTCGAGGTGCAGGTTGACCCAGGTGGGATTTTGGAGCTGGCGCAGGTCCAGTTCCCTGGGAGAAAGCATCAATTGCCTCCTCTCATCACCAAGCCCATAGCGATCTACGTCGATGCCGTAAAACTCGTAATAGGAGCGGATCTCCTGAAGCTGACGATAGCTTCGAAGAAGAGGAGCAAAGTCCCAAAGGCGCACGTTTCGCAGCGTTTCGGCGTTTTCCTTCACGTCTTTAGTCGTCACCTCACGGGCAGGAACTATTGAAACGGAGG
>CAYTKB010000167.1:0-276 GCA_964438265.1 uncultured Acetomicrobium sp. | reverse complement strand
AAATTTTCCAGGTTAAAGGCGTAAATCGTCGCGGCGATATTGTACTCTATATAAGGACGTTCGCGCTGAAATTCGTTGGGTTCGACCGCGTATCGCTGAACTATCCCTGGATAGAGCCCCCTCAATATGACGCTCACGCCAAGCCACACACCCACGAGCAGGAGAGGAGCCTTCCAGCTGCGCCGCCGAGCCGAGATTGGCAGCAACACGGCGAGGATCCCCGTGACGGCCACGAGCGCGTTCAACGCCAACAGTTCAGCGTGGACGTCGGTATAG
>CAYTKB010000166.1:0-4106 GCA_964438265.1 uncultured Acetomicrobium sp. | reverse complement strand
GTACGACCAAGCCTCAATCATGGAAACAACTAGGGGCAAAGTGCTGTAAAATAGAGCCATTCGAAGTTACACTAAAACTGCCGAGGTGAAGTATATCAGCTTATAACTTCAAGTCTTATGATATAAGCCAATTATTACTTAACTCGAAGGTCAGAGACGAGATTTAAAGATGGGTATGTTACTCGGCGATGCTAGTTATTTTAACAGAAAGAACGTGGAAGAGCTCACAGAAGACAATCCAGGCGTACTTTTGACTGTGAGCAAGGGATTAAGAATTCGCAAAGCCCAAAGAAATGCAAGGTTATCCCATACCATTGACCCCCGCTTCTGCTAACGAAGCGACAAGATCCAAGTCAAATTTATCACTACTTAAGGTCATTTAGAAGCGAATTACGTAAAAAGCGCATCAAGCTAGAGATTCAGGAGTGTGCATCTTTCCTCTTTTATTTTCAGCAAAAGCTTATATGGTTTTCAAGGTGCTCGATATAAACCTTCCTGAAAGATCAAACCCGTTTGATAGATGGTTTGCAGTCTTACACACATCTTATATGGAGGTATCCTCGCATATCGCTGCGAGCTCGGCTGTGGCCTTCTCTGCGTCATCGCCATCTGCCCTGATAGTTATTGTGGTACCCGGTTCTACTCCCAAACTCAATATGGCGAGGATGCTTTTGGCATCAACCTCCTGACCATCCTTAACGACGGTAATGGAGGAGAAAAGAAAAGAAGAAGCCTTTTGAACGAATAAAGCCGCCGGCCTTGCGTGAAGGCCGTGTGGATTCTTGACGGTTACGGTCCTCTCTATCATAGCTTCACCACCATGCTTTACTTTCGGTATTTCGATGTAAATGAACGGTAAAAATCCCTCTTCTAAACCGAGGCACAACTGCGAGACGGATCCTTCTCTTTGCTGTAGAGCGACATCTGCTTTTCTGCATCAACCGCCTCGAGATACCCCCACGAGGCCTGGATTACCTCTGTGAGCGAGAGGAGGTAGTGGTCTCTCAACTCCTCCCAAAGAGGAGTAGGAAGATAAAGCCATACGCGATAAACGAGTGGATCTCGTGTCCTTCGGTGGTGTTGCCAGTATTGCAGAAAATATCCGCCGCTTATGCGAATTACAGTGGGATTGGAACCTTCGGCCTCGAGATGTCTGAGGTGCTCTCGTCCAAACCCCAGATTTCCCCAGTCAGAAAGCGCCGCTTCGCTGGGTTCGCCCGTAATGGAAAACCAGATCCGCGGCATGCGGTTTCCTTCGTCAAATGCGTCTTTAGCCTTGAGGATCCACAACTTCAACCTTCGCACCATATCCTGCAAATCCCAGGTCAGAGCCCATCTCAAACCCCAATAGGCCAAAAGCAGCGCCCTATCTCTTTCGACAAGGCTCCATGTCTGGTTCCACGAGGACGGCGGCGTAGGAAGAATAATGGCATTTCGCTTCAACAGATCACTTAAAAGGACCAACGTAGAGAGGTGATCGCCTGGGGGTGATAATTGTGCCAGGAGGTGGCGCCGTAGCTGTGTAACTCCTTCAGCCCCTATTGTTACGACGCCAAAGGTGTCCAGTCTGAATATATGAGATTGCTCGTCGTATAAAACGATCTCGCTCCACTCGCTATCCCCTAACTTCCCCCATATCCATTTCTCGTGGAAACCGAACACCTCAGTCCCCACAAGAGCCCGATTATAAGGCATTAACAAAACCACTAAGGAGGGCATATCTTTTGGCAGTCCGTCTATTTCCATATCGTCCGGAAGACGAGCTACATTGCCCTTCGACATAAGTTCAAAGACAACAGCCACAGGTTTCACCCCCTCCTGTGCTAAGTTTAATTTATAATTCGACCGAAAACAAGATATATCTGCCTCTACGAATCGACGTTAGAGATTCCTTTCAGCCGCCAACGCCTGTGGAACCAAAGCCATTGTTCCGGATGCCTCAATATCATACCCTCAAGGATGGCATTGGCTTGTTCCGTCATGACGTTGATAGCTTGGTTGCGCGGCAAATCGCGGCACGGTGTCAGCGGAGCATCGACAATCACTTTATGACAAAACGGCTTTAAGCGATACGCTACAACCGGCACTATTTTAGCACCAGTCAACAAGCTCAGCGCAGCCGGTCCACCTACAGTGTAACATAATTTTCCCATAAACGGCAGCTTTAATTCCTTTTCGCTGCCAGCTTGATCAGCCAAAAAGCCGATAAACGCCCCCTCTCGGATCTTGTGAACAGCCTGCCGCATGAGAAACTTCCCCTTAGGTATAGTCTCAATGCCGAGCCTGGCGCGGTATCTATCCAGCAAATCCGCTACTCCACTGTCGTCAGGCTTACGAACTATGGCGACCAAGGGATATCCTCGACAAACCAACCAAGCCGCCAAAAGCTCCCAGTTCCCGATGTGCCCTGTAAGTATGACAATGCCATTGCCTTGTCTTTTGCATTCTCTCAAGTACCCTTCGCCATCTACATCGACTACCCAATTAAGCGCCCGTTCGGGCTCGTCGACCAGACAGAGAAACTCCACTATCGACCAAACCAGATGCTTATATGAGGCATTGATCAGGCTGCGCCTCTGGTCTGGAGTCAACTGAGGGAAAACCATCTTGAGATTGTTTTCCGCCACGCTTCTGCGGGGGCCAACTGCTTTTACGAGCGAGCTCAAGAGTTCTGCCGCCACGTTAGCCCGCCACGTAGGCTTCAAAACTCCTCTCAATCCTTCTAAAACCAAGGCATTTAAACTCATCGTTGTTCCCCACCTGCGCTGTCCAAGTAAAGCTCGAGCAGTCTGTTCGCAGCAACTTCAGAAGAAAAGCGCGTCTCTACATGGCGTCTGGCATAGCCAGCGACGCTTCCTCCAACGTCAAGAGCTCGTTTAATGGCTTCTTGCCACTGCTCACTTGCAGGGTTTTTGTTTCCTCCGGCGATTATATAACCCTCGCACCCTAAAATCTCGTCCAGCCAAAAAGATGGAGCTGCTATCGTCGGTACGCCAAGAAGAGACGCTTGCGCAGCAAGCCAGCTCAGCGTGGGCGTAGGTGTCGGCAAAAGAAGAAAGCCACCGCGCTCTCGCCAAAGGACATATATGGAGTCATCGAGCGGGAGGCGCTGAGATTTGGGCGGCGGACTCGCACGTCCCAAAAAACACAAAGGCCCCTCCCAACCGCAAAGCGCCTCAAGAAGTTCTTGGGGTAACTTCAGCCCTTCAGCCACAATTACCAAAGGCATGTTTTCTTCAATCCTGAAGAGGGATCCCGCGGCATTCCACAGAGAGCGGCCATCAAAGGCGGGCAAAAGTTGCACCTCTCCTGCATCGCCGAAGTTCGGCGCACACACCGTCGGCATGCCTGCCCATCGCGAGGTAATTTCCAGTTGAGTGTGAATCACCCTCGTCCGCAGGCGCACGAAAGGCCACCACCTCGGCGGATCGCCCCACAAATGCCATAACTTTCCCTCATATAAAAGCCACTTGAGTTTTTCAAAGCCTGTAAGGAAATGCCAATTGGCGAAGGAAATATCCCCCCACTCCTTCGAGGTGCCTTTCAGGCCCAAGGTGCGAAGCGTCACTCCTTTGGCTGATAAGCCCTGAGCCATGGCCAAAAGCACTCTGCGTTCCCATGGCACAATCCAGCCGTTTATGAACCAGACGACCTCGCGCACTTAAGCCTCATCTCCTGTCTAACAACATGAGTGCCAACATGTCTATGACCTATCCATTTCGTAAGGCCACCCCACTACGCCACCCTCGAGCAGAGCGACGCGCTCAAATCCCTTTCCCCTTAAGATGTTATAGGCATCCCACCCGCGGACGGAGACTTTGCAAAAGGTCACTATTTCTTTATCTGCAGGCAGCTCGTTTGTTCTATCTCTAAGCTGACCCAAGGGGATGTTTACCTGATTTTCATAAGGCAAGCGCCCTTGCTCCTTCACCTCCGCTGGTGTCCTTACATCTAACAATAGGACATCTTCGCCGTCAGAATCCAGTTTACGCTTGAACTCCGAAGGCGAATACGAGATCAACATTCCGTCCATCTTGTTGCGCAAGGTATTGGCAGCATGGGTGAGCGGATCGAGAGCCGTAGAATAAGGAGGTGCATAGCCAAAA
>CAYTKB010000165.1:0-4147 GCA_964438265.1 uncultured Acetomicrobium sp. | reverse complement strand
ATAAGAATCGCCATGACAGCCCAACCGAGTGCAGCACCCAAAAGGCCATCGACTGCAACATCGAGGCCGTTTACAACCCTGAAGGCGATGCCCAAAAAGCCCATGGCGACGACAAAGTTGTCATAAACATAACCGCCGTAAATATCGGTGAGAGAGGACAAGAGTAGTCCGTAACCGGAAAGTAGCGCAATGATCCAAGCCCAGGACATACCAAAGCGCCAGGACAAAAAACCGCCCAACCCTGCGCCTATGAGTTCCACAAAAAGATAGCGCCAGCCCAAGAAAGCACCGCACCCTCTGCACCGCCCCTTCTGCAACAGAAAAGAAGCTATGGGCACGAGCTCCCACGCAGAGAGAACCTTGCCACAAGCATCGCAACATGAGCGTTCAGCCCCCCACCACCGCTGACTGGAAACGCTCCTCTCGGCCACCACGTTTAGAAACGACCCCATAGCGGCACCCAAGATCGCGTTTAACACTACAAAGGGCATCAATGTGAACTCAAGAAACCTTGCACTTCTCCTTCTTGTATTGTATTATCATAAAAAGATCTCAGAGGAGGTGCGTCTTATGACGACCAGAAAGATGTTGACCGCTGTCGATCTCAGCGAGATCTCCGAACCTCTGGTGATTTACAGCCATTCCATAGCGCACAGATTGGACATCGAGATAACTTATATACATGTGCTCCCACATACGGCCATCTGGCGCGGATATGAGCCTTGGATCCCTCCTGAAATGGATGCTCAAGTGTGGGAAGTAGCGAGAAAGAAGATGGCTTACTACGTACGCAAGGCCGAGGAGCTCTTCCCCAACGAGCCAGAGCATAAGCATGAAATAATAATCAAAGAGGGTTATCCCGCTGACGTTGTCATTCAAACAGCCAAAGAAGGCAACTATGGCTTGATCGTGGTCGGCTACAAGGGGCATAGCACCTTGGAACGAATACTAGTTGGCAGCACCGGCGCAGCCATTGCCCGCCATGCCCCTTGCTCCGTGCTCATATATCGCCCCGGGTACGAGATTCTCTAAGGTCTTCAGACGATCAACTTGCCGCTGCCGGGTTTCTTCTTTGCCCCCGTCATCTTGTCGAGCTGTTGCAGGACGGCGGGGGAAGCTACATCTATGCGCGGCTTCCTTGCATCCTGAGAAGCTAACTCCTGAAGCCTCTTCTCGTATTCATCGATGCTCTTCTTAAGGGCCTTAACGTCGTTTTTGATCCACTGAAGTATACCATCAGCAGCAGCTTGGACCATATCCGCATTCGGTTCCTCAGCCATGAGGCCCAAATCTTTGAGGAGTTTATACTCGTCTTTGAGGGCATCGATGATATCCTCATCCGTCAATAAGCCTTTCTTGTACATGGCTCTGGCCAACACGTTGAACTTGGTTTTAACGTTTTCGTCAGAGACAGTCAGCGCATCGATGCGAGCCATGATCATAGAAAGCAACTCATCTAAGCTAATTTGCACAGGCACTGGCATACTAATACCTCCTTGAGACTTGCAGATTCAACTACGCCGATGACAAAAGTTCGCACATGGCTTATTCTAACACAAAGGCAAATCTTGTGCTCCGCTTATAATATATCTTGGGCTACGATGATCTTGGAGGTGTCAGATGCGGGCAGGTATGCAGCTTAAACGACGACTCGTCACCATTAGACGGCTCTTAATGCACGAATGGCAGACGTTCCTCGTAATTACGATAGGGGCACTGTGCTCCTCAGTTGGCATAATATCGTTGACTATGCCGTTTCGTTTGCCGGACGCAGGCGTATCGGGCCTGGCCGTGCTTTCCAACTACGCCTTTGGCATATCGCCGGCGTGGGTTATAGCAATAGGAAATGTGGGACTTTTGTTATGGGGATGGCGGGAATTATCGCCGCGCTTCGTCATTTGGACAGCCTACGGTGTCGCTGTCGTCTCGATACTGTTGAAACTTTTAGAATGGCTCCCTGCCATCCCATTAAATGATATGATTTTAGTTTGTGTTTCAGCGGGTGTCATAAAGGGCCTTGGGGGTGGCTTGGTTTTTCGTGCTGGTGCTTCCTTAGGCGGAACAGACATAATAGTCTCGGTTCTTCGCAAACGTTACGGCATTGAGGTCGGCAAGTATACCTTTTATATAAACTTGATTATATTGGGCCTTTCTATCGGCGTGGTGGGTTTAGAAAGAGCAATTTTAGGTTTAGTTAGCATTTACGTAAATGGGCTGGTAACAGATAATGTGCTACGTTCATTTGACAGAAGAAAGCAGGTATTTATCATAACCAAAGACACACAATCGGTCTGCAGCTTTATTACACAAACACTACGTCGTGGCGTTACGATCTTACACGGCGAAGGCGGATATACCAAGCAGGTTCGCCCAGTGATCTTTTGCCTCCTCACTGCACGCCAGACGATGGAGCTGAAACGCTTCCTCGCCCAAAATGATCCCAGAGCGTTCATGGTCATTTCAGATGCCGCAGAGGTGGTTGGCGAAGGCTTCAAGCGCTGGAGCGCCCTTTAACTATAACGCTATATTTTCAGGTCATAGCGGCCTCGCCCATGCTGGCTTCTCCACCACGGCTACAGTTCTGCTCGGGGCTCCACAGCGCAACCTCGGTCAGCCGCATGAGCCCGAGCCAAAACCAAAGGACAAACCACCTTAGGGGATGACGCACTCTTATTTTATGACCAAATATAATAATTCATAAAATAACTACTTATCGCAATTAGTGAAGCAATCGAGAAACCTAACACGAAAGGAGTCCATCCCAATTTTTTAAGGTCCGCAATTTTTACGCTCAAGCCGATGCCAGAAAGCGCAAGCACTATTAAGAATTTAGCGGCCGCAACCAGGTACGAACTCGCCGCAGGGGTTAACAATCCAATGCTGTTTATTAAACTCATGAGTAAAAACCCAAGGATGAACATAGGGAACACGTCTATAACTCTCACTTTTTCACCTGCTGCTTTCTTGTTGCGCCGATAAAAATACCCCACTGAAAAGATTACCGGCACCATCATGACATTGCGAGTAAGCTTAATGATCGTCGCTATCCTGCCGCTTTCTTCGCTGTAGGCGAACCCAGCAGCCACCACCTGAGAGGTGTCGTATACGCCTGTGCCCGCCCAAGCTCCAAAGTGAAGGTCAGACATCTTAAGCACAAACCCAACCAGAGGAAAGACAAACACGGCAAGAACTCCAAAGAGGGTTACTATGCCTACTGCCATGACTATTTCTTCCTCTTCAGCGTCAATTAGCGGGGCTGTGGTAACAATGGCAGTGTTGCCGCAAATGGACAAACCTACCGCAATCAAGAGTTTTTTTCTTAAAGAAACTCTAAAAACATCGCCAAGAAGAAATGTTAAAACGAAGGCTAATACAATAACAGAAATAACTACAATAAGACCCTTGCCTCCGATTTTTAATAGTTCTGCAAAGCTAACTTCAGCCCCAAGCAGAATTATAGCAATCTTTAAGAATTTATTAAGCCCTAATTTAATGCCTGGGCCAAAAAACTTACTATTTAAATTGAACGCATTGTTAATAACTATGCCAAGTAACACAGCAATAAAAACTCTGCCAATATAGTTAGGCAACATTTCTGCTAAAAATGTGGAAACAAGCGATATAACCAACAAAAGTGCAATACCAGGACCATAACTCCTCAATGTCATACACGTCACCTCATTCATGATTATATCTTGAAATAATGATTGTTTACAAATCAGTTCCCCGCAATAAATTATCTTATGTCAAAAGCTTAACTCCTACCACAACGGCGCTTAAAAAAACTACAAAACAAAAGTACTTACGCAGTGTCACTCCCCTAAGTCTGGTCGTCATCGCCGCGCCTATGTATGAACCTATGATAGAGCCACACAATATCAACATTACAAGGTTTACATCGACATTGCCTTTCATTACATGGGTTATACTACCGTAGATAGATGTCAGAAGGACTAAAAACAGGCTGGTGCCGATAGCTTTATGGGTGGGTTGAGCGATAAAGTATATGAGGATAGGAAGCAATATTACCCCACCCCCAACGCCTAACAAGCCGGAAGCTATCCCTATAACTAATCCAAGAAGCAAAATGAGCCAGAAGGAAAATTCCCTTCCAGGCATAGAAGAAAACTTTACTAGTGGTCGAATC
>CAYTKB010000164.1:0-4161 GCA_964438265.1 uncultured Acetomicrobium sp. | reverse complement strand
CCTTTACGTATTCCATCGCAGAAGGTATCGCCTGGGGCATAATCTCCTACACCCTTATTAAGTTACTTGCCGGCAAAAAACGAGAGGTCAGCCTAACTATGTACATCCTAACCGCACTATTTTTGGCAAAGGAATTCCTACTTTAACGCCCGAAGGGTCATGAGGCGCCTGTAGCGAGGGTCACGTGCGGCTTTCTTGTGCAAACTCATGTGATAGCAACTTGAGGCATTGATCAAACTGGAAAGTCTTAACGGCAGATTGGTCGAGGTGTAAGCAAAAGCAACTATGAGGGTGAGCAGGGGCGGCCAAAAGCCCATTTATACCGTAAATATGGAGGATGTTAGGATGCATCCGAGGATGCAAAGGTTGAAGGGAATATGTGCCGATCATGACGTAATCCTCGTGTATCTGTTCGGCTCTCAGGCAGAGGCCGGCTTCAGGCTCTTGGAGGGAAGAAACGAGGTTCCCTCAGACCAACTTGCCGACCTGGACGTGGGCGTGGTCACAGCAAAACCCCTGCCGCCGCCAGGGCAGAGGGCCAAGCTTTATTCTGATCTCTACAACGAGCTTGAGGAGGTCTTCAAGCCCTTCAGGCTCGATTTGGTCTTCCTGGAGGAACATCATTCTGTCTTTCAATTCGAGGCCATCAAGGGGATCTGCGCTTTCTGTGCCTCCGAGGAGGCAAAGGATGGCTACGAGATGATGGTCTTGCGCTGCGCCGCCGACTTTCGCCCTTTCCTGAAGAGGTTCCTCCAAGAGGCTTTGGAAGAGGTGTGAGGCCTTGCTCAATATCGCGCTGATCGAAGGACGCCTGGTTTCGCTTTCAAGCTACCTATCCATTCTTGAGGAGCTATCCCATCTGCCAGAGGAGGAGTTTCTGTCGGATAAGACGAAGACCGGCGCAGCAGAAAGCTATCTCAGGCGTTCCCTGGAGGTCATTTTCGATGTGGGGCGCCACATACTTGCGAAGTCGGGGCATGTGGAGCTCGCAGGGGAATACAAATCCATCGCCCGAGGACTGGAGCGTATCGGTGCCGTCGACGCACAACTGGGCGCACGACTGGTCCAAATGGCTGGATACTGCAATCGCATGGTGCACTCCTCCTCTATAGCGAGTCACAGACGAAGAGCTCTACGCCATTTTGACCGAGAACCTGGCTGACGTCAGGGAGTTCATCAGGCAGGTTCGAGAGTTCCTGCGAAAGCAGAGTCTCGAGGGCCCTTAGGATTTTCGTTACGCGGCGTGCGCACCGCCCTTGCGGGAAAAGCAGATGTAGTGGAAAGCCATGCCTGCGGCATAACCGAAGGCCATGTTGGAAAAGATGGATACGAGCACCGTCACGGCCGCTGAAAGCGAGCGCACCTCCATAGGTAAATCCTTGGCGAAGCGCATGAGTTCGAGGCCGACCAAAAGCAGCATGGCACCGATTATCGCCTGCGGGAAGGCACCAAATATCGCGGCTATAGAGGCGCCGAAGAAAAGCCCCAAGGAGATTTCCCACATGCCTTCAAGTATGTTTGTACCGCCGGTCCTGGCGCCGAAAAAGTATTGCCCAGCGAGCCCGCCTGCGCCGTGGCAGAGTGGCATGCCCCCGAAAAAAGGCATTATCAGGTTCATTATGCCCATGTTCAAGGCAAGTTTGGATTCGGGCACTTTTTTCTCAGGCCAATAATGGCTGATAAGCGCGCTCGTGGCGATTACAGCGTTTGTGGCCGTAAGCGGCACCTGTGCAAACCCCGCGCGCACCAGGGACTCCCAGACCTCGCCCAAGGTGAAGCGCTCGACCGAAGGAAGGGATATGGAAATGGCGGGGAGGGCGGCGCTGCCCTCCCTCAAAAAGACCAAAATCACCCCCAGCACCACGAGCACGATGGACGCCGGAGCACGGCGGCTGTCTCTTAAGAAAACGATGATGACGACGGAAAGGATGGCCAAAAAGAGCTCTGTGGCCACCATCCCGAGGGCCTCTATAGCAAGCATTAACCCCAAGGATACCTGAATTCCCCTTATGACCTCGCGCGGGGTGTATCTGGCCACGAGCTTTATAGCGCCGGTCAAATACATCAGAAGCCACACTATGCCCATGGCAAACCCTGAGGCATATACGAGAGACGGACTCCACCGCTGCGCTATAGCCATAACGGCGAGCACCTTCATAGGCTCTATGGGCATAGGGAGCTTGTAGATTAGGCCTGTGGCGATGTTGGCAGCTCCCATCATGACGAGCATACCCGTGGGGTCCATGCCGCAGACGGCAATATATCCCACCGCCAGGGGGAATAGCGTCCCCAAATCTCCCAATGAGCCTGCAAATTCCCTGAGGTTGAACTCGAACGAGCCTATCTTCATTTCTTCATTATTTATTTGCGAAACTGTGCCAAATCGCTCTGGCTCAACGCGGCCTCTATCTCTCTAAATTTTTGGATGGCTCGAGAAAGCCTGATGGCTCCTTCTTTCGCCTCTTCAGGGGAGACCTTCGCGTAGGAGAGGCGCACACACCCTTCAGGCCCAGCACCGTCCGGGAAGAAGGGCTTCCCCGGGATGAAACCGACCCCTTCTTCCAATATGGCGAACTTCGCGAGCTCGTAGATATCCTTCACGTCCGCTATTTCGCCCCATAGGAAAAAGCCCCCTTTGGGGACGTCGAAGCGCACTCCCAAGGGAACAGCGTGCTCGCGCAAGGCGGAGACCAAGGCATCGCGCCTCTTTTTATAAACTGAGCGAAGGGAGCCGAGGTGGCTTTCCATGTCCGCACGACTTAAAAATTCGTAGACGGCTTTTTGGACGAGGGCAGAGAGGGAAATCTCGATGGATACGCGTAACTCGACTAGTTTCGAAGCTAAGTTCGATGGTGCCACCACCCAGCCGCAGCGCAGTCCCGGCGCCAGAATTTTCGAAAAGCTGCCTAAGTATATGACCCTGTCGTCGGAGCCGGCCATGCGAATGTAGCTATCTGTGGGTTCTCCCTCGAGGAGGAGGTTGCGATACGGATCGTCTTCGATGACGAAAAAGCCGTGCGACCTCGCCAGCTCAAGCACCCGGGCTTTGCGGTCGTCAGAGGTGGTGCATCCTGTAGGATTCTGGAAATTTACGATGGTGTAAAAGCACTTCACGCGCTCTCGCTGCAACACTTCCTCCACGGCGTTTAAATCCGTCCCGTCTTTGTCCACAGGAACAGAGACGAACCGCGCGCCCTCCTTCCTGAAGGTCCCCATGGCCTCCGGATACGATGGGCTCTCCGTCATAACGACATCGCCGGGGTTTATGAGCGCCTCGGCTATCAAATTCACCCCTTCCTGAGAGCCGTTGGTAAGGATGACGTTTCCGGCCGAAACCCACGGCGGGAGGAGGTTATCTTTATTCATCCACTCCACAATCCACTCCCTGAGCGCTTTTAAACCCGCGTTGTCGGGATGGTAACTCAGCGTTGAAGGATCCTCGAACGCCCGCGCAAATGCCTCTTTTAATCCATCCAGCGGGAATAGGTCCACAGAAGGCTCGCCGGCTGTAAAGGATAAGGCCTTTCTTTCTTTAACCAGATACATCATCTCACTTATGACCGAAGGCTGAACCCTATCCACCTTCTCGCTATACCAAACGCTCCAATCAGTCATCTCGTCCCCTCCATATGTAAGGCGATGTGCGACATATCGTAACTATTTTACCATGGAAGAACGCGCCTTGTTCCGTTAAAATGATCTTGCGTCGCGATTAGCAGATTTCGTTAAGGGGGCGGATGGGCGCATTGAAGGGGGCCAAATATGTAGCGTTGGCGTTTGGCATAGCGGCGGTATCCACGGGGGCGATCTTCGTCCGCTTGGCGGAGGCCCCCGCGATCGTGACAGCAGCTTATCGTATGGGGATAGCCTCGCTTTTGCTTGCGCCTTTCGCGTTCACAAAGGCAAGGGGTGAGATAGCGCGCCTCGGCGCAGCAGAATGGCGAGCGGTTTTATCTGCCGGAGTTTTTTTGGCGCTGCACTTCGCCACGTGGATATCCTCCCTCGACTATACGACCGTCGCAAGCAGCGTTGTGCTGGTAAACACCAACCCTCTGTGGGTGGGGCTGCTTTCGCTCATCTTGGGAAGGGATCGCCCTTCGAGCCTCACCAAGGCAGGCATACTCTTAAGCGTCTTGGGGGGCGCGGTTATCGGGGCCGGGG
>CAYTKB010000163.1:0-4162 GCA_964438265.1 uncultured Acetomicrobium sp. | reverse complement strand
CTTTTCCTAACTCCTCCTCCCCGCGCTTAGGGTGATGGAGTTCAGGAGTATCGATCAAAAGATACCGCACCGTCTCAACGACACCTGAGGCAAGCTCTACCTTTACCGTGTCGCCATCTGCCACTTCTTTTACAGTGCCATATAAAAGCTCAGCGTGCCCACATTGTGCAAATATGAGGGCAAAAAGCAGCACCGCTAAGGTTAAATACTTCTTCATAAAAACCACTCCCATTGCTGTGGCTCGATATCTTTTTATGTTACATTAAACCGCATCCACCGCCATGTGCTGCCGATTTCACCGAAACCGGCAACCAGATACAGTCGTGTCGGCGAATACTTCGATTTGGAATCGGAAAAGACAAAAACACTCCGTGTCCTCCATGAACCTGCGCATAAGCCAAGCACAGGGCTGATCGCCTGTGTAGTTCGTGACGCACTCTAAAAATCCTCTTTCAGATCGCTTCTGGACAAGTGTATAAGATAAGCTTTTCCATTTCGATCTCTTAGGGAACATTCATTTCGGGTAGTTCTTATCAAGCTGACAATTTGCGCTATCAGTTAAAATTTTTTTCAGCAACTCAGATGGCCTTACCGCTTGCACTAGCAATGAAGCATTCCGTTTTTGGCTAAGCATTCTTATGAGCTTGAAATCTAAAGTTAGGAAGTAGTTACATTGATGATACTCTGCACACCAGAGGTGAAAAGCATCCAGTAATTGATTGCGGTTCAGTTCCTTTTTGCCTTGATATGCCCCAGTTATTTTCTGCAACTCTAAAAACCTCTCGGAACGAATGTTAGCCAAAAAATCAAACTGCTCTTTCTTTGGATCTTTGAAAAAACCTGCTATTATTCGCTCATACTTGATCGGAGGTTTTACAAACGCGACTGGCGCCCCAAAGAATTTCCCTGTAGAACTATCCATGTTTGGAAGTCCCCAAGTTTCTATATAAGTCTCTAGATTGATCATATATTTGACTCTCCCCATCTTGCCCAACTCTGCAAGATATGGAAGCAATTCTGCTTCATTCTTTAAATTCTCGTCGCGTATAACATCATTAGGATTTATCTCAACAAAACTGTAATTCATTTCCTCATAACGATTTCCATTATTATTATTATATGTCCGCAATTCATGTCGTATTCTCCGTAACTTTGTGGCCGAGAATTTATAAATATTTGCATCAAGATAGACCTTTGGAACCTCCACAATTCCTCCTCCAATCATTAGTTATTTAATAAGGCAGATACGCTATAGTCTTAGGTGATATAATGATGCTACAACCTAGGATAAAAAGGAGATATCTTACTTGGCTTTGTAGAGCCAGAAGCCAATGTTCTCGCCGTCAACTCCTAAAATCCTCGGGGAAAATGAACCTACCGAGGGAAAATGCCAGTAAACTGCTCAGTAAAAGACTCAAGCAGGTTTTGGATACTTGCAGCAATTTCATCACAATTACCCCTCTCTACTCTCGAAATCTGTTTTATCTTACCTCAGGTAGAGTTGTAGGTAAACTTCTGGGATTACGGCTCGACGGTCTTAAACAACAAGAATATGCCACTTTCACTTTTAATTCCACATGCCAGAAACGAGCATAGCTCACTCTTGGGCCGATCTTTCCCCATGCGCAGGGCGGACGTTAATATGCCGCGGGCCACGGTCAGTAGGCCGAGTTGCCGTAGGGCTCTTGCTTTCAAAATATCAGGAAATATGGATTAGTGCCTCGTTTCAATGTCTTCACACAGCCTCAAGATTTTTCGGCATACCTTCTTGTCATCCAGGCAAGCTCCCACTAAAAACTCCATAAGAGACAATTTTGCAACCTCGTCATCATGTTTAAGCTTCCGCAAGCATAACTAAAGTGGGATGCCTGTGATTCCACCTCGTTGTCGAGCAATAACGGCTTTACTAGTCAGCGCCCTCACATCGCTTACATCATTCCCAGCGCTTTCATCGCCGCCGTCATAGGATCCGAGAAGAAGATCGGGTCGACCCGCTCGATGATATCACCCGACACTTCCAAAAAGTTCCGTTTGTTTTCCAGTGGAATTAGCGCGCGCCTGGCGCCGTTATCCATGCCAACCTGAAGAGGCTCTACCAGAGAGCGCGACGATTTGATATTGCCCTGGATGCTGAGATCGCCCAGTATCAAAAGGCCTGCCAAGACTGATTGCTTCTTAATAGCAGAATAAACCGCAACAATAAGAGCTACGCCCGCCTCGCATGGCACATGGTTACTAAGAAGGTCGATAGCCTCCACGTAGAAGTCGGTTGTATCTATCTGCTGAGAGATGCCCATCCTGACCTTCTGGGCCGACAAGTAGGCGAAAGCTCTCTGGATTGACTCCTTCATTATTCCGTCGACGCCGCCAGCAATCCTCAGTTTGCCAGTGCCAGGAGAGCATCCAACTTCCAGGCGGTAAAGACCAACCTTACCCTGATCATCCACGGATGCGGTATATACTGACCCAGGGGCAAGAGGGTCAGAGGAGATCATATCTCGCCCACCTTGCTCCGGAACGCCCACAAATTTTTCTTCTCGTGTTTCATTGTCGATGTAAGAAAAAGAGGTTTGGTAATACTCAAAAGAACCCAGCTTCTTGAGCTGCTCTTTGACCCGCCGCCGCCCCTCGAGGGCCAGTTCCACGATTTCTGCGAGTTCCTTGCGGCTCATCTCGCCGTGAGGATAGACAAGCTTGATGAGCCCCGATACCGTCTTTCGAACTGCCTTCACATCGCGGGCGTTGAGGTGTGATCCGAGGGAAAAGTGGCGGTCTATAGCTTCAGTGAAGTTGTGCTTTCTCAGCTCGCGAAGAGCCTCAGCGAAATAATCAACGACAAATCCATAATGAGAGGTGAAATATTCGACCCGCATCTTGGGAATCTCCCAACCCGGAATATAGAAATGGAGGCGGTCGAGAAAAGCCATGTCCTCTCGGATTACTTCAGGCATGGGCATGAAAAGGTGTGAGGAATGCACCATAATGTCTACCGCCTGATTGGTATTGCCAAACATAGCTATCGAGGCCGTTCCGGTAAGGACGTCTTTTCCTCGGGCAAAAGTGCCCGATTCGCAGTAAGTTTTGAGTGTCGTAACCACCTCTTTTTGCATTTTCTGTAGATCCGCTACCTCATCAAATGCCACAGCGTCCCAAATGCCAACCAACCCTATTTTGCCGGTCGCCATGTTATAAAAGAGATTGGCAACCGTAGTAGGACCAGTAAGAAGGATCACATACGGCGAAAGCTCCTGGTAGGCATAGCTTTTGCCAGTCCCGCGAGGCCCAAGTTCCACGAGATTATAATTGTGCTCGCACAATGGGATCAGTCGCACGAGAAACAACATCTTGAGCCTACGGTCGAAATTCTGAGGCTCGAGGCCAATGGTCCGCATAAGCAAGTCGAGCCACTCATTCGTCGAAAACTCGCGACGACATTCTCGGAACTCCTCTAAGTCAAAGGTAGCGATCTGAATGGGTTTCAAATTGTCAATCCAGAACGGGCTTCGCTTGCCCTTGGCATCCTCATCATATTGATGACGGATGTCAATTTGTGCCCAGATGCCACCCATCAAGAGGCGGTCGTAATCGCGCAGAAAATGTTCTGGGACATGAACGAACTTATGACCAAAATTGACCAGTTCTGCCCAGTACTTATCTTCATCCGAGACATAGCGAACCTTTACCTTATCGATAAAAGTATATTTACCCTTCTCCTTGACCATCGACTGCGCCTTATTGGCTTCGTCGGGTCTGACGAAGTTAGAGCTTATCGTAGTGTTTACGACGCGAAGGCCTGCCTCGATGGCAGTCGGATCGTCGGTGGCACAATATTTCCCGAGAAGATATTCCAACACGAAGACCGGAACGTTTGCCCCGACCTTCACCTTCCGGACAAGGTCCTTTCGGACCACTTTCCCCGCAAAAACTCCTGTGACTTTGCGATCGAGTTCAGACATCGTTCATCATTCATCCTTTGCCTTCACATTGCGATGGCTACCTCAATCTTATCGAGCCGTGACAGTTCAAATCCTGTCGCAGCGTCAAGCAAATATAAACCGACGCTTTTTTGGTCTGGCTCCTCGATAATCATGAGGGTAACCGTGTTGGGCACGATTTTTCTATTGTTTGCCTCGTCGTTCTTAAGAGCCACATCGCCTGTGGC
>CAYTKB010000162.1:0-4225 GCA_964438265.1 uncultured Acetomicrobium sp. | reverse complement strand
CATCAAGGGAAAAGTGTCCAAACTCGACATCCGCCCCTTGCCGCACATGGGATGGAACGACATACGATGGCTACGCCCGATTTCTCCCTTGCAGGAGGTAGCGCCAGATGGCAGCGCGTTTTATTTCGTGCACAGCTTCGCTCTACCCGTCGGAAAAGACACGGCGGCCGAGACTTCCGTGCAAGGCGTCACCTTTTCGTCCATCGTGACAAGAGAAAACATCATAGGATTCCAATTCCACCCTGAAAGGAGCGGACCGTTAGGTCTGCGCTTGCTGCAAACGACTATCCAGCTCCTTGAAAGGAAGGGCGGGGTATGACGATCTACCCTGCTATAGACTTATACGGCGGAAAGGTGGTGCGCCTGAGGCGTGGAGAGTTTTCCACAGCCGAGGAGATGTCACCAGATCTTTTGCAGGTGGCCTCGCGCTTCAAAGAAGCCGGGTGCAATTGGATACACGTCGTAGATCTCGAGGGAGCTGAACGAGGACATCCAGTGCATCTAAGCACGATCGAGAGGTTAAAAGGAATGAATCTCAATCTTCAATACGGAGGCGGACTCCGCACTGTGGATGACGTTAACGCAGCGCTAGCGCTTGGAGCAGATAGGACCATGGTCGGAAGCCTCCTCTTCAGAGATCCAATGGCAGCGGCAGCGCTCTGGAAATCCCACGGAGAGGCCATCCTGCCTGCCGTAGATGTGAAAAACGGCAGAGTTGTGATATCGGGCTGGCTCGAGACAACGCCGCTTTCGCCCTCAAAAGCCATAACGAGCCTTGTTGAACTCGGCTACTTCAGATTCCTGGTGACATCCGTGGAGCACGATGGCATGAAAGGCGGACCAGATCTGCCGCTATATCGCGACCTATTGAAGAACTTTCCAGAAATGGCCATCATAGCTGCCGGCGGCATAAGCAGCGTTGAGGATATAATCGCCTTAAGGGATCTGGGTGTAGAAGGCGCAGTAATAGGCAAGGCCGTTTACGAACGATCTTTCGACCTAAAATTAGCCATAGAGGTGAGCTGTAAATGCTGATGCGACGCATAATACCGTGTCTCGATGTGAAAGATGGTAGAGTGGTAAAAGGGATACACTTTAAATCTCTGCGCGATGCCGGCGATCCGGCGGAGTTGGCTTCGATCTACATGGACGAAGGGGGCGACGAGCTCACGTTCCTTGACATATCTGCTTCTCTCGAGGGCGTGCGCACCCGCCATCAGTGGGTCCAATCCGTAGCGGAGCGGCTCTTTGTACCTTTCACGGTGGGCGGCGGCATCTCCAGCGCAGACGAGGCGCGCGAGCTGATCGCCCTCGGTGCCGACAAGATCTCAATAAACACGAAGGCGGTGGCCGAACCCGAACTCATCACACAATGCGCGAGGCTCTTGGGGAGCCAGGCCGTGGTTGTGGCCATCGACGCGAAGAGGCGCCCAAGCGGAGGATGGGAAGTCTACGTCAAGGGCGGCACCGAGCCCACAGGGCTCGATGTTGTGGCATGGGCTGCCGTAGCTGTCTCCAAGGGATGCGGCGAGATACTTCTGACCTCTATGGATCGAGATGGAACGACCGCTGGCTACGACTGTGAACTACTGGAAGCCGTCTGCTCTACGGTGGAAGTGCCGGTGATAGCCTCTGGCGGCGCGGGAGAGATCGCCCACTTCGCCGAAGCTCTCAGAGCAGGGGCATCTGCGGTCCTCGCCGCCTCCGTATTCCACTTCGGCAAATTCAGCATACGTCAGGTAAAAGAGGCCCTCGTCAAAGAGGGCTTCCCCATGAGGCTTTAGGCGGTTAAGGCGACATGGCCAACTTAGATTTAAAAGATGTCAAATTCGACTCTCAGGGATTGGTGCCGATAGTGGCTCAGGATTCGACGAGCGGCGAAGTCCTAATGCTCGCCTATGGCAATGCTGAATCTTTAGCGGAGACCGAGCGCACAGGAGAATTGGTCTTATACAGTCGCTCGCGCAAGGAAATTTGGCACAAGGGAGAGACGAGCGGCAACCGCCTCAAGGTAGCCGAGCTCAGGATCGACTGCGATGGAGATGCGATATTGGCCATCGTGGAACCCTTGGGCCCAGCGTGCCACACCGGAAATTGGAGCTGCTTTTATCGCAATATCCTCGGAGAACCGGCAGGCGATGGCACCTTCCCTGGCAGGCTATGGCGCTACCTCTTAAAGCGCAAGGGCGCCTCTCCCGAAGAAAGCTATACCGCCAGGCTCGTTTCAAAGGGCCCCTCGCGAGCAGGACAAAAGGTGGGCGAAGAGGGAGTGGAAGTGGCCATAGCGACGGCCACAAAAGACAGAGAAGCCCTCGTCCGCGAGGCTGCAGACTTGATCTACCACCTACTTGTGGCCCTGATATCCTTAGACGTCCCGCTGAACGAGCTGTGGAGAGAGCTCCGCTCCCGTCACCGCCCTGTGTAAGGGCCGATCGAATCGGGAACCTCCGACGACCGCACCTCTACAATGCGCTCTAAGACAAGCTTCTTTCCGGAGATACGCAAGAGCGCCACTTTCCTGGATGCAGGTCTATGGGTGGTTTTATCTATGTCTAAGAAGTCGTCTCCCAGCGGAATTCCAGAAACTCCGCTTATCGCATCGGTTACGGATTTTCCTCCAGAAAGCCTCAACGCTTCGACGGCGCAAAGACCTGCGGCACGCGCCTTGACAGCGCAATAACGGTCGGTGACCTTTTTGCGCTCCACCTCCCAAGCGCGAGCGGCGAGCTCGTCAAAGCCCTTGCCCCTCGCTGCTGGATAAGCTTGATCCGCCATTAGAAGCCCTTCCAAAGAAAGAGGCATAGAGGGTAAAGGTGGCCCAGAATACCACACCTCGAGAGGGAGGCGCTTCTCCCTTACCCTCCTCCAGGTCGTCTGAAGGTTCCTCGGGCCGAGACAACTTATTAGAACAGTGGCCCCGGCGCTCGACGCTTCATCTTCGGCGAGCGGTACCCTACGAGCTGGATCATGCCAAATCGTCATGGTTGCAAGTCCACGTTCTTTAAGACTCTTTCGCAGGAGGTCATAAGCAGGATACATCTGGCTATCGTTAAGGTTGGCCTCTATGGCTACAGTCGCACCTCCGTAACGGAAAGCGGCATACTCAGCCAATGCCACCGCTCTGAAGGGATAATACAAGTCAAGGGCAAAGATATTCTTAAAAGGCCTGCCCTTCTCCCCAGAGAGGGAGACCCATTCGCCGTTGGCCAAAAGGAGCGGCATGTCATCGGCCGCCATAGCGGAGATGAGAAGTTTATCCATCTCGGGATCCGCGAGCGATATGACCGCCTTGATGCCGTTTTTTCTCCACTCATTTACGGCTGCAGGAGCATCTTCAGGCGTCGGTAACCGGGACTTTAGAAAGAGAACGTCGCGCCCTGCCACCCCGTCCCTGCCGGCATTGGCCTCCTCCATGACGACCTTCAAGGCAAGCCATATGGACTCTCCTTCATCGCTCTCCCACCCATTCTCCGGAGGAAGGACAACTACGGGAAAGCTCCATTCCCTGCTGAGGTTTTCCTCGGCCGCAACGGGCTCCGCAAAAGCCGTAACCAAGGCGCAAAGGCACAAGAGCGCTGCAAGGCGCCAGCCTTTCCTTATTTTGCGGCTATCTCTTATAGCCGATGACCCTGCGCAATAAATTCTTGCGATCCTCAATATCCGCCTCACTTTCTACCCCCTTCGTGGCGAAGCCATCCACGACGCCAGCTATGCCTCTGCCCTGCTCCGTCTCAAACACCAACACCTGTAGCGGGTTTGCCGTGGCGGCGAATATGCGGCATACCTCTTGAACCCCTTTCAAAGCGTTCAATACATTTATCGGATAACCTTTCCGCAACAATACCACAAAAGCATGGCCAGCAGAGAGCCTCTTCGCATTCTCAATCGCCACGTCGGTCAAATCTTTCGCATTTCCGTCGTATCGCACCAGGCATGGGCCGGAGGATTCGCAGAAGGCGATGCCGAATTCGAGCGCAGGCGCCGACGTGACCAACACCTCATAGATATCCTCCACGGTCTTGATGAAATGGCTTTGCCCTAAGATGATGTTGCACCCTTCAGGTACCTCCAGCTGTACAATCTGCCACTTCAGTTCCACCAAAACTGATCACCCCTTGCATTGTATTTGCTTTAAAAAACCATCTTTCAAAAGCCACTGGGCAAGTTCCGCAAAACCCGCTTCTTTAGCCGGGGGTATAACTTTATGGGCGATCTCAAGCAGCTG
>CAYTKB010000161.1:286-4234 GCA_964438265.1 uncultured Acetomicrobium sp. | reverse complement strand
AAAGGGCGACCGAATTTAGGTGATCTGCGATGGAAGAGCGACGTTGTTTTCTTGTGGAGCTGGAGGGCTTGACGAGCTACGCCGACGGGTTAGCTCTACAAGAGGCCGCCTTTGAGAGGGTAAGAAGGGGCACAGTCGATGGCATGCTCATCTTGCTGCAACATAGCCCCGTCTTTACCATAGGCAAGTCTGGCGGAAGAGAAAACCTCCTGGCCGACCAAGAAACCTTGAGGCGACTCGGCATAGACGTATATGACACCACAAGGGGCGGAAACATCACATATCACGGGCCTGGGCAAATCGTGGCCTACCCCATATTCAGCCTAAAGAAATGGAAGATGGATCTGCCCTGGTTCGTTACATCCCTGGAGGAAGTCGTAATCCAGACCTTAAGGGAATACGGCATCAAGGCCGGAAGAAAACCCAAATACAGGGGTGTCTGGGTGGGCGATAAAAAGATCGCAGCCATGGGCATAGCCGTCAAAAGATGGATAACGATGCACGGTTTCGCTTTCAACATAAGCGTGAACAAAGAACACTTTGCCCTCATCAACCCTTGCGGCATTAAGGAGTTCGGCATCGTGTCCCTCGAAGATTTGACAGGATCCGTAGACTTCGGCGAAGTCATGGATATAGTGAAGGAGAAATTTGCCAAGGTCTTCGAGGCCAATTTTCGAGAGGTCTCGAGAGGATGGCTGGAGAGTGATGATATCCTTGCCAAAACCGGAGTGGTTGAAGAAGCGCATTCCAAATAAAAGATCTATTGAGGAGATGGAAGTTCTCCTCAGGGGTCTAAGTTTACATACCGTATGCGAGGGAGCCAATTGTCCCAACGCTGGAGAGTGCTTCGCCTCAAGGACGGCCACATTCATGATATTGGGCGATACGTGCACCAGGAACTGCCGTTTCTGCGCCGTCAAAAAGGGCGAACCCCTTTCCTTAGATCCGAACGAACCCGAACGCTTAGCCGAAGCCGCGCAAAAGCTTGCTCTAAGACATATAGTGGTCACTTCCGTCACGAGAGATGACCTTCCCGACGGCGGAGCAAGCCATTTTGTTCGAGTGACAAAAAGCTTGAGGAAGGCTTGCCCCAACTCTACAGTAGAGCTTCTTATACCAGATCTACAGGGCAATTGGGAAGCCCTCGAAATCATAGTAAACGAACATCCCGACGTCCTAAACCACAATGTCGAGACGGTCCCTTCCCTCTATCCGCTCGTCCGCCCTCAGGCTAAATACGAGCGATCTATCGAGCTTTTGCGCCGTGTGAAGGAAATCGACAGTTCTATAATCACAAAATCGGGGTTAATGGTGGGACTCGGGGAGCAGGCCGACGAGGTGGCCTCCGTAATGGACGACTTAATAGATGCGGGGTGCGACATGCTCACCATAGGCCAATATCTGCAGCCTTCACCTGCCCATCTGCCGATAGCAGAATATGTAACTCCGGAGCAGTTCGAACGATACAAAAGAATCGCTTTGGAGAAGGGGCTTTCCTTTGTGGCGTCAGGACCCTTCGTGCGCAGCTCTTATCATGCCTATGAAGGGATAACGCAGTTGCGATTCAGGACGGGCGAGGAGGTGAGATAGGGAGAGGTTCAACTATACAGCGCTACCGAGATGGACGGTCATCGAAATAGCTCAAAGTGCGCGAAAGGAAAGTGATATGCCGTGAAGAAAGTGCTCAAGGTCATCGATTCCATCAACGAATGGGTAGGAGTGCAAACAAGGTGGCTTTCCGTAGCTTTGATGTTAATCGGCGTTATCGGCGTTGTAAGAAGATACGCCCTTCATCAGTCCACGGTGTGGGAATACGAGCTCATAATAATGGCAGGAGCGGCCATGTATGCCCTCTCCTGGGGCTATATCTTGCTTCACCAGGCGCACACGCGAGTGGACGTGTTTTACACTCGCCTTTCTCCCAGGGGAAAAGCCACGCTCGATGCCATATGCGCGATCTTTTTATTCTTTCCGCTGATCGGCCTACTTCTCAAAGCTTCATATTCGTGGATGCTATTTTCCTTCTCTATAAACGAAAAGTCCTCCGCCACGTATGTCTACCCTCCACTGTACCCACTTAGAACGATAGTTTTCCTGGGGTTTTTGTTCTTTTTCCTCCAAGGGGTAGCTACCTTCATTCGCGACCTCTACTTTGCAGTAAAGGGTGAACCGCTATGACGCTTACACCTGAAATCACCACAGTCCTCATGTTGGGTGGCGTATTTGTAGCGGTCCTTACAGGTTTTCCCTTCGCCTTAGGGATCGGCACGATGGGGCTTTTCATCGGTTCGTTGGTCTTCGGCCTTCCGAGCACGTTGGAGCTATATTATGGCCGCATATTCGCACAGCTTACAAACTACACGATGTTAGCCGTGCCGCTTTTTGCCTTCATGGGCAATATGTTGGAACGCTCAGGGATCACAGAGGGGCTTTTTGACGCCCTTTACGTTTGGCTAGGTAAATTACGAGGGGGTCTTGCTGTAGCTACGATATTGATCGGCACGATCCTCGCGGCTTGTGTGGGCGTTATAGCCGCCTCTGTCACAACGCTTGCACTCCTTGCCCTCGCCCCAATGGTTACTCGAGGCTACGACAAAGCCTTGGCTACCGGCGCAGTCTGCGCGGGTGGAACGCTCGGCATTTTAATCCCACCGAGCATAATGCTCGTCGTGTACGGCCCTGCCGCAGGAGTTTCCGTGGGGAAACTCTTCTTTGGAGCCTTCTTCCCCGGATTTCTCCTTTCCGTTTTATATTGTATCTACATCATAATCTACTGTCTTATCAACAAAGAAGCTGGCCCTCCAGTGCCTGAAGAAGAGGTCAAGGGCATACCGATTTCAAAGAAGCTCTCTATGCTTTTCATCTCGCTCCTCCCTCCTCTAATACTGATCTTGGCGGTCTTGGGGAGCATCTTCTTTGGCATAGCCGCCCCCACGGAAGCTGCCGCCGTAGGTGCCTTTGCTGCCACTGTCTTGGCAATCATCTACCGCAAGTTCAGCTGGGATATACTAAAAGGAGTAGCCATAGACACCATACGTCTGAGCGGCATGGTCTACCTCATAATAGCCATGGCCACCGCTTTCGTAGGGGTCTTTTTAAGAGCCGGCTGCGGCGATGTGGTGGGAAACATCATTCTGGGAGCCCCGGGCGGAAGATGGGGGGCATTCCTCATCATAATGGTGGTAGCCTTCTTCTTGGGGATGTTCATAGACTGGATAGGGATCGTCCTCCTTTTGGTCCCCATAGTGACCCCAATAGCCGCAAAACTCGGATTTGACCCTATATGGTTCGCCATGATGATATGCGTCAACCTGCAAATGTCATTTTTGACACCGCCATTTGCCTACGCCATATTCTTCGTGAAGGGCTCAGCCCCGCCTGAGTTGGGGATACAGACCACCGACATAATAAGGGGTGTAATACCCTTTGTCATACTGATAATGGTCGGCTTGGTGCTATGCGCGATCTTCCCGCAGATAATTCTGTGGTTGCCAAGCAGGATGGCCGGCGGTTAAGGTTTTAAGCACAATAATAACGAAGGGGGTGTTATTGGCACGGTAAAGCGCGATGCAATTTTAGTAGCTTGACAAACCAAACAGGAGGAGGTAGGCAAAAGTGAAGAGAAAGTCGTGGTTTTTGGCATTAGTTGTGTGTTTGATGGCCGTGGCGTTAATTGTCGGTGAGGCTGCAGCACAGCAAAAGGCGATTACCCTCACTGGGCAGTCGAGGATGCCCGCTGGAAACGTGTTCTATGAGTCATTGTTGAGAGCTTGCAAAAGGGCTGAGGTGGCAAGCGGCGGGAGATTGGCAATGAAGGTACAACCAGAAGGAGCAATCTACCCTGCTACAAAAGAGCTCGATGGCGTGCACAGAGGAGTTTTAGACTTTGCGGATACTTGCTATATGTATTACAAAGATAGATGGCGTGCTGCTGGAATTTTAACCGCT
>CAYTKB010000161.1:0-276 GCA_964438265.1 uncultured Acetomicrobium sp. | reverse complement strand
TTAAGATTGTTAGAAGTTAATAGTGTGCGTGTCAATTTTAACCGCTAAACCGGGCGGAATGTCTCCTATGGAAACCATGGCCTGGATGTTTGAGGGCGGCGGCCAAGGTTTTGTTGATGAGATGACGAAGGACTATAACGTGAAATTTATAAATGGCGCAGGCCAAATGGCCCCGCCGGAAATCTTCCTCACCACGAACAAGCCTCTCGAAAAGCCCGAGGATTTTAAGGGCTTAAGAATTCGTTCAGCCGGCGACGGCGCTGCTATCATGGACAG
>CAYTKB010000160.1:0-4252 GCA_964438265.1 uncultured Acetomicrobium sp. | reverse complement strand
TACGAGGTTGCGCTTCCTGCAAGCGATGGAAGCATCGGGGCGAAAGTCGTCTCGGGCAATGTCTCGAAAGGTGCGTCCGGGCGCAAACCCATCCCTTTTACGCCTCGGAACGTGGCAAATTTGATCGATGAGATGTTGGGGGCGAGCTACGGCTGGGGTGGCCTATACGGGAATAGGGATTGTTCCGCCGCCGTAAGGGACCTCTTCGCCCCTTTCGGTATTTGGCTTCCCAGGAACTCCGCGGACCAGGCCGCATGGGGGCGCACGGTATCGCTCCAGGGATTGCCCAGGGAGGAGAAGGAAAAGAGGATCGTCGAAGAGGGGATACCCTTCGCCACCCTCCTTTATAAGGAGGGGCATATCATGCTTTACATAGGCCACTACAGGGGAAGGGCTATGATTTTTCACAACATGTGGGGCATAAAGACGCTCTTGAGCAGCGCCGAGGGCAGATACATAGTGGGCAAGGCGGTCATAACAACCCTCTATCCGGGCGCAGAGCTTGCAGACCTCCACCCCGACGGACTGCTCATCGATGCCATCACGGCAATGACATTCCTGGTGCCCTCCGAGTGAAGTGGGCCTCTCCGTTTTTGAAGTAGATCCACGTTCGCGATAGTGCGACCCAATATAGGTTGTGACCGACTGCGATATGTGGTAATATAGCCACATAAGAAGGGGAGGCGTGATGAAAGATCTGATCGAGCGCAAGGCGGCGATATTGAAAGCCATCTCTCACCCCGTGAGGCTTTCCATTGTGGAAGAGCTTTCTAAGGGGGAACGATGTGCCTGCGAGTTGGCATCTCTTTTTCCCGTGGATCGGACCACGGTGAGCAAGCACTTGGCGCTGTTGCGCCGCTTGGGGATCGTGGAAGACCGAAAGGACGGCCTCAAGATCTACTACCGATTGCGCATGGGTTGCCTTGTAGACCTCCTGCGGTGCCTCGACGGGGTCCTCATAAATGGCGCAAAATGCTGCGACGGTTCGAGTGAAAGGAGGGAGAAGTGGTGAAGATCCAAATTTTGGGGACGGGATGTCCCAAGTGTAAAAAGTTGGCGAGCCTCGTCGAGGAAGCTGCTAAGGAATTGGCGTTGGATTATGAACTTGAGAAGGTCACCGACGTCAATGACATCGTTTCTTTTGGGATTATGTCCACGCCGGCGCTGGCCGTGGATGGCAAAGTTCTCGTATCAGGCAAAGTGCCTTCCGCTCAGGAGGTAAAACGGCTCCTCGAGGAAGCCATAAAATAGCCACAAAACAAGGGTTATGCGAGACCAGTTAAACTCCTGCTTTAGGGCAGGAGTTTTAAAAAGGCTTATTATGTGAATTTTATTGCACATATATATCGAGCAATGTAGGCGAGTTTGAGGGGTGGATTCGATGAAGGCGGAGTTCAAAAAATTTTCTTATCTTGCTGCTTTGTTTCTCGTTTTTTATTTTATGCCGATAGAGAGTCTGAGGTTGCAGAATGCGGCGATCGAAGCCTTGGCCATGATGCATGAGTATGCTCGACAGCACGTACTTTTGTGCCTCGTGCCGGCTTTTTTCATCGCCGGAGCGATCAGCGTCTTCGTCTCTCAGCGGTCGGTCATGCGCTACTTGGGGGCGAGCGCGAAACGCTGGGTGGCCTACGCGGTGGCGGCGGTCTCCGGTACGGTCCTGGCGGTCTGCTCCTGCACGGTCCTGCCGATCTTCGCAGGTATCTACAAGCGAGGGGCCGGTTTGGGTCCGGCATCGGCTTTTCTATATTCCGGCCCAGCCATAAACGTCTTGGCGATAGTCCTCACCGCGCGCGTCCTGGGGTTGAAATTGGGAGCGGCCAGGGCAGTGGGCGCCATAGGCCTCAGCGTTCTTATCGGTCTGTTGATGGCCTTCATTTTTCGCCACGAGGAGGAGGAGCGGCAGCAGGCTTTTGTGGGACTGTCGGTCCCGGAGGCCGCCCGACCTCTGTGGAAAACGGTATGGTTCATGGCGAGCATGGTTGCCTTTCTGGTATTCGCCAACTGGGCTGCGCCGACGGTTCCTGTGGGCTTTTGGGCTGCCGCACACCGGGCGAAGTGGGTCGTGGCTGGCCTTGCTCTTGTTTCTACGGTCCTTTCGGCTCGTCTTTGGTTCGACAGCGGAGAGAGGGCCGAGTGGTATGCCTCCACCTGGAGCTATGCACTGCAGGTATTACCCCTCCTTTTCGGCGGGGTTTTGGTCGCAGGCTTTCTCTTCGGCCGTCCTGGGCACGAAGCCCTGATACCGAACCGCTGGGTGGTGGCCATGGTCGGAGGCAACTCCCTCCTCGCCAACCTCTTTGCGGCGGTCGTGGGGGCCTTCATGTACTTTGCCACCTTGACGGAGGTGCCCATCTTGCAAACGCTCGTCGGCGCGGGGATGGGCAAAGGTCCAGCCCTATCGCTTTTATTGGCAGGGCCGGCCCTCTCTCTGCCGAGCATGCTCGTCATCCGAAGCGTTATTGGCACGAGGAAGACGGCCGTCTATGTCGCTTTGGTCGTCGTTTTTTCTACCCTTGCCGGGGTGACCTTCGGAGCATTTTTCGATTGAGACTGATTTACGCGTTGCAGTCCCGGCGAGGTAAGCCTTTCGATCACGAAATTCGATGTGGCGCTGGGCAGGCTTGGTACATGAAATCTTGTGAAAAACAGAGATATTCCATGATTTGATGAGAAAAGAATATCATATGGCCTATATTTCATGGTTTTTAGGCGGTTACCAATATTATTGGGATTTTTTGGGATTTGACTAAGGTTGACCTACTGACTAATATTAACCTTGACAATGATCCTTGAAAATTAAAGATTCATAGTGGAGGTGGCTCGCGATGGCTCGCAGAGAATTAGCTCGGTATGAAGAACCTACTTCCTTCTCCCTGTTGCCGGAGTTGGACGATTTCTTCAGGAGCTTTTCGAACCTCTTTACGTGGTCGAGCAGGGATGTGCCCCTCGAGATATATGAGGAAGGCGACGACCTTGTGGTAAAGGTGGACGTCCCTGGCGTGGATCCTGAGAAAGTAGAAGTGAGGGCTTACAAAGACAGAGTGGCGATCAGTTCTCAGGAGGAGAGCGAAGAGGAGAAAGAAGAGGGTCGCAAATACTACTATAAAAAACGTCGCGGTGCCTTTAGCTACAACGTCGCTCTTCCTGCCGAAATTGACCCGGAGAAGGTGAAGGCGTCGTTCAAGAACGGGGTCATCGAATTGCGCATGGAGAAAGCTCACAAGGACGAGGGTCGCGTGATTAAACTCTCATAGCAAGTGCGCTTCAAGCTATCAAAAGAGGGGGTGGTTGTACCACCCCCTCTTTTTCGTTGCCTGGCATGAAGCCAGCCTTTAATGTAAAATGGCAGACACGGCTGAGTAAAGTCAGCGCACAGGACAGCTCCTCGCATGCCGCAGACGACGAAGGACAGAGCTTTGGATTTAAGCGGGTGTTTTGGAGTGCCCGGGAGATCGAGTCGCAATGCGTGGAGGATGATGCATATGTTTAACATGCAGAGAAATTTGTGGATCGTCATAGCGATCCTCATCGTCGTCCTGTTGGGTTTTCCCTCATTCGTTCACTTTTATACCGATTACCTGTGGTTTGACGCCCTCGGCTTCAAAAGTGTCTTTTTGAGGCGTATTTCGTTTCAGGTGGGACTCGGCATACTTGTGGCTGCGGTATCGTTTTTCTTTCTCATCGCCTGCTGGCGCAGGGCGCGCAAGATCGCCCTGCGCGACGCCTTTGCCTCTTACGACTCCCCATTGGCCCAGCCCGTTGCCGGCTTCGCCATCGCGGGCATATCTGGGGTTGTGGCGATTGCCAACGGTTTAGAGGCGCGAACGCAGTGGGAGACGCTGTGGCGTTTCATCCGCGCCGTTCCCTTCGGCAGGGTTGACCCAATCTTCGGCAATGATGCGGGCTTCTACATCTTTCGCCTTCCCTTTTACAATTTCCTTCAAGGGTGGCTGTTGACGCTTTTAGGGGTTGCCTTGGTGGGTGCCGCGGTGATTTTGCTCGCAGACCGCGTGAGAGAGAGCAGGGAGAGCGGGTCGTTCTGGATCTCCAAGGCGGCACAAGCGTATCTCGGGACCATTGCTGGTGGTATAGCCTTATTGCTGTGCATTGGACATTGGTTAGGCCGCTACGACCTCCTTTACTCCACTCGGGGTGTCGTCTTCGGCGCAAGCTATACCGACGTCCACGCTGAACTGTTGGCGTTGAACGCGCTCGTGGCAGTCACCGGGATCCTAGCCGTGTTGCTTCC
>CAYTKB010000159.1:0-4309 GCA_964438265.1 uncultured Acetomicrobium sp. | reverse complement strand
TCCTCAAAAATAATGTCTTCGAAATCACATTGTTTCCCCACAATTGACGAAAAGGGCAACCATCCCCGAGGGCTCTATTTCGCGTTCTTCCCGTAGTGGAAAACTTTCCGATGCGTTTTTATCTGTCAGCCACATCCCTATATTGAGTATCAGCCAGAAACATGGGGAGAGTGAAGAGGAAGGATGAACGACATCTGCCAATGGACGTCCATAAAGATCTTTAAAGGGCCTCTCCGCTCTCAAGGGAGTGCAGTAAATACTTTTATGGCCTCTGCTGTCTAACAAGGCACGCCACTCGTCGAGTAAATCGGCGCGGACGGTCGCTAAAAGCAAAACGTGGCGCACTCAGGTTCTACAAGCAACACGCTACCCTGTAGAAAACACTCGCGCATCATAAGCGCGGCTCGAAAGCGTCCTCGTAGATTTTCGCGATATCATCGACTGTAAGGTCGCGCGCGCAGCGTCCCAAAAGCCGACGCTCGTTCCACCCATCCTGAGCCCAACGCCCAATAGATCCGCGATCCGTGATGCCTGCATCCTCGAGGCAAGTCGGGAGCTCCACGCTCTTCATGAATGCCGCCATAGCATCGAGCGCCACCTCCACGCCATCGCGCACGGAAAGCCCCTCCATGTTTTCGCCCATCGCCTCAGCCAAGCGAACGATGCGCGGCCCCTTTGACGCAGCTATGGCCTTAAAACAGGCAATCAAAAGCACGCTCAACGATATGCCGTGCGGCGTGTGAAATTCTCCCCCAATGGGATACGCCAGGGCGTGCACGAGGCTGGTTCCAGAGTTATTTAACACCAGGCCAGACATCAACGAACCGAGCGACATCTGATAGCGCGCTTCGAGGTCGTTAGGGTCAGACCATGCTATCCCGAGATTTTTCGTTATGATTCGCACAGCCTCAAGCGCGATGGCATCAGTTATAGGGTTCGCATTTTTCGAGACGAAAGGTTCTGCTGCGTGCAGCCAAGCGTCAAAGCCCGACGCGCTGGTTACGTGCCGCGGGCACGAAACCGTAAGCATGGGGTCAATAATCGCCACATTGGGCAGCAAAGCGCTCGACGCCACGACCTTTTTAACATTATTTTCCTCGTCAAGGAAGACCGCGTGCTTTGTCACTTCAGAACCGGTACCGGCCGTAGTGGGGATCATTATTGTCGCGCGCCCTCTGTTTTTAACCTTCCCAGGCCCGAAATAGTCTCGCGTCTTTCCCGGGTTTGTGGCTAACGCAGAGGCCATCTTGGCAACGTCAAGGATGCTGCCGCCGCCCAAGCCCACGACCACGTCGAAGCTCCCATCGACGACCTGCTTGGCCGCTCTTTCAGCCACTTCTGTGGAAGGTTCCGGCGTAGAGCGCTGTTGCACGCTCACGTCGCAGTCAAGCCCAGCCTCTTTGATCGAATCCAGCACCTTGTCGAGCGCACCCGAAGATTTTACCGAAGGGCCGGTTATAACGAGCACACGCTTCCCGCCGAGTCCCTTTGCTTTAGCTCCTGTATAACGCACCGTATCCATTCCAAACGCTATGTCAGGCGTCGAAAACGGTATCTCCTGCCACATCTAAACTCCCCCTTACCGCCAGATTGTAGACGGCTATCTATTTAGCTTATGTATCACCAAATAACATGCGGGACATCTGCCGAAAACTCAATCCTATCCAAAGGGCTGTGAATGGCAACCGATATTACACTCGCTCGCGTGCACATGTCTCGCCACCCTGAAATTTCTTGCCCTATCGCTTTCTGAATATATCTCAGATCGACCTAAGCTTCAAGCGAGTGTGAGCTCTTTGCCGCAGAAGCAGATAAAGCGCGCAATTTGCCCGAGGCAGGTATTGTGTATCTTTGCTCCATATCCAGTGTGCGCCGTCATCGGGCTGTCTTTCGCCACAACTCCATCACAACTCTTTTCCTCGTGTTCCCTCATGACTGTTATTATCTTGCTTTGCCTGCATAAATTGTTTCTGACCCCTCGCCGACAGGAGAAAAAGCCTGACGTGGATATAGTAAGGTCGACCGCAAGGACAGCCGGCATCTAAGGATTGGCTGTAAACCGGGAGACGATTTCCATGAATTCTTCAGTGGTGAGAAGCCCTCTTTTCTCCGTGCCCCGTGCTTTAACCAACCCCACTATCTCCTCGATCGCCTCGTCGTCGAGGCCACTAATCCCGAGGGCAGAAAGCATATATTCAACCGAGGCCTTTCCGCTTTTCTTGCCGAGGACTACCTCTCCCTCTCTTCCCAAGAGCTTCGGCGAGACGGCGAACATGGCGAGAGGCTTCTTTATCACCATGTCGATCCCTATGCCGGATTCGCGGGTGTAAATCCTTTCGCCGACCACAGGTTTGTTACCGGCAAGCTTGACGCCAGAGATCTCCTCAACCACCATGGAAAGGGGAAGAAGGCGGTCCAAGCGATACGGCGCGTCCATTCCGAGAAGGATGCGCAACCCCATTATCAGCTCCTCAAGCGCGGCGTTCCCCGTCCTTTCGCCCAAACCGTTAACGCAGCTGTGGACGACCTCCGCTCCTGCGGTTACTCCAGCGAGTTCGGTAGCTACAGCCATTCCGAAGTCGTTATGAGTATGCACTTCCACTGGAAGGCCTGTCAGTTCCTTCGCCTTTCTTACGAGGAACTTCATCGTCTCAGGAAGGGCACATCCCATTGTGTCAACTATCCCCACGGAATCTGGAGCCGAGTCTTTCATTATTCCAGTGAGGAGATTGACGAGGTCGTCGTAGCGAGCGCGAGTTGTATCGTAGGGGAAATAAACCACATAAAGCCCTTTTTGCTTTGCGTAATTTATGCACTCCACGCTCTTACGGAGCACATCCTCCCATGTCCAGCCGAACTGGAATTTGAGCTTCGGGTAACCGATGGGTATCTCTATGACAACGCCTGTGCATCCGCACTCCAAGGCTTTGTCGATGTCGCCGATGACCGCCCTGGCGAAGGAGAATATCTCCGCGTTAAGACCAAGGGAGGAAATCTGCCGTATGGCCTCGAAATCCTCGTGAGAAACGGCCGGCATGCCCGCCTCTATGCGGTCCACACCCACCTCGTCCAGAAGTTGGGCTATTCTCACCTTGTCCTCTTTTCGAAAGACGACCCCAGGGGTCTGCTCTCCATCTCGAAGCGTCGCATCGTGGATCTTCACTCTTGCAGGAATGTTGAACTGACTAAGCACAGCTTTATCAAAATTATAAGGGCTCACCCACCACTTGTCTTCCTGAAAATATTTATCCACCATCAGATTTTAATTGACTCCTTTCTACTTAGAGTTTAATTAGTTTATACTCTAAGCACAATGAAAGTCAATCATCCGAGTTACCTCACCTAAAATCAAAGCGAAACGGATTCGTTGCCTCGCGTAAAATCAAAGTGAAATTACCACTTACCAAAAGCTTTGCCTTAAACGGCATAAATGAAGCTATCGATGCATAAAGATGAGAGAACCCATAAGGGAATAGCGGTCGCCAGGGTCGCAAATAATGCCATGTGTCTAGGTGCCGTGGTGTTCATACTCATCTTTTGGCATACCAGGCGATGCGGTTACCACTGTGATGTTGGGCGTTTTCATGAGCCTGATTCCAGGCCCACGGCTACTTGTAGAGCAGGTCGACGTGGTGGGAGCGATGTGTTCGCTCTGCTCGTGTCCCTGCTGCTGATCTACGGCACTTTGCTATTATTTGGTAGATATTACGTTAAAATATGCAGCGTTAGGAAAGAGATGCTTTACCAGTTTGTCGCAGTGATTTCGATCATAGGACTTTGCCGTGCCACTTATTCCCCTTTTCAGATCCTTTTAGCGATTTAAGGAGTTGGGATACGATTGCGTGTGGGGGAGCATGAGGGTGGTTGCGGTGCCCAAGGGAGTAGCTGATCCGATAAAGATCAAGCTTGAAGAAGCATGCTATGAAGCGGCCCACGACCAGGATTGGAAGGATTGGCTTGCAACAGCCGGCGGTGGTAAGGCACCCGCGCTCGCTAACCCCAAACTGCGATCATCCATGGGGTTAGCGAGCGCGGGTGCTTTTCTCTGCCCTTAGACTCCATGAAAGGACAGCACTGACAGGCTGCTACCCCTTACGCTCTTTCACTTTCCAGATAATCTATCGCCGCAGCACAGAACAGGCTTACCCCAAGCCGAAGGATATCTTCATCGATATCGAAGCGCGAGTTGTGGTGAGGATATATTTGACCTTTGTTGGGATCACAGCCGGAGAGAAAGAAGTAAGTGCCTTTGACTTCATTTAAGAAATAGGCCATATCCTCACCACCCATAGTAGGCTCGGGTATCTCC
>CAYTKB010000158.1:0-4410 GCA_964438265.1 uncultured Acetomicrobium sp. | reverse complement strand
GCACCGCTTCTTTGAAGAGCTCGTCTAAGCTTTCGGCTTCGACCTCGATTCCTATGTCGGCCGTATGGGGAATTTCTCTAAAGCTCACTGCGCCTCTTCTCCCAAGGCATTCTCTATCCCGCTGGCTTGGAACCTTTCAAGAGACGGGTAGTGTGTCATATCCATATGAAGCGGCGTCACAGAGACGTAGCCATGAGATACAGCCCAGACATCCGTCCCCTCTACGAGGTCGTCCTCGGGCTTTCCTGCTATCCAATAATACGTGCGGCCGTTGGGATCGCGCAGTTTGTTCACCTTGCCGGCGTAGACCCGTTGCCCCTTGCGCGTGGCCTTTATCCCTTTTAGTTGGGTGAAAGGAAGATTGGGTACGTTCACGTTCAGCAACACGCCTTCGGAGACGGGATTGACCTTCATCCATGCGAGCATCCTCACGACGACGAGGGCGGCGGTCTCGTATCTCTTTTCCTCATCGTCGATGCGGCAATCGAGGGAAACAGCGACAGATGTCTTTTTCATAAGGACGCCTTCCATGGCGGCCGATACGGTCCCAGAATAGGTCACGTCATCGCCCAAATTTGGGCCGCCGTTGATGCCGGAAAGTATGAGCTCCGCATCGGGAGATATCTCCTCCAACCCCAAGACGACGCAGTCCGAAGGCGTTCCATCGCAGGCATAGGCCTCAAGCCCTGGAGGATAAGGCCCGCTCTCGACGCGAATGAGCCGCAAGGGGCGCGTCAACGTTACGGCATGGCCGATGCTGCTCCTCTCTCTGTCGGGCGCCACCACGACTACGCGATGGCCCACCTCTGCGAGCTTCCTGGCGAGGATCGCGATGCCGGTAGCGAAGACGCCATCATCGTTTGTGAGTAAAAGGCGCATGAATTCTCACTTCCTCTATAGGATCAACGCCATTATAGCCGAAATTACGGGACCGATTATGGACTGAACTACACCCATGAAGATGAGGAGCATCAGTATGACGAAACCGTAGCGCTCGAGCCAGAAGTAGTATCGCAGAGCCCGCGGAGGAAGCAGCACCATGAGGATCCTCGAACCATCGAGGGGAGGCACGGGCAAGAGGTTAAAGACGGCCAATCCGAGGTTCATGAGCATCATAATCACTACGAAGCGCGCCAAGGCGAGGTTCGCCCAAAACACCGTCGGAAATAAGCGCACGGCTAAGCCGCAGACGACAGCCGTCAAAATGTTCCCTGCGGCACCTGCGAGAGAGACCAGGATTATATCCCTCCCTGGGCGTTTGAAGTGTCGAGGGTCTATAGGCACAGGCTTAGCCCAACCGAAGCGAAAGAGGAGAAGCATCAAGGTCCCGAATATATCGAGGTGAGCTAAGGGGTTCAGCGTCAGTCGGCCGCTGGCCTCGGGCGTGGGATCCCCCAACCTATATGCCACATAGCCATGGCAATATTCATGAAAAGTGATGGCCCACAACACGGCCGGTATGCTCAAAACAAGGTCAGCCCAATTGGGCATACCATACATCATCATCACGTCCTTTCTTTTAACGGGAAGGAGCGCCGCACCCACTCGATCTCTTCCTCGCGCGTCTCCACAATCCCATTCAGGCGGGCCGTTAGCAACCCCTTTAAGATTTCACCCACGATGGGACCTTCCCTATAGCCCATCTCCAAGATGTCTCTACCGGTCAACATGGGCCGGATCTTGCGAAGGCGGGTAAAAAAGAGCAAGATGCGCCTTCTGACCCTGGGGCGATCCGTGGCTGCAGCCCAAAAGAAAGCGGTAGACACCGGCACGCCCTTGAGGAAATTATAGATATGCGCGGGCTCTTTGAAACCCCTGCCGCCTAACTCTTGTTCGGCCGTGCCTAGATCCTCTAAGGCACGCCTCACTGCTGTTCTCTCGCTCGGCGCCAAGTGTAACTTGTCCAGCGCTCGCCACTGCACCTCGTCAGACGACGAAATGAGGAGAGCCGAAAGGTAGGCGAGCCACAGAGATTCCCTTTCCTCCTCCGACAGCTCGCTCCCCAGCCGCTTTGCGAGAAAGGCGAGGCGCCGCATATTTCTATCCGCGCTCTTGTCTATCTTGATCCCCTGAAAGAGCGCCTCCCAGGCGCCGAGGTCAGCGAGCTCTTTATATACCGGGTAAGGATTTTCCTCGCGGAAGATAATCTCGAGCTCTCCGCGCACCCTCGTACCGGGAAGGAGGGCCAAAAGTCCTCCCTTTATGCAGTTCTTTGCAAGCCGCAACGTGTTCTCTTCCATAGAGAAGCCTAAGCGCCATTTTAACCTTATGCCCCTCAGGACGCGGCTCGGATCCTCCACAAAACTCACATTGTGTAACACTTTGAGCAATTTCTTTTGCAGGTCGCGACGGCCGCCGAAGTAATCTATGAGCGTGCCCCACATCGACGGGTTTATGCATACGGCCATGGCGTTGACCGTGAAATCTCGACGATAGAGATCGTGCTTCAGCGAATCGCTCAAGACTGTAGGCTGAGCCACCGGATATTCGTAGAACTCACGGCGTGCCGTGGCTACGTCGACCTTTCGCCCGCCTGGGAATGTTATAGTCCCGGTTCTGAAGCGCTGATGAATGGCCACGTCACAGCCGTCTCTCCTCCAGGACTCGGCGTAGGAGACGGCATCCCCCTCTATCACCACGTCCAGATCGAGATTCTGACGGTCCAAGAGGAGGTCCCTGACAAAGCCCCCCACGATATAAGCCTGCATGCCCATATCCTCGGCTCGCTCTCCGAGCCTTCGCAATAGTTGTTGCACCCACGCCGGAAGTCTCTGGGCCATGAGCTCTGAGATCCCCTCCGTCCAAGGAAGTGAAAGTCCCATCTGGCGTTCTTCGGGTGGTATCGACGACGGGTAAAGGGCGCGCAATAAGTCGGTGCGCGTCAAAATTCCCACGAGCTTACCGTCGTCCACCACCGGGAGGCGCCCTATGTTGTGAACGACCATGAGCTGATGGGCTTCGTGTATGGAAGCGTTGGAGGAAATGGAGATCACACCTTCGCTCATAAACTCGCTCACTGGGGCCGATCCAAGGCCGTGCATGTGAGCCTTGTCCAGATCTTTTCTCGTTATAATACCGACGAGTTTTCCACCTTCCACCAGGGGAAGGGCGGCATGGCCATAGCGCATCATGAGCCGATAGGCTTCATCTATAGAAAGTTTCGGCGATACGGCCATCACGGGACTGGTCATGGCGTCGCGCACGCGAACTTGGGGTGTTATGGCGTTCCTGAGCTTTTTCTCGAGGTCGGCCAACAGCTCTTCCGGATCTTGACGAGGAAGGGCGACAGCGGCAGCTTGAGGGTGCCCTCCTCCGCCCAACGGCGCCAAAAACAACGCGGCGTTCAAGACGCTTTCTCTACTTCGCACTATCACGTAGGTGCGCCTCTCCATAGTGACGATAGCCAGTGCCACGTCCGCACCGAAGTAATCGCGCAGGCGATGGACGAAGAGCGAAAGCCCATCCATGTAGCCATCGGCCGAAAGGAGGGAGATCACTACCTTGGCGCCGCCTATAAAATGTTCCCTGGCGTTTTCTATGAGCTTATCCAGAAAGGCCCTCTCTTCGGCACTCAAGTCCAGCTCTACATAAGTTGGGATCTGAGTCATATCGGCACCCAGCTCCCACAGGGCAGCAACAGCCGCAAAATCTCGCTTGCATGTAGCCCCAAAGGTGAGCGCGCCCGTGTCTTCGTATATTCCCATGACAAATAGCGTCGCCTCCTGAGGCGATATCGGCACGTGCGCTTCCAAGAGCTTTTCCACCAGAATCGTCGTGGTAGCTCCCACTGGCTCTATCACGGCAAGGCTCGCGTTCATCTCAACTTGATCGGGCGGGTGATGATCATAAACGTGGACGGCAACACCTGGAGCTCCTACGAGCGATGCGAAGGGGCCTATGCGAGAGGGGGAAGACGCATCTACGACCACGAGCAACGTGACAGAAGAGGCGTCCACCTTGCTCGGCGTCAAAACGTTCCAACGACCGCCAAATTTCCTCAAAAACTCCCGCACATTTCTGGCAGCTGAACCCGAGAAGGCGAGCTGAGAGCCACCATAAATTTTTGATGCGGCAACCATGCTGGCAAGGGAGTCGAAGTCAGCTCCGATGTGCGTGGTTATCAGGTTCACCTGATAGCTCCTCCCATAACCAGAGTAAAGCATCCCTGTTCGCCTTGACTACGGATGTCATATTTATGACGGGCACCTCGTAGCTGTGCTCTTCGGATATAATCCCTACCAAATCCGGATAAAGGGGAAGGACGGTCTTAAACGAAACCTCCCACTCATGGTCGTCCTCTACGTTGCCCTTCCACCAGTAGAGGCTCTCTATGGGATAAACGTGCACACAGGCGGCCTTTCGCCTATCGATAACCGCTTTGGATAGGCGTCTGGCCTCTTCTTCGCTGCC
>CAYTKB010000157.1:0-4420 GCA_964438265.1 uncultured Acetomicrobium sp. | reverse complement strand
AAGAACTTCATCGCCTCCCAGGATCTGCGGTCTGCCCGTTCGTTATACGCTACGCTGAACCGCCCCGGCTTTCCCGGAGGCTTTTTTATTTGAGTCCAGCCACGGTGGCTGGTGTCTCCTGGAGATTGTAATAGTTTTCCTCAAGCTCTATAGGCGGAATATTTCCTATAGCTCCAAGGAGCCTGCTGTTATTAAACCAATTCACCCACTCTAATGTAGTAAATTCGACATCTCTGACCCAACTTCCGCACTCCTGCCTCACAAGCCAGTGATAGCAAGGTATCCTGCATTCGATAGTCACTAATTCTCTTTCAGCCCTCAGGGTATTGACATACACGGATAGAATGTGTTATTAATATGCAGCATGCAGGATCCTACAATAACGCAAACGTTAAAAGGGGGTTATCGGGTGTTTAAGGTCTTGATCGCATCAAGGGTTATAGGCACAGCAACAATAGAGCCGATTAAAATGCTCGAAGCTGAAGGTTGTGTGATTGTGGAAAACCCATACCTGGGGAAAAACCTTAGAGAGGAGGAACTGCTAAGGCTTGTTAAGGGCGTCGATGCCATAATAGTTGGCGAGGACAGTGTTACGAGAAGAGTGGTTGAATACGCTGATCGTCTTAAAGTTATCTCCAAAAATGGGGTAGGAGTGGATCAAATTGATGTTAACGCAGCTACAGAAAAAGGTGTTGTAGTAACTAACACTCCAGGAGCCAACGCTGATGCAGTTGCTGATCTTACTTTTGGTTTGATTCTTTCTGTGATGCGGAGCATTCCTTTGGCTCATAATGCTGTCAGGCAAGGGAAATGGGATAAATTTATTGGTGTAGAGATTTGGCGTAAAGGCATTGGTATTATTGGAGTTGGCCGAATTGGCAAGGGAGTTGCGAAGCGAGCTCGAGGTTTTGAAATGTCGGTCCTTGGTTATGATACATTCAAAGATTGGGAGTTTGCAAAAGAAGTTGGATTACAATACGTTCCGTTAGAGGTTATCTTTAAAGAGGCCGATGTGATTACTATACACGTTCCTCTAACCTCTCAAACTCAAGGAATGGTCACTAGGAAGCATTTAAAAATGATGAAGAAGAGTGCATATCTAGTTAATGTCGCTCGGGGTGGAATAGTGAACAGCATGGACTTGTATGATGCTCTGATAAAAGAGGAACTTGCAGGAGCAGCTCTTGACGTTTTTGATCACGAGCCTCCTATAGGTGATCCTCTTTTAACTTTGGACAATGTAGTCACAACACCTCATATTGGGGCTTTTACAAAGGAGGCGATAAATAATCAATGCAGACAGGCTGTCCTTAATGTTATAGATGTTCTTCATGGCAGAAGGCCTGCTTTCACTGTAAATCCTGAAGTATTTAAGGAGGAGACGATATGAAGAAGTCGCTTTTTGAAGGTATAATTGTACCAATTATCACCCCATTTGACAAGTATGAGGCAATTGACGAAGTAGGCTTTAAGCATAACATAGAATTTCTAATCTCCGAAGGGGTTCATGGGATTGTTGTATGTGGAAGCTCGGGCGAGTTCTATAAGATGACCACAGAAGAGCGAAAGAAGGTTCTGGAGTTGGCCATTGAGCAGGCCGCTGGGCGAATTCCTATATATGCTGGAACTGGTGCAAACTCGACACGTGAGGCTCTTATTCTAACAAACCATGCTAAGCGAGCCGGCGCTGATGGAGCTTTAATACTACCACCCAACTTCATGCCTCCCAACACTGAGGAGATTATTGAATATTATCGCACTATAGTACAAGAAGTAAATCTTCCTGTATGTCTTTATAACTTACCTGATCGAACCCAGGTGAATCTTTCACCGACTCTGGTTGATCGACTTAGTAAACTAAACCATATTGTAGCCATTAAAGAAAGTACAAACGATATTATACAAATGTCAGAAACAATTCGCTTAACTGACAACCGCTTAAAAGTATTGATAGGGCATGATTTGCTGATTTTGCCTGCTATATGTATGGGCGCATCAGGGGTTATCTCTCCTTCGCCGAATGTATTTGGCAGACTTACTGTAGAATTGTATAACTTGGCTAAGCAAGGTCGAATAGAAGAAGCCCAAAAGTTACAATACAAGCTTTATGCCTTCCGAACTACCTATAGTATGGGGACGTTTCCACTCGTAATTAAGGAAGCTATGAATATTGTTGGAATGTGTGGAGGATATCCTCGTCGACCAACACTCCCAATGAGCCAGGATTCTTTGAACCATTTACGACAAGTGATGAGCAATTTAGATATTTTCCCCTGTTTGAAGCAAAGCTAAACTCAAGAAGGTAGGTTGAAAATGTTAGAGTTAGAAGAATTTGTTAGTAAGGGTGCACTGGTAGAGAAAAAAATTAAGGAGGCTATCACAAAAGGCGAACTGAAACCAGGTCAGAAGCTAAATCAAGAAGAAATTGCCCAACAGCTTGGCGTGAGCCGAACACCGGTACGTGAGGCTTTTCGGAGACTAGAAAGGGAAGGTTTTGTTCGAGTGGAACCCTGCGTGGGAACGATAATTTTAGGGCTTGAACCTAGAGATGTTATTGAAATATATGCTATAAGAGGTGCTTTGGAAGGGTTAGCTGTGCGGCTTGCTGTTCCAAAAATAGATGATAAACAAATTAGTATTTTACAGGAGTATCTTGATGAAATAGACAATTTAGCATCTTCTGAAGCTGATTTTGATTATTGTAAGGTAGCAGTTTTAAATAGATTATTTCATCATGATATCTATAGGATGTGCGGAAACCAACGTTTAACTGATATAATTGAACATCTTTGGGACAGCGTAGAGAGATATCGGGCAGAGACTTTAAGACTATGGGGTTTTTTAAAGCAATCCCAAGAAGAGCATAAAGTCATTTTGTCAGGAATTCGCGAGAAAGATCCACTTAAGACAGAAAGATTGATGCAACAACATTTGGAACTAGCCTGTCAAGCGTTAGTCAATAAGATTCAAAACGATTCGTTAAATCAATCTAAACTTATAGAAATGGAGGAATAACAAATGAAGGAGAACCATCTTAAACGGGCAATAGATCAAGGTTGCATTGTTGCAGGGATGACCTTATATACCGCTAGTCCGGTATTAGTTGAGGTTCTTGGGTATTGTGGATTTGATTTTGTGTTTATTGACACTGAGCATAGTGCTCTATCAGTAGACATGCGGTTAGAACACTTAATACGGGCAGCTGAAGCTGCTAATATTTCCACGGTAGTGCGAGTTAAGGCCAATGACGAAGCTATGATTCGCAACGCCTTTGAGGCCGGGGCTCAAGGCGTGATTATCCCTCATGTAAAAAGTAGAGCCGATGTCGAAGCTGCAATACGGTCGGCGAAATTCCCACCTCGAGGTATTCGGGGCACGGCGGCCGAGGTTAGGTCTGCCTGTTATGGTGTAGGTAAATTTAGCTGGGAGGAATATATCGAGTATAGTAATCAAAACACCATGGTAATTCCTTTGGCTGAAGATAAAGAATTCTTTGATAACATCGACGAAATAATCGATGTTGATGGAATTTCCGCGGTAAACTTTGGTCCGAGCGACCTGGGGATGTCTCTTGGATTGCCATTGCTTTATCAGTTAGATAGCCCTATAATTAAAGAATATTTTAATAAACTATCTACCAAGGCTAGAGAGAAAAATATCCCACTTATGTGTCCTGTAGCACCTCCAACCTTAGAGAAAGCCAAGGAGTTAGTTGAAAAAGGTGTTCGTATGCTTATTCTTCGCAATGACATTTTTAATTTCCAAGGAATTTGCCAACAATTAATTACTAATATTATCGAGCCTCTAAAAAAGAGTCTTTGTCTTTATATGGAAGGAGGTGAAAATATGCTATAATTTTGTTTCTTAAATAGCTAACTTAAAATATGATTGGAGGTGTTAGAATAATGAATTGTAGGATTAAACGTTATGTGGTTGGGTTACTGATATTAGCGTTGATAATATGTATAGTTGGAGCTCAAAGCGCTTATGCTCAAAAGAGACGACTTTCGCTGGCTACTGCGTCTATTGGAGGTACCTTTTATATATATGGCGGTGGTTATGCTAAAATCGTTAATTCCAAAATCCCTACAATTGAGATTATGGTAGAAGGAACTCCTGGAACTGTGGCTAACTTAAAACTACTTGCCGATGGGAAGGTAGATTTGGCTCTGGCAGAGACCGTGCCGTCATATGAGATGTTAAAAGGTATTGGCTGGGCCGAAGGCCAAAAACCCTTTACCACACTGCGTAGCTTGACTCCTATGTATTTTGCCCATTTTGGTATGTGGACGTTAGCTAAATATGAAGATATTAAGACATCTTATGATTTTCAAGGGAAAGTAGTATGTCCTGGACCTTTTGGCAGCGGCGCAGAGAGGATGTCGAAAAACACGTTCAAGGTCTTGGGAATTCAGCCTAT
>CAYTKB010000156.1:0-4454 GCA_964438265.1 uncultured Acetomicrobium sp. | reverse complement strand
AATCCAGGATAGGCTTCAGGTAGGTTGGGGTGCGATATGTACGCCCCAATATGCCAGGATCAAAGAAGACGATGCTCCTCGGCATACTCTCAGCTACGATCACCTCTGTGCCATCTCTAACGCTACCGATACGATAAACTACGTCATAGCGGGAGAGGCCGTATTTTTTCGTAAAGAGGAGCACGTCGTCTTCCTCTCGGTCGAGAGTAAAGTCGTGCTCCCCCATCACTTCCTTGATGGCCATCCGCACATCATCAGGCGAGCCATTTCTTATGATCACCTTGTAAGCTTTGTCTCCCTTGGCGAGTTCTACTAACAACCCTGCCACCCTGGTTGACCACCCCACATCAGCCCAGGCAGCCGTAGAAAACAAACACCCCATCAGCGCCACAACGAGCAGTCTGGCTGCCTTCCAAACCAAAGCCATCTCTACCTCCAATATTTAACTCACTGGTACGAGCCCAGCCTCCGCTGTCATTTCTTCTGTTGCCTTCTCTTCTTCCTTCTCAATCTTAAATTGCCTCACGAGCTCCTGGAGTTTCCCGGCCAGATCTGCGAGCTCAGAGGAGCCTTCGGCGATATGCCTGGATGCCTGGGCTACCTCTTCGATGCTCCTGTGAACACTGTCTACGGCGCTGGCGACGTCCTGAGTCCGTTCTGCCATGTTTTGAACGGTGCTGGCTATCTCCTCGCTCGAGGCAGCCTGTTCTTCAGCCAGCGCAGCCATGTCTTGAGCAGCGGCAGTGATGGATTTTAGTGCCTCCATAATCCGGCTTATCGCACTTTCAGCCTCTTGAGCTTGAGCTTTGGCGCCATCGGCCATCCGCGCATTCTCCTTAGTGACGTCGACGACTTCGCCAAGGTCTGCTACTATCGTCTGAGCGAGATCGGCGATCTTCAGGGCAGCCTCGTTGCTCGCCTCGGCGAGCTTTCTCACCTCTTCCGCTACCACGGCAAAACCCCTGCCGTGTTCTCCGGCCCGAGCTGCTTCTATGGCAGCATTCAGGGCGAGCAAGTTCGTCTGATCCGCGATAGAACCTATAACATCCACGAACGATTGAATCTGCTTGGCTCTCCCAGCGAGCTCGCTCACCACGTTTGATGCCTTGAGCGCCCCATCTGCAACGTTTACAGAGGCAGCGACGGCGTTCTGGACAGCTCTTATTCCATCCTCCCCTGCTCCTCGAGCCCTCTCTACTTCCTCGGTCACTTCTTGACTTCTCTGGGCAGCCGACTGAGCCCCAGCGGCCACCTCCTCCACAGAGGCATTTATCTCCTCCACCCCAGCGGCCAAGTTTTCCACCTGAGCAGCCATAGCCTCCGCGCTCGATTTGACCTCTTGAAGGTTGGCGCTTGTCTCCTCGCTCGAGGCCGAGAAGTTTTCAGCCGATTCCGCCACCCTCAGGCTAACGCCAGAGACCTCCTTCAGAGCTTCGGAGAAGCGCTCGAGGAGATAATCGAGGGAGCGGCTCACGTCGCCTGTCTCATCCCTACTTTTGGAATTGCCTCTAACTGTGAGATCCAACCCTTCAGCTATGTCTTGGACACTTGTTACGAGTTTCTTCAAAGGCTTAGTTATGGAGCCGGCCACCAAGAACCCAAGGACCAGCGCGACGGCGGCGGCGATGGCCATAGCGATGGTAGAAGTCTTTATCGCCTCGTTCAGGCGAGAGGTTGCGTTGCTGGAGATCGTGTCGAGGCCGATCTGAGAGAAGGAAAATATCTCGCCCAGTCTCTGCGATAGGGCGTTGGTGGAGAGGTAAATGCCATCAATTTTTTTCGAAACCTCTTCCCTCGGCGCTTCGTTGCGGAAAAGCTCAATTACTTCTCTGACGCCGGCACTCCATTCGGCGAATGTTTTAGCCGTTTCATCCCATCTCGCCTTATTGCCCTCGATCACGGTGATCTCTTCGTAGCCACTTATAGCCCTTTCGAGGTTCTGCAGCATCGACTCCATGATGAGCGCCTGGCCCGACCATATCACCTCCGGGCTGTTAAAGGTGCTGTACATGGAGGTCAACAGACCAGAAGCGCCGACATTGACCTCGGCAGCCTTGCTTATTTCCATTCCCCCGCCATAAAGCTCTTCAATGGCTTTCCCTTGCCCTTTCAAGGCAGTTATAAGATACCACCCAGTGGCCGCGTTGATGGCCACGAGCAACAGCACCAAAAGGAATAACCTGCTTCTGAGCCTGAGCGATCCAAAAAAAGACAACGTATTTACCCCCTTCGCATCGATCTTTAAAGTACAAATGCTTCATTCATCCGATCTCGAAAGCCGCCGCTTCCTCGTCGATATTATCACAAATCCCAGCAAAGGATATGCCCCGCTCTATTTCCACGCAGGCAGCAGCACGCGTGCAGCTGTGAACGCAAAAATAAGCGGATGGGATCTCCTGAATCTTGACCCATCCGCTACGCTGAACACCGTGATTAAAAACTTACAAACTACCTAACCCAGGAACCCTTCGTTTCTCTCAATCAGCTCGACTAAAGCATCGTAGTCTATAAGCTCGATATCGAGTTGTCCTTCCTCGTAACCCCTGGTAAGAAAGTCGTCTTTTATGGCGTAAACCTGGCATTTTGCGCTCTTTAAGGCATCACGGGCAGCCCAATAGACGCCGTTTTGGATGAGCACTGCACAATCTCTCTCCCTTGCGCTCGAAAGCTTTGCCCCTTCCGCCGGATGATCTGGGCCGTATTTTATCAAAATAAGAGCCATAGCCTTCACCTCACATGAAGATCACGTAATCGTGTTGACGGAAGAGTTCGGGGAGCTCGTCCTTTCTGACGGTCTGGGCCAAAAACCCCTCATCTACATCCCTCACGCCGTAAGTATCGAGATCCTCCCCGACGGCATATACGGGCGTGCCGTAACGCTTGACATAGCGCTGCACCATCTTCACTGAAAGCAAGCCCAATTTCTCTGGCTTGCACTCGCGAGCCAACGCGACTACGCCCTCACTCATGAGTAGGATCGAAGGCTCCACGTCCTCGCCATACATGCCGAAGGCCGTGCGAAACGCCTCGTTGACCCATATAGAGCCCACAGGGGACTGATAAACCACAAATAGCACCTTCTTGGACATCATCTGTCACCTCATGCAGGAAAGCTCAAGAATCTGTCGCTTTCGGCGATCAACTTGGCCAGCTCCGGCAATCCGCTGGGGCGCGCTCCCTCTATGATCGCCTCTTCCGTAAGCCCCCTATATTCCATGCACAATCCGCAAATATCAACTCTCAAGCCCTTCTCCCTGATGAGCTCCTCCAACTTTTTAGGAATGTTCCTGTCAATTCTGATCGGCTTGACGCGCGAGTTGGCGGCATTTACTGCGTCGGCAAAGAGGAATATCGCCACCTCATGTCCCTTGTTGAGGGCTGCCTCGGCGATCTTTATCGCGCTGTCCATATCTTGGTAAGAGTAGGGCGGAGTCATTACCTGTATGGCTATCTTCATAGCTTCAAGCCTCCCGTCGAGTTATTCTCGCCCGTATAGAAACCAGGCAAGCGTCCAGTTTCCCAACACAAAAAACACCGAAGCAACTATAGAAGAAATCGCGAGCACCGGCACGCCGGTGAAGAAGTGACCGATGTTTCACCCGCCAGCTATGGTGGCACCGAAGCCCATGACGATGCCACCGCCCATGACTTGCACGTATGTGATGGGGTTTCTCGGCATCCTGAGCTTAAATTCCTTCGCCATAACGGCGGATATCGCAGCGCCCACCACGATACCGAAGACACTCAACCCATCCCAGCTGAAGGGTTTACCCGAAAGCCAGACGCTCCATATGTTAGACCATCCTCCCGTGATCCCTAAGCCATAGTTTCTTCCGACCAGTTCACTGAAATACCAGGCAAAGGCCCCTACGGCGCCCAACAGCACGGCGGCCGTTTTTAACTCTATTTTAGACTCCCTCTCGCTGGTCTGCGTGCCGAAGACATACCAGAGGATCAGGCCCACGCATATGACCACAACGATCCACGGGTTGACGCCAAAGACGGAGGGCAACGTCTGTCCAGCCTTCTGCAGATATAGCCTGGAGAACCCTTCTCCTGTAGTTTGATCAAAATACTGAAATGGCGCAACGCCGAACCCTTGGAACCATTTCCATACAGCGCTGAATACCCCACCATTCCTCATGGCATAAGCCGTCCCGCCGTAAAAGATGGCGGCAAACCATGCGGTTGTAAGACCTTCTCCGGCTCTATAGGTCACGCCGCTGGCACATCCTCCAGCCAAAACCATGCCAAGGCCAAAGATATACGCACCGACTATGTTCGCAACCCAGTTGAGGCCAGAGGGCGCAAGCGCGATCAAGCCCATCTGGGCCAGCAAGTGCACTAAGACCATCTGGACGGCCACAGCGAGCAAGGCTATTTTTAGAAGGTAGTTATCTTTGAATAGCAACACATCCCTGAAGGCCGAATTAAAACACATTCTGCTCCTCTGC